>CAZXCW010000036.1:0-17791 GCA_964639385.1 uncultured Nitrospiraceae bacterium
TAGGCTATGTCTGACAGGGTCCTTCTTACTTCAACTAAAGGAAGGGACAACATCAGAAAGATTGCAGTATTCTTCTATCTGAGTTCGATAAGTTTTGTGAAAAAGCATATGAAAAAAATGTGTAAAAATATTTTAAGTTGGCAACTTCATCTAACATGGCACAAAAGACTAAAGTCCAAAACCTAATGGGCTTCTTTTGTGCCAAGAACGTTATCTGCTTATCGTGGGCGCTTAAAGATTGACAATGAAAAAAGAGCTTGAAAATCTAAAGAATTTGTTCCAAGAGAGGTTGAATTTCTGGACTACTATCCTGTTCGATGCTGTATTTTCTATAGCATTTTTGTATATCGCATTTTCATTTACTATCTGGAATATTCAAGATGCTAATCAAGCCGATCAGTATAAAGTTCTTTTCTCTGCAATCGGCATTACGATTGCTTTGGCTAGCTTATCATTCAGAGCTTGTTCTTCTACAACTGATGAAGCCCAAAAACATACTTTTTATACCGCTGGTGAGCGATTATTTCACGCAGTAATACTTTTTATTGGTGCAACAATCTTGAAATATGGCTACTTCATTTTAATAAAGAAAAATTATGACGATCTACTTCAGCGCATTGTCTCTAATGCGACAATCGTTACAAGCATGATCGCATTTTATTTTGGAATAATTTACAGCATGATTTCATTGCAAGCGCTACATGTAATTTTAAAAAAGTCCGCAAATAAGAAAGGAATCGCCCACGGCAACAGATAACAAGCGCACAGGTGTAAGGAGCATTTGCAATCTGTCATGGATCTCGGAAGGAGGCAACACCCACGCCAGCTTGCAAACGACGCCCGTGCGCAAAATGTTATACGCCATTGGGGGCATAAGACGAAACAGTTTTTAGTCTGACAGGAGCAGGAGGTAAGGAATGAAGAAAAATGTTTTCATAACAAATTTCACATTTGTTGTTGCAATATATGGCTTGATTCCATGTCTAATATTATTTGGGTGGTTCAGGTCATCTGTCGGAGAAATTGGGGCACAATCTTCTGAAAAAAACAAAGGAAATATTGCTTCGGAGGAGATAACACAAAGAAAATACTTACAAATGTCTAAAGAAAAAGCACAACAACTTATCAAGAATATAGTTGCTAAAGGAGATGTTCCAAGACCGAGTATACTTAGCTCATGGGAAATTCCTGCTGATAACATAGATGTACAGGGTGTTGAGATTAACAAAAATGATTGGCTAATTTTAGCAAGGACAAAAGTCCCATTTGTTATAACATTACCATCTCTTTTGGGTCTTCCTGAGGGATTCCCCAAATTTGTTACGACTAAATATCATTATAAAGAAGGATCAGCGGCACGTGTATATTGTAGTGAAAGAGGACCAGAACATAATAAAGATCTTATTAAAAAAGTGAATAGAGAAATAATAGGACCTTTTATCCATAATTACATTCTTTGCTCATCAGTTGATACCATATTAAATCAGAAAATATATGAAAGAAGGGATAGTTGGAACCTAACTGATGTTGCTCTAAAAAAAGGTTGTTATTTATGGTTAATTGGCCCTGGCGGAGTATTATTAGACAGAGGAGATTTACAAAGTATGCTTATACCGTTCAATAAGCCACTTGAAGGATTATCTAAGCAGAGGTTCGAAAAAATGATTGAAGATATTAAAGCTTGCAAAAAACCAGGAGGACCTGATTTATATTTTTCGGTTGACTTATCAACTGAGGGAAAAGGGGTCTTACTTAAATTTATTGGCCAAGAATTAATTCTAAAGTGAATCGGCCAACAGCGTATATTGAGAAAAAATCGGACGGTTGTTCTATTTAAGAATGCCCCCCAACGGGAACGTTGTCCGAAATTCTGGGCTAGAATTAGAGGAGTAATAAACAATGAGCGAGGCACAAGCGAATTCCGTTCGGAACTTGGAAAATCTTTACTCAGTTATCGTAGGATTAGGGCTTTCACTAGCAATCTTTAATCTTATCGATACTACTCGGGGGGCTGTGCCAATTAAGTTGGAATTAGTACCATTCTTTCTGGCTTTTTTAGTGACTCTGATTCCGTTTTATCACGGTGCTCTGCGGCACTTAGATATCACCTATGTGGAGAAAGGCGGAAAGCAGGTCCGCACTGGTGCCCTTCTTGCCGATTTCTCAATTCTCTTTATCGAAAGCTGTTTCCTTTTAGCCCTTGCAGTTTTACTCCCAACACCTCAGTTTTTTGCATGGGGTTTGGCAACACTTTTATCTATCGACACTATTTGGGGATTTGCTGCACATATAGGTTTTTCCCAAGAGGTGAAGCCAAAAGCAGAACTCCGTTGGGCCTTGATTAACCTTATTACTACTGGAGTATTAGTCATTTACTTTGGTGCGATTGGCATATTTCCTCCTACAGCAGGCGCAAGCGAACCAAAGCTTGCGATTGGCATCCTCTCGGTGAGTGTTGTGCGAACAGTTATTGATTACGCGTTGTGTTGGAACTTTTATTACCCTTCAGCTTAATGCGAGAGAATTGTGAGTAAGCGTTTATCGGATAGAAAAGTATTAGGGGTAGAACTTCGGACAACAAAGCATTTACGGGTTCGTTTCACTCCGCCTAACTTGCTTCGCAAGTTCGTAAATGCTCGAACGATGAAATTGCCCCACTATGGGAACGTAATGAGGTAATGCCACATGTCCACAGAATCGGTTGATCATGCATCAAAAGCGAGGAATCATCTTGAGAAGGGTTTGAATTTCGTTAAAAACAACAATATATCCGATGCTATAGAGTCCTTTTTTCATGCTGCTGTTGAATTTGAAAAGGCACAAGACTTCAGACAGATACCAGCTTTATGGGAAGCAATCGGGAAACTATCTGAAATGCAAGGCGATTCTGCTCAACCTGTTACTGAAAAATGGCCTCTGGATTATCATATCATGGAAACATATGAGTTGCATGAACAAAAAGACAAGATGCATAAATTAGCATGGGTGTATCAGTGGGCCGCAGAACATAGGGAACGTGCCGGAGATCCACATATGGCATATCCTCTTTTCTTTAAAAGCGCTAAGAAAGCAGAACAAACACAGCATAGTAAAAATGACCCAAATTGGCCAGCGAAACTTTACCATAAAGCTGCCCTTAATTTCATCCGCACTTATGGGACTATTGAACATGCTCCTCCGGGTGCGCAGCAAATCCAGAAGGAATCTTCTGATAAGAAACTGATCAAAGATGGGATTAAAACAATGGAGATGCACTATCTGAAAAATAACGATCGAAGTAAAGCATATGGAATCATTGCTATCGCTTACAGATTACTTAAATCAGCCCTAATTGAACAAGGCAATTTACTAGAGGCGGAACAGTTTAGAACAAAGGAGCGCTCTGCATTAATGCATTACTATTTTCATAGTAAAAGATTTCACCATGGTATTACGGAATGGCTAGCTGGATGGGGATTTTGGTATCTTATCCTGCTAATATTTTTTATGGTATTTTGGGGGTTTCCGTATATCTACCACAGATACAATCTTATTGTTTCGCCACAAGGTTATCCCACATGGTTTGATGCTTTTCTATATTCGCTTGAAACCGCATTAATTATGGGACACGATAATTTTTCTGCTGTTGGGATTAGTGGTAGTTTATTGACTGTCATTGAGACGGCATTATCGTTCTTTGGACTAGGTGTGTTTGTTTGGTGGATAACGAAACGGTTAGAGTAGGGCAACTTCATCTAACACGTTGTTTGTGGCTTACGCCAAAACCCTTCGGGCTTCACAAACACCGAAACCGTTATATGACATTCGACAAAATATTTTTTATATAGATAGCCAAGGACAAAACTAAATGATCGATTGGCCTTTAACAAGATCCGTTATCGCTGTCATAGTTATTCTTCTTGCTATTCCCTTTCTTAATCTTCGGTCTTCAACAATACCCTTCATTACGCTTATTGTTGGCATAATTACTCTGTTTTCAACGCTCATTTTAGAAATGTGGAAACGAAGGGCAAAATTAGAGATATGGTTCAGAAAAATAATTTACGGCGGTAAGGACCTTTCTTCTTGCCTTCAAATCCAACTTGTCTTAAGAAATATTAGCAGTAGACCAACTGCAATTATTGATATCTATAAGAAACATAAAAATGGTGGACTTTTGGAGGGTGCTATTAAAGATGTTGAATTGCCCATTCGCCTTGATGCTTGGGACGTAAAAATTGTCAGATTTCTAATGGAGTATGAAGAAGAACCGAAAATTGAAGCAATAGTGATCCAAGACATGGATGGTTATAAATTTTCAGTCAATGCTGAAACTGGACAATGGGTGAAAATAAAATCGTTTTGGGAAAAGCCCAAAGAAAGAATCTGGCATAGACTCAAGAAATTAAAATGAATTATTTGCTAAAGAGGCTCCGTACATAGTATGTAGGGTCAAGTCTTGCAATATAACAAAGCAATGCGAGCTAAACCAAAAGAGAAAATAAAAATGTTTTTAAAAGTCGGTCATAGAGGCGCAAGGGGATACGAAATTGAGAACACTTTGGAAAGTTTTAAGAAGGCAATTGAATTAGGTGTCGATGCAATTGAGTTGGATGTTCGAAAATGGGAAATAAAAAGACAGGGGTCTGGTTTTGATTTTTTCTGCAAAATTTCAGAAGGATGCCCGCAACTGTGTCTAACAGAGGAATTCAATTAGCAATTAGGGTCGCACCTTCAAAAATCATTTATTGTAAGATGCCCACAACGACAAATAACCTGAATGTTTGTCTATGACTTGTAGAGGTTAATCCCAGAAGCTTAGCCCTTCTTAGAATGCTCTTGACAAGAGTTAACATGCAGGTTAACATAATTTGTGAGTAGAATTGTTACCTTTTACAGAACTTCTGATGGTAAATGCCCGATACAAGAATTCCTTGACTCTTTACCCGGAAAGGTTGCACAGAAGATAACATGGGTGCTTAGTCTATTAGAAGATTTAGATGTAGTTCCATCATCATATTTTAAAAAGCTTGTTGGGACAGAAGAAATATGGGAATGCAGAGTCCAGTTTGGGTCAAATGCCTATCGCATATTTTGTTTCTTCGTAAACAATTCTGTAGTTATGCTAACCCATGGATTTATAAAAAAGACCCAGAAGACGCCTAAATCTGAAATAGAAAAGGCAGAAGCTTATAGGAGAGACTTTCTAAAAAGGAGGACAAAACATGAGTGATCTGAAAAAGTATATAAGTGAAAGAAAAAAGAGAGACAGGAAGTTTGCTGAAGGTTTTGATGAGGGATACGAACAGTTTAAAGTTGGTGTTATGCTTCGTCAGGCACGCGAAGCAGCAGGATTAACTCAGGAAGAACTCGCTCGTAGACTTAAAACTAAGAAAACAGCAATTTCAAGAATTGAGAATCACGCAGAGGACATCAAGCTATCAACATTAGAGCGAGTTGCTGCGGCACTTGGGAGGCGACTACAAATTAGCATTGCTTGATTGCCTACAATCGTAACTAAAACAATTCCTACATTGACTCCTTAGCAGTTGCCTGTATTACCTCCTTGATATTACTGTCGATAACTTGTGGAAGGAAGGGTATATCTAAATTTAAAAACCCAGAAGTTATCACGGAAATAGCATCTTCTCTGGAAATACCCCGTGACATTAAATACTCAACCTGTTCTTCAGCAATAGGACCTATGGATGCTTCATGAGATAACTCTGCCTTTAATGCGCCTTCAGATACTAACTGCGGTATCGCGAAAATTTTCCCCTTGTTGGAGAAAACTATTCCGCGGCAATCGAGGTGAGCTAAACAATAGCCCTTGGTCTTTGCTACCAGGTCTCCTCTTGCATAGATTACGCTTTCATCAGCGGAAATCGTCCGTGCAATAGATTCCCCTCTCGTATCTTCGCCCTCGAGGATTATCCTTGAACCGAGATCAATGTATGAGTCTTTGAGTCCATAAACAACAGTGTTAAATTTTGCAGAGGCCCTGTCTCCTTTGAGATAGGCAACGGGAAAGGCCTGGATTGACTTTACAGGTTTTAAAAGAACATAGTTACTGATGAAGGCACCGTCCTCTTCTACAACTGCCCATGTCCTTGGCCGCACATGAAAGTTATCAGCCCAGTTATGAATCATTGTGAAGGAGAGTTTCCCGCCTTTTTTAATATAAAACTCTGAAATGCCCAGATGTATTCCCTCAGCATCTTTTTTCGAGAGAGTGCATCCAGTTATTACCTGTAGTTCTGCGCCTTCTTCAACAATGATGACGTTATGGACGTTTTGACTTATATGATTTTCTGCGACCAGAAGGCATGCCTGGACAGGGTATTCGAGTTTCTGAAATGGCAAGGCCCTGATGAAGTATCCATGCGTCATATTCAGTGCTGCCTCGGCTGTATATTTATCCTGATCAACAGGGACTGATCTCCAGAAATAGTCTTCCAGCCAGTCATATTTCTGTAAGGCCTCAGTTGTGCTCATGATCTCAAGTTTACCCTCATACAGTTTATTTAATCGCTCGTAGACAACAGAGTGATCAACCTGAAGGTATGAACCTGATCTCACCTCTTCTTTTACATCAATCCCTGACATAACAGCAGCTTCTCGTGCTTGCTGGGGTAAGCCTTCAAGGCTCTCTATTCTTCCTCTTTCGATATGCTGCCTGTATCGGAGGAGATCTACATCAGGGCCAAGGGCTGCTTTTTTGTCCTTTGCTTTCTCAGCTCTTTCTCTTATATCTGAAAGGTAAGTCCTATTGATCGACATTGTGCACACCTCCTATACCCGTGCTTTTTTACTTCCAAAAGTATATCTCTTGGGTTACCACCACAGATTAACTTTCCATCAAAAATGATAAAGCCCTTGTCAGCGTTCACGAAATCAAGGATATGGCCAGTGTGTGTTATAATCAGAGCACTTCTCTTCTGTTCCTTGAGCTTGTCTGCTTTCCCCAGAAGAGTATTGATTGCTTCTCCTACGAGAGCTATATTTTCAAGATCAACACCAGATTCTGGCTCATCAATAAAGACTAAGTCCGGTTTTTGTACCATGAGTTGCAACAGCTCTGATCGTTTCATCTCACCGCCAGAAAAACCCTCGTTCAATCCTCTATCGAGATGATCAAGGAGGTTCAGTTTCTCTGTAATTTTAAGAGTTTCTTCTTTACTTTCGCCATCTGAAATTATTTCTATGAATTTCCGTAATGAGACTCCTCTAACTGTTGGTGGCCTCTGGAAGGAAATACCCAAACCAAGCCTTGATCTTTCATAGATATCTTTCTCAGTTATATCCTCTCCTTTGAAGTATATTCTTCCCTTATCTACTTTATATTTTGGAAATCCCATCAGTGCCATGATAAAAGAGGTTTTCCCAGCGCCATTAGGACCGAAAAGCATATGGACCTCTCCATAGTTCATGGAAAAATTAACGCCCTCTAAAACCTGTCTATCTCCGATAGACAGCCATAGATCTTCTACTCTTAACATCTCCTGCATAATGTTTCCCTCCTGCAATTCCAAGATGCTGAAATTATATGTTTATTATCTTATTTTCCCGTTAAGAGAAGCAAGCAATCTCTAACCCAGATTATTCATTCATAGATTTGATTATCACTTCAATTCTGCCCTGCTAAGGAAGATTTTTGCGTCGCTTCATTATGAAGACGAAGGGAAGAATAGAAATCATTAATATACTTATAAGATAAAAGGCGTCATTAAAGGACATCATTGAAGCCTGCCTGAGCAGTTCTTTATAAATAATGCCAAGTCTAGTATTCTGCAAAGAGAAACTTTCAACCCCTTTGTATTGAAGAATCTGCATCCCCTTCTGTGAAGCAATCTGAAATGCCGAGTCAAAGGGTGTAAGGTATCCTATAAGATGTGACTGGTGAAATTGCGCGCGTCTTGCAAGTATTGTAGTCACAAAAGCTACACCAGAACTTCCTCCAAGATTTCTCAAGAGATTAAAGATGGCAGTGGCGTTACCCATGTACTCCTTTTTTATCGTTGAGAAAGCAAGGGTTGTGAGTGGTATAAAAAGGAATCCCATGCCAAGGCCCAAAACAAGTCTTGGCCATAGTATAGCATTGAAGTCAGCCTGGAGACTGAATTTTGACATAAGATGTGTTGCATAAGCGCATATTATTATTCCAAAGGCTAAAAGCCCTTTTGGGTTCACCTTCGTCACCAATCTTCCGGCAATGACAAGGGCAAACATCGTTGAGATACCGCCAGGACCAAGAACAAGACCGGCAAGGAATGAGGTATAGCCCATTAATGTCTGAAGATAAATAGGTAGTAAAACAATGCTGCCGAATAAATTGAAAAAGGCAAAGAACATGATTATATTCCCCATACTAAAGGTTATATTTTTGAACGTTTTCAGATTAACAACGGGGTGTTCTGCAAAAAGCTCCACGATAAGGAAAAGAATAAGGGATATTATTGAGATTACACCTGTCCACACAATAAAACTTGACGAAAACCAGTCTTCTCTTTGCCCTTTATCAAGGACCATCTGAAGACATCCGAGGCCAATGACGAGGAAAGTGAGTCCCCAGTAGTCTATTTTCATTTTAAGTTTTTTCATATACGGAGGGTCTATTATGAAGAATAATGTCATAAGAATAGAAAGAACCCCTATGGGGACGTTTATGAAGAATATCCAGTGCCATGACCAGTTGTCTGTGATCCAACCGCCAACTAGAGGACCAATGATGGGACCAAACATGATACCCACACCAAATATAGCCATAGCCATACCATGCTGGTAGGGAGGAAATGTCTCAAGGAGTATTGATTGAGAAATTGGTTGGAGCGCACCCCCACCAATACCCTGCATGATTCTAAAAAATATAAGGCTTTGCAGATTCCATGCTGAACCGCAGAGGAAAGAACTCCCAGTGAACAGTCCTATTGAAAAGGTCAGATATTTTTTCCTTCCAAAGACCCTGCTCAACCAGCCTGTGAGAGGAATTATTATCGCATTTGATACGAGGTAAGAGGTTATTGTCCAGGTAGATTCGTCTATGCCTGCCGAGAAACTTCCCCTGATATGGTCGAGAGACACATTTACTACCGAGGTGTCTATGATCTCTATCAGCGTTGGAAGCATTACTGTAATTGCGACAAGCCATTTATTCATAGCGTTAGTTAGTTTTTAATCCGTTGATGATAAATTCTAGGACCTCGAATGCATCTCTTGTGATTCGCTCATATTCTTCCTCATCATTGATCCCCATAAATTCAGCTACTGAAACAGGGCCAAAAGAATTAATATCCTTGAACTGTTCTCCGATATTCCTCACAGCTTCTTTCATTAATCTGTGATTTCTCAATACAGCAAGCTCGGAGAGCATGGATTCAGGGCCCTTTTTATAGTGACGCGCGACCATGTAAAGATCATAAGCGTCTTTATCACTTGTTCTTTCACCCAACGCAATTCCTTTCATTATGAAACAGGCCACTACATTGGCGACCTTTATTTCTAACTCGATTTGTGCTTTATTTGATAATTTTCCTGACAGCCGGACAGATTCAGTGTGACCAAAGACGAGGTCTATCCCGCGACCTCTTCTTGCAAGCATATCCTGAATTATTTGATGCCTTTTCTTTTTTGATGTTCCTCCGTACCAGGGAGCGAGAAAATCAATTTGTACTTCTATTTCCTTACCATTTTCAAGAACGACTTTCTTCAAGAAGCTTGCAGGGATCCCTTTACCCAGCCTATCTTTCCTGTTACTAAATCCTTTTTCTTCAAGGATATCAAGGATGGTCTGATATGCGGTATTGGGAATGGAGGAGGCATCAAGGGCTATATCAATATCGAGAGAGCCTGTATGAGGTATGTAGTCATTTGCATGGTATTTCTCAAGTAAGAAAAAAGGTACCCATCCTCCGACAAGCACCATTTGATCGCGATAAGGCTTCAGGTAGGTAAAAAGATCACGCATGGCAATGATACATGCCTCTATCTCGTCTGGTGTATAACTATCCTTTTTGGCCATCCTAAAACTTGATTACCCGCTCCCTTAAGAACTCTGCCTGTTCTCTTCCGCGGCCCTTATAATTATAAAGATCCAGATAGATCTGCACAGGATTTACAGCCATAACTCCATCAACAGTTTCAGCTTTATAATAGACACCTTCATCATAAGGCACGATTATCTGTATATTTGCTCCAGTCGTCACTTCCTTGAAATCAAGTGCCTTTTTCAGTTCGTCTATATCGCCGCTGAAATAGCTTGTTGCGATGCTGTACCTTGTAAAAGGGGCGAACCGATTAGCGCCTGAAAAGAGGGTGAAGGCATATGGGCTATTTTTTTGCTTACAGAATTCACGGATTTTTCGTTCGATTTCTGGGATTTTTTTTAACGAATAAAAAGAGAATATTTTATTTTTGTCAAACCGATAATTATCCTTCCAGATATCAAGAAGCTTTGTTCTGTCAAACCGCTTTAGTCCTTTTTGTTTTTCTATCCAAAACCCTAATTCGTTTAATTTGTTATTTACTTTTACTACCTGTCCAAGACTCACAGAAACATCTTTTGCTATATCTCTATAACTTCCAGCCCATTTACCTTTGGGCCATGTCCTAAGCAGATAAAAGCGCAAAATTCGCTCTGCCTTCGGGGTGAAAAGGCTTTCCAACCCTCTCTTCGTTTTAAATTTATTCGGTTTACCTTCTATTTCGAGATATAATGAATCAAAGTCAAGATATGCGTTCCCCGAAAGATCGAGAAAACCCACTTTCATTTTTTTGCAGATTTCTCTACCAAGGTTGGAGACATAGGGCGCAATAATTACCGGATATCCTCTTTTTGCTTGTTCCGTCATCTCTAATAACTGGACAGCCTTCTCCCGCAACTGTTTTGGATATCCTTGACCGACTACCTCAGAGAAAAGCATCTTTTTCTTACCTTTAATGTTCAAAACAAGCACGATTTCTATCTTTCGCTCTTCTTTTTTCAGCAAAGGCTCCTGGAGAAGGGTAGCGTTTTTCAACACAGGAAAAAGCTGCTTGAATTCATTGATGAATCTTTTTGTTATTTCTTTTTCAGTTATCATCTGTTCACTAATATTGCCGTGTTCACCATTTGGTGAACATTATATATTTAGTGATCAAAGATGTCAACAAGGCCCAAGGGATAAGAAGGGACTGTAAGTGCGGTAGGCCGAAAGTGCGTCGTCTCAAATATTTTTCTCAGCTCCTCAATGTCGTATACACTCTTTGGAGGAAGAGGAGTCCTAAAATATATTTTTATTGAAGGCGAGCCAGTCGTCTTTCTCTTATTCAATGATAGAAAGAGTTCTTCCATTGTACCAGAGGGGAACTTCTTAGTCGGAGCGCCAAACTTGTTCCAGAATACGACTACTACTATTTCAGCATCATCAAGAAGCTTATTGATGATTGCTTGAGGGTTTTCGGCTTCTGGGTATGCATATTCTTCCCACAAAACTGGATCAAGGTGAAATCCATCTTTTTCTGCTCTACTGCGGTTTATCGAATTAACTACTGCTACAAATGCCTTTCTTTCTTCGGATGTATCACTTGGAGATGCCATGAAAAGCTTTATTTTTTTTATTTTGAGTTCTCTACCTTTCTTCACGCCACTACTCAACTTCCTAAAAATACCTTTTTAATTTCAACGTTTGCAAGGAGGTTTTTACCCGATACGCTCACTGTCTTCTAATTTTAAGATCTGAAGTAATCGCTTTTAGCCCCCAAAAATGATTCTTCTTTCCAGACAGAATCTACTTTGGTTATCTCAATCCTTAATTGCTATTTTCTTAGTACTTTCTACTGAAAAGCTTCTCTATATCTTCTTTAAAAACCATTGTACTTGGATTATCCCAGTTGAATTTTAGGCAGACAGCCTTAATAATATCGATTGAAAGATTAACTATTCCAGCTTTCCATTCATTGAGATTATAGGTTCTTTCTTCAATAATTTCAGGAATTCTTGAAATATAAGGATGTACATCGTCAAACCACATTCGCCTCGTATCATAAGTAGTCAATAATCTATCTAATGATCCGAGTATCCTGAATCTGGCTGTTATTGGTTCATCCGTCAGGTCGAGTGCAGTGTAAAGCAATACTAAAGAATTGATCGCCTCAGCTATATAGAATTCCAAAGCAATAAAATCCATTGTTGGTCCCTTATATTTTTTTGAAAGTATATAGTTCACATCTATTGCTTCGGTTCTCTTTCTATCTTTAGATTCTTCCCACATCAAAGATCTGTGGTAAAAGAGGCCTGACGTATAGAGACACCAGAAATCGATACGGTCGTTGCCAACGAAATCTGGAAAAGCAACCAGCGATTCAACACCATCTTGAATCAAATAAAGGTCTTTCGGGTCATGACTGACAAATATAAAAGGCCATCCCCTGAAATCTATACTTGCTTGTTTCAAAGCATCCTTCAGTCTTAATATTTCAAATCTTTTGTCGTCAAATAAGGAGAAGGGTTGAAACGTTACTTCCCGATACCCGATGTAATTCTTTTCTTTCAGAGGGTTCTTATCCTCAAAGGATTTGATTGAAGAGACAATCTGTTTTGAATACCGTTCCTTTATTATCTGATTCTGATCTCGTTCCGGTTCATATCCCTTTATGATTGACCGAATTGCTGTCAACAGCGACTGTTCTCTCTTTAAAATAGCCGACTCAATCAAGGCATGGAAATCGCTGGTAGTGGCAATAGGCGCACTCTCGTTATTGTCTGTCCGAACATAAAGAGTTGGTTTGGTCAGTACCCCGGGAAAATCTGTTTTGCAAATGTGTGGGATGCTCTGGAATTGGGGTATTCTTATGATTACGAATGATTTTCCGTTATATTCAATTTTTGAAAGTGTAGTATTTATAGGCGGTTCAGAATATTTTTGAACATACCTGTTTATCTCTTCTGGCTGAAATGATGCTATCTGTTCAGGGGTTAAGCCTCTTTGTACAAAGCCATCAGCAGTTTCCTCCACTCCAATTACAATGAATCCCCCTTTTGTATTGGCCATAGCTAAAATATCTTTTACAATCTCGCAACACGCTTTTTTGTCATACCCATTCCAGGCCATTGGTCCCTTGAATTCATGCTCCTTTGATTCATAGGCGAGTAAGATTAAATTGGATAGCTCGTCAGAAATAGCCATAAAAACCTCTCGGTTAAATGCCAGAGAATCTTTGAACACATTTCAAATTAATGTTGTGATTGCATCTATCTACAAACATCTTTAAGTATGTGCTATCTTTCAACTAAAATCGTTGGTACCACAGACATCCCAATACGTAATACATGCTGAGGGTCTGTATTCTTATCAAGAAGAATTTTTACTGGTATTCTCTGAACCACCTTTACATAATTTCCTGTAGCATTTTCAGGGGGGAATAGAGAAAATACAGCACCTGAACCTGCCATGATACTGTCTACTTTTCCCTTAAATGTCTTTCCCGGATAGGTATCCACTTCAATATTTACCCTTTGGTCAGGTTTCACTTTTTCGAGCTGAGTTTCCTTATAATTTGCAACAATCCATATATCATCAAGGGGAACGATTGCCATCAATGGCTGGCCAGCCTGTATCTGATTTCCTTTCTCTACAGATTTTTTTGTCACATAGCCATCTGATGGGGCTTGAAGTTTTGTATACCCATAATTGAGTTCTGCCGCCTCCAGTGCGGCCCCCTTCTCTTTGATGACCGATAACTGTGAGGGTCTTGACGCCTCTACTTGGTGTATCATCGCCTTTTGAGTCTCAACAGCCATTTCAGCCTGTTTCAACTGTTCTGCTGCTGCCTTTACTCTTGAACCAGCAACTTCATATCCAGTCTTCGTATTGTCATAGCGTTCTTTTGGAATTGCCCCTTTTTCATAAAGCTTCACTGCCCTCTTAAAATCTATTTCTGCAAGTTTAAGATTTGCTTCCTGAAGTTCAAGATCCGCTTTTGCTGCTTTCATTGCTGCATTGAGCTCAGAGAGCTTCCGCTTTGAGGTCTCGATTTTAGCATCAATCTCTACAAGTTTTGCTCTTTCTTTGCCAAGTACTGATGAGGCCTCATTCATCTTTACTTCATAATCCACAGGGTCTATTTCAACAAGGATATCTCCCTTTTTAACAAGCTGATTATCGTCAACATAAATTCTTTTTACCGTTCCTGAAACTTTTGAGGCAATGGTGTGTATATGACCATCGATAAAGGCATCATCAGTTGTAATATGAGTGGCTTTATACCGAAGATAAAAAAAGATAGATACCGCTCCTATGAGAACGAGAATCCCCAGAATGGTGAGTGCAATTTTTTTCCTTTTTTTGTCACTTTTATCCTTGATTTCCTGTGAACCCTCTTTCTTTATCTCATCCACGGTATTAACCTCCACATATGCATGTATTTTTTTCTATCCAGGATCTTACAATTTTCTTCCCATATCCGTTACTGACTTGCATAAACCGATACCAGATCTAAACCCATTGCATACCTAAGCCCAGCATGGGCACGCTTGAATTCATATACTGCACGATAATAATTTGTTTCTGCTGTAGCAAGAAGTGTAATTGCATCAATTACATCTGTTGATGTGCCAAGACCTTCCTCATATCTTATCTTGTTAATCCTCAGGTTTTCCTCAGCTTGATTCGAGGCATCTTTTGTTACCAGGATCTTTTCTGAGGCATTTTTCAGATCGAGGTAGCTTTTTTCTACCTCGAGTTTTATATCATCTATCAGTTTCCTCTTCTGTTCACGGAGTTGCTCCCGCTTATACGTAACCTTCGATACCTCAGCCTTTGTGCTTCCACCGCTGAAGAGATTAAGGTTAATACCGAGAATGAGGGACCAGTTACCTTCTGGGAATTGATAACGATTTTCAATAAAATTGTATCCTCCCTGGGCAAAAAGTTTTGGATAGTATTCAGATTTTGCAGCTGTCTCTTGCATATCAAGAATATTTAATTCATAATCGATAATCTTGATCTCTCTTCTCTCTTTTCCGGCCGTCTCCCATGCCTTTTCGAGTTCAATACTTTCTGAGACATTCATTGGTACGTCAACTACCTGAAGCTCTGCATTTATTGGCCTTGCAAGGATGTTGTTAATCCTTGAAGCGTTAATGAACCTACTGTTTTGAATTGTGAGGAGCCGCTGCTTTGCATCAGATAGCATTACCTCAGCCTGGAGCAGATCATTTTTTGTGATAACTCCCTCGGCATAAAGGTTTTCTGCAACCTTGAGATGTGATTCAAACCTTTCTACTTCCTTCTTTGCCACTAAGATCATCTTCTCTGTCTCGAGAAGATCAAAATAAGCATTGATAAAATCAAGGGCAATAAGATTTTTTATCCTCTCGAGGTCAAGTTTTGTAACATCAATGAAGGTTTTGGACGCTTCATAGAGAGAGATGTTACCTCCAAAGTCATAAATTGTTTGATAAACATTTATTCCATAAGATAAAAAATCCTTTTGAGATAAAAATGCAGACTGGGAGTCGAAAACTGCTCCTGGCTGAAGGGATAAAAAGGTCTGGCTAAAAGAGGCGTTGATGCTAGGCAGTAACTTTGATTTTGCGACTAAGGTGTCTGCAGAAGCGATATCTTTATTTATAGAAGCAATCTTTATAAGACGGTTATTATCTGTCGCACTTCTCAGTCCCTCAGAAATGGTTATTGTTCTTACAGCATCTTCTGCAAAACTGGTACCGTAAAAGAAAATCGTAAGGAGGAGGGAAAAAACTTGAGTTAGAAATCTTACCCCTTTCCTATTAGCTTCTAAACCCGTTCTTATTTTAATGTCTCCCTAATGAAAATTCCTACGAATAACCTCATATCTTAGGTAGTCAAATATTCCTGCTAATAGCTAATCAGAAGAGGCTGAATTTAAAGTATTTTTTGGGGTTTTCTTTTATATCCTTTGTCAATCCCCTGATCTCAATTATTGTTTCCCTCAGATCATCGGCAAATTTTTTGTCTGTGATCAATTCGCCTGCTACACCCTCGCCTGCTTCTATTTTTTCTAAAATTAAGGTCAATTGTTGAGATGCTTTATTGAGGTTTTCATATAAATTTGGATCCTCGGCGAGTCTTCTGAGTGTTCCGTGCTCTTCATTGAGTAAAATACTGAATTTTTCTATAGATGAAGTAGCGGATAACATTCTATTGTAAAGAGAGGGATCTTCTATGAGTTTATTAAATGTTCCAGAACTCTCCTTTATCTTTGTGCTTAGTTCTTCTAAAGATGAAGTCGCAGATACCAATTTGTTGTAAAGAGATGGATCGTCCAAAAGCATTCTAATAGTACCTTTCCCATTTTCTATATCTCTTAGAATAGCCGCAAGTGTTTTTGTGGTCTCCTTTAAATTGTTATAAATCGCAGGGTCTGTGAGAAATTTGGCAACTGTTCCCTGGCCAGTTTCAATCTTTGTAAAAAGGTCGTCCAGTTTAGTCATGACATCTGTCATCTTTCCGATGGAGGAGGCACTTGCTTCTATGATATCCTGTAACTCAACGACAGCCGTCCCCTTTATCATGTCGCGCGGTTTGAGCGGTTCTGCCCCTGGTGAGCCAGTACTCAGTTCAATATACTTGTCCCCAAGCAGGCCCATTGTTAAGACGCTCGCCTCAGAGTCTTTTCTCAGAAACCCCAGGGCATTTTTGTCAATAGATAGGGTAACTACCGTTCCATATGTTGGATTAAGGTTTATCTTTTCTACAGAACCCACCTCTATCCCTGATACCCACACGGGCGCTCCCTCTCTCAGTCCCTTTACATTATGAATCTGTACCCTTAACTTTACTCTTGGAGAGAAGATCTTCTGGATACTTCCCGCGAAGAATATCGTAGCAAAAAGGACAGAAAGGGCAAGGGTCATAACAACACCAACCTTGAGTTTTGACCACAGGAGTTGTTTTTTTACGTCAAACATCTCGACCTCCAATTCATATTTACTGCATAGCCCTGACCTGAGATTTAAAGTTTAATTCTGCAATAAATAATTGAATCTCCGGAATAGTCGTGGTTATGAGTTTCTCTTTGTCGTCATCGAATACTATCATGCCATCTTTTAAAAACATAAATCTATCCGCTACCTTCACGGCATCGAAAACCTTGTGGGTAACGATAATAAATCCTCTTCCATCTTTTGAAAGTTCAAGAATCAACCTACAAATATTATCTGCATTGACAGGGTCAAGTCCTGATGTTGGTTCGTCATAGAGAAACATCTTCGGTTCTGACGCTGCCAGTGACCTGGCGATCGCAACTCTTCTATGCATCCCTCCACTGAGTTCTTCAGTCATGAGTTCAATCGCCTCTTCTACACCAACAATCCGAAGTATGTCCCGCACCCTTTTGTCTATCTCCTCCTCTGTCATCTTTGTATATTCCCTCAGACAGAATGCTACATTCTCTTTGACATTCAGGGAGTCAAAAAGGGCTCCTTCCTGAAAAACAATGCTGAATTTCCTCCTCACCTCTCGGAATTCATCTTCTGTTTTATTTGCTATATCGTCCCCGTCGATGATTATCTTCCCAGAGTCTGGCCTGATGAGTCCCAGTATGAGCCTCAGTATAGTGGTCTTTCCCTCTCCGCTTTCCCCTAGGATAGCTACCCTCTCAGAAGAATTGATGGTGAAACTTATATCCTTAAGGACATATCGGGTATTATAGGCAAACCAGACTTTCTCGAACGCAATCATACTGGAAATCCCAGGACATAGAGTAATATTCTTGTCATCATAAAATCAGAAACGATGATTACGATCATCGATATAACAACGGCATGTGTGGTTGACCTTCTGAGCCCTAAGGC
>CAZXCW010000037.1:0-17201 GCA_964639385.1 uncultured Nitrospiraceae bacterium
TCGAAGTAAACTGCTGTGTCATAATTTTCGGCGCCAAGCGTAACGTTCGCGATATCGCCCAAGCGGATAATAGCGCCGTTCTGCGACTTGATCACGAGTTCGCGGAATTCATCGGCCGAATGCAGCCCCGTAGCCGCAGTCAGCTCTACCGTCACCATCTGTCCTTTGGTACGTCCCACCGCTGAGATAAAGTCGTTGTCGGCGAGCGCGTTGCTTACGTCTGTGCCTGTTATACCATAGGCGGCCATCTTCTTGGGGTCAAGCCATGCCCGCAATGCAAACTGCTTTCCACCGAGGATCTCGGCAGTCTGGACGCCCTCGACCGCCTGTAGCTTCGGTTGTACTACCCGGATCAGATAGTCGGTGATCTTGTTTGTCGGCAGCACCTTGCTGTAAAAGCCGATGTACATCGAATCAATGGTCTCGCCGATGGCCACGGTGATCACTGGTTGCTGTGACTCTTTCGGCAGTTGATTGAGCACTGCGTTGACCTTAGTGTTGATTTCAGTCAGCGCCTTGTTCGGATCGTAGTTCAGGCGCAGGTTCGCCTGAATGGTGCTGACGCCCTGCGTACTCGACGAGGTGAGGTAGTCGATTCCGTTTGCCTGTGCGATCGAGTTTTCAAGAGGGGTAGTAATGAATCCGGAGACTAGTGACGGGTCAGCCCCGTAATAAACAGTAGAGACAGTCACCACTGCGTTCTGGGTCGCCGGGTACTGGCGGATCGGTAGCGAGCCGATTGATCTCAATCCCAGTACCAGGATCAGCAGGCTGACCACGGTAGCAAGCACCGGGCGGCGAATGAATATATCGGTAAAGTGCATCTGGTAGCCTGCCGCCTTACTCGTTCGGGGGCCTGGGAGCCGCCTCGTTGCTGGGTTGGACCTGGTTGTTGATTATAACCCTGCTCCCGTTCTTGAGCTTGAGCTGACCACTCGTGATTACTGTATCGCCTTCATTGATACCCTTGAGGACGGCTATCTGATCGCCACGCGTCGGACCAACGGTGACAAAAGTCTGTCTCACTGTCAGAAGCGGTTTGCCGTCCGGGCCTTTTCCGCTTTCCTCGACGATGAATACCGTCTCGCCATAGGGGTTAAAGGTCACTGCTGTCTGCGGCAGTGTCAGGTAGCGCTGCACTACACCGGCTTTCACCTCTACCGATGCATACATCCCGGGCAGCAGTTCGTGTCTGGGATTGGTAATCGTCGCCTCAACTTGGAAATTTCGTGTATCCGAGTCTACCTTCGGGTTGACAGCGGTTATCTTACCGCTAAATGTGCGGCCCGGGTAAGTGTCGGCGGTAACAACGACCGGCTGTCTGAGTGAAATGCGCGAGAGTTCCTGCTGCGGCAGGTAAAAGTCTGTGTAAATCTGATCAAGCGATTGCAGGGTGACAACCTTGTCGCCCGGGTTTATATATTGACCGGGATTAACCTTACTTATGCCCAGCCTTCCCGCGAATGGTGCCCGGATACTTTTTTTCTCCACTATTGCCGCCTGCTGTGCGACCTGGGCACGTTTAACCTTGAGATCGGCGGCGTCGGCATCCAGCGTTGCTTTGCTCACTGCCTGCACCTCATACTGTTTCTTGTCGCGCTCATATACGGTATTCGCCAAGTCAGCAGCGGCTTCCAGCGAATGCAGTAGCGCCATGTCCGAATCGGCATTGAGCTGCACGAGAAGTTGACCCGCTGCGACCTCGTCCCCGGACTTGAAATGAATAGTCTGCACAAGACCGGCGATTTCACTTGTCACGTCGACGCCCCGCACGGCACGAAGACTGCCTACTGCCTTCAACTGCGGCTGCCAAGGAACATATTCCGCTTTTATTGCACTTACTGTCACTGGCGGCGCCTGGGCGGCAGACATTGACTTCTTCATCTTGTATGAAACAAAGGCCTTATAAGCGAAAATTCCGCCGAACAAAAGTCCGACTCCTATAAGCATAATCAGCATGCGCTTCGCCATCAGAGGTTCTTCCCTTTAAAGGTACAAATTATCGCTGACATATTTTCAATTCGTTTCAGAGGCACCGACTTCCGGGCTTCGGTTCCACCAGCCACCTCCCAGCGCCTGGAAAAGTGCCGCTGTGTCTGCGAAGCGAGCAGCCTGAGCCTGAACCAGGCTGATCTTCGCCTGCTGGTATTGCCGCTCTGCATTGAGCAGCGAGAGATAGCTCACTGCCCCAAGCTCAAACTGTTTCTGCGTCAGGTCGAGAGTTGCATGAGCGGCAGCTTCGGCCTCCGCCTGCGCCTTTAATGTGCGCGCGTCTGCATCAAGCGCGTGCAGTACGTCCGCCACATTCTGGAAAGCCTGTAAAACAGTCTCCCGGTACTGCGCTTCCGCCTGGTCATAAGCCGCGACGGTAGCACTGCGTCTGGCGATAAGCTCCCCGCCGTGGAAAACGGGCTGCAGCAATCCGGCGCCAATATGCCAAATATTCGTACTGTTTGTAAACAGGTTGCTGAGCTTGATGGACTCAAATCCATAACTGCCGGTCAAAGTGATCTGGGGAAGGAGGTTTGCAGTAGCCACACCGACTTGTGCACTTGCAGCATGCAGTAGTGCTTCCGAGGCGCGAACATCCGGTCGCTGACGCACCAGCACCGACGGCAGGCTCACAGGAAGGTCCTGGGGCAACTGCAGTCCGCTGAGTTCGAACCGCGGCAGTGTTCTGCCTTCACTCGGCAACTTTCCTACGAGCACTGCCAGCTGGTCGCGCGTCTGTTCGAGCTCTTTTTCGAGCGGTGGTATTGCCGAACGGGTTTGCGCAAGTTGCGTCCGCTGAGCAAGCACATCGGAAAGCCCTACGCCCCCCAGTTCGAACTGGCGCTCAACCAGATCGAGCTGCTTATCCTGCGCCGAGAGGATATCAAGTGTCGCTCTGATCTGTTCGCGGAGCGAAGCCTCTTTTACGGCTGTGGTGACCACATTGGATGTGAGGGTAAGATATGCTCCCTCGAGCTGGAAGCGCTGGTAGTCGACCTGGGATTGCAGGGCCTCGAGTTCGCGGCGCGCACCGCCGAAAATATCGAGTGCATATGAGACGCTGACCGATGCGTTGTAGAGATTAAAAAAAATGGGCTTGCCGCCCAGTTGACCGAAGGCGGCACCCGTGAATTTCTGGCGTTCGGCCGATGCGTTTGCATCAATCGCCGGGAAAAACGCTGTCCCGACTTCTGCCCGCACGTTCTCGTGTGCCTCACGCAATGCTGCTTGCGCTGCAGCGAGCGTCGGGCTGTCTGCCAGCGCCTGACGGATCAACTGATCGAGTGCGTCGGAATGAAATACCGCCCACCACTGTGCGGGAATGTCCCGGCCGAATACGAAGCGTTGTGCATCACCGCCGGCCACAGGCGCGGCGGCTGTCTTCTGCGGCAGTGCTTTCGCCGTATAAGTATTTGTCTTCGGGGCCTCAGGCCGCCGAAAATTAGGACCGACAGCACACGCAGCCAGCGCCAGACTGATAAGCCCTGCAACGGCTGCAGACTTCAAAAGCAAAAGGAATATCGCATTTTCATGCTCTAAATATCTTTCTCTCCTATTAGGCATACCTCGCAGTTTGCAGCGGCGTGATCCATGGATTTCCAATATTGATAAAGACATTATAGCAAGTCTTGAGGTATAGACTACAGTGAGATATGCCTGTAATATCAAATATTATTACACTTTAGAAATACTTTTCTTCGAATATAATCTTTGCGTCCTTTAACCGCTGGTAATCCATCTTCAAACGTGAATTAGCGATACTTGAGTCTACCTTAAGGACATCCGCAGGCTCTTCTAAAGATCCGTGCAGATACACTTTACAGACATGTTTGACCTCTCCTCCGACTTTGAAACTAAAATCTCCTATCAGGAGGTACATGTCAACTTCTGAGCTCATATCCGCAGTAGCTCCAGGATGGACCTTCTGTGTAACAGGCAGTCTCTTTAACTGAATTTCCGCATGGACATCTTTCCCTTCCTTGGCAAGGGCAATAAAATCTTCTATCCTGCCAAACTCTCTTTTTTCATTAATTCCAGCCATCTTAAACTCCTTACTTTATATATTTAAAATGATAGGGAATCTGAACCCCTTAAACAGAGCCTGCCTTCGTTGTTTTTTGCAAAATTTTCCACAGAATTTTGAGTAACTCATGCTATCAGAATATATGATCCTTGTCAATTTAATAAATTTTATGACTATAAAAGATAAGCTAATAAATTTTCCTGAACATTGTTGGAAAATATAATATTAGAGCGAATTTACCTATATAAAGCATCCCTCATGATATCAACAGGTGGCGGTTGCCCTGTCCAGAGCTCGAAGGTCAAATAGTTAAGCTAACTTCTTCTGCGTCCGCTCCAGAGAGGAAAGCCATTTTCATCCCTGAGTTTTAGTACAGTATTCCCTTTTTTCAGTTCAATAGCAATAATGGCAGGTTTTCCCCTAAAAGTGACTTTTGATCCTTTTACCTCTACTCTGTCTTGAGGTTCAATTTTGATGTCCTGTTTTTCAATGAACCATGCAGGACCAAGATGAACAGAGATTGTTTCTTTCCCCGTCTTTAACAACAGGTGTACACCACGTGACATTCTCTTAAAAGGGACAATTCTGCCTACCTTTATAACCTCTCCGTTGATGGTTTCAATAGTTTTTGGGTCAAACATACTCATATACTGGTCCCCCATCCCCCATCCACTGCTGCCTTTCCAATTCATCTGAGCAACTATCATTTTCTGATTATATTCCTGGTAATGTTGCTCCAAATGGGCCTTAGCTTTATAGAAATTTTCTGGATCAATCCACTTCACTTGATGAATTCTTGCTAAAGCGCTCTTCAGATGTGGAATATCAACCTCCCCCTCAAGGTTATGATGGGGAAGATGGCGGACTTTCTTACCATCAGGAGTGACTTCAATGACTGCAAAGGCAGAATCAGGAAGTCTGTTGATGTAATCATAGCTCCACTTTTCTGCTAATGCTGGTAAAACACACAGGAAAAATAGTCCAATCATTGCAGAGAAGATTTTTATCAGGTCTTTTATTGCCATATTGCAACATCTCCTATGAATCAATACATTGTAATACGTAAGACAGAAACTGACAAGAAAAAGTGAAAAACGCATACAAAAAATCGGACTTACTCTGATAGTCACCATTTTATTTCAACTCTATTATAAAGCATATAAAGAAACTGATAATTAGGCAGGTTTTGAAATGAGGAGGTGACGAGCGATGGCAAAACGGATATCCGCTTCACCAAGTTTGATCGTTGACTTAACCCGGATTATTTACAAAGTTGATTGGAGATATAGTGTTCGAGCGGATTTAAATTCTTTCAATGAAAGAATTTACCTCGGAGGCTCGACAGAATGTCGAGACGAGAATGAGCGAGAATACTATATCTCCAATCTTTTGCTGGATTTGTAACAATTTTTATGAATAATCTGGGTTAAAAGTAGGTGATCATACTGATATTAAAAACCTGATAAGTAAATTAGAGTGTAGCTGTGTTGATACGAGCGGGGAGGATGCCAAAATTATTGATGTAAAAATTATAGATAGAAAACTTCCTGTGGAAGGAGATCTTGAAGACTAAGAGAGATTTATTATTCTATCTAATGCTCTTATATAACGCATCTCTCATGATATCAACAGGTGGCGATTGCCCTGTCCAGAGCTCGAAGGCGAAAACGCCCTGCCAGAGTAACATGCCCAGACCATCCAAAGTTATACAGCCCTTTTTTGACGCCTCCTCAAGAAGCCGTGTCTTTTTGTAGATGAGGTCACAAACAATCTGGTCTATCCTGAGAAGAGCTGTATCAAAGGGCAATGGGTCTTCCTCCTTCAATCCTAAAGGTGTTGCATTTATTAATATATTGAATTTTTCCGTTTTAGAAATATCATCACACATAAAGATATTATCAAAAATCTTTTTCAGATCAGAAACAAGTCTCTCTGCCTTTTCCTTTTCAATGTCGTATAAATATAATTTTTTCGTCTCCTTGCCCAGATAATAGCTTATTGCCCTTGATGCACCCCCTGCACCTACTATTAATACTTCTTTGCCCTCAGCAGAGATACCACACTCGACAAGTGATTGTATGAATCCCCTTCCATCAGTGTTATACCCTTTAAGCCTTCCATCTGAGTTTACTATGGTATTTACAGCACCGATAATGGATGCCTCTTTATCAACCTCATCAAGAAAGGAAATTACTTTTTCCTTATGTGGAATGGTGATATTTATGCCCCGTAGATTTAAGGCCCTTATTCCCTTCACCGCTTCTTCCAAATAATCAGGATGCACTGGAAATGCAACATAACAATAATCAAGGCCAAGTGCTTCAAAGGCAGCATTATGCATTGCTGGAGATAATGTATGTTCAACAGGATATCCAAGAAGTCCTGTTATTCTTGTCCTTCCACTGAGTTTCATCTTCTTTCCCCTGCAATCCCCTGTATCAGCCCCTCAGGAGTTGATTCTATCTTTCTTACGGGTATACCGAGGGCTTCTTCCATATCCTTTAGCGTGATATCGTCGAGAAACATATCATCTCTATCTTTCAGAACTACATCGGGAACTAGTAACATTTCCTGATTTTCTATCTTATCCAACAGTGTTCTTATCACATCCTTCCCTGTCAGTAATCCTGCAACCGTGACGGATGTACCAAAAAATCTATTCTCAACAGGTAATATATCAACTATGAGATCTTCTTTCTCACGGAGCTTGTCTGTAAACCGATTGAGAAATGGATAAAAAGATGTCCCCGTAAATGTAAGAAATCTCTTTTTGCGGGGAAGAGACCTTGATAGTCTAAGTCTCTTTACCTGGCTCATAAAAAGTTGAACCATGCCAATACCGTTTTCTATCTGTGGAAAATCTCTGTAGTCTCTAAGCGGTGGGAAAGGTAATTCTGCCTTGATATAGAGCTCGTCTGCCCCATATACAATTGGATCGCCATGTTTCTTTTGAAACCTCTTCTGGAAAGATTCGATGATCTTCAATGCATTTCTTGCTCCTTCTTTCTCTACAGGTTTCAAGGTAATCTTTCTATACCTGGTAAGTCCGACGGGGACTACCGCAATAGATGAGATATAAGGGTAAAACCTGGAAAGATCAGTGATCGTCTTGCGGAGCTCTTCGCCATCATTGTATCCAGGACAAAGTACAATCTGTGTATGAACCCTTATCTTATGGTCTGTAAGGAATTTTAGTTCTTTAAGAATGTCAGGGCCCTTTACATTTCCAAGGAGTCTATCCCTCAGGCTCCTGTTCGTTGAATGTACTGAAATATAGAGTGGACTCAATCTCTGTTCAATGATACGTTTCCTGTCCTCCTTATTCAGATTTGAAAGTGCGATATAATTTCCATAAAGGAAAGACATCCTGTAGTCATCATCTTTTATATAGAGTGTTTTTCGGAGTCCTTTTGGAAGCTGTTTGACAAAACAGAATATACAGTTATTTTTACATATCATGACTTTAAAGGGTTTGAAATTAATGCCAAATTCCCTGCCTTCTTCTCTTTCTGCATTGAGAATAAACTTCTTCCCATCTCTCCTTACCTCTATCCTGAAGGAATCTTCAGAGCTATAAAACATAAAGTCAATAGGATCTCGCAGTTTATGTGAGTTAATTGACACCAAGAGGTCTTCGGGAAGAAGGCCTAATCTTTCAGCCTGACTGCCAGGATAGATGCGTTCTATTTTTATCTCTTTTTTAGATTGCATGAGTCAGTTTCAATCCTATGTAAATATAGTGGAGACCGGAGATTATTGTAAATCCAGCTGTTAACCATTGAAGCACGGGATATATTCCCTGCAGAGAAATAAAATTCATAACAACAAGCACATAAGCGATAAATATGCTCTGTACCCATATTGTTGTCTTTCCGAGTATTGACGGTTCTACCTTAGCAGTACCTGTAATAAGATAAAGGAGGAACCAACCGATAATAACGATGGTGTCTCTGCTTATAACTGTGATTGCGAGCCATTTTGGTATCCAACCAAAGGTGGCTAAAATGATGAAGGACGTGACAATGAGGAATTTATCCGCAAGTGGATCGAGGAATGTACCCAGTTCTGTCTTCTGGTTTCTGAGGCGTGCAAGGAGACCATCAAATATATCCGTAATTGCTGCAATGATAAAGAGGTAGAGGGCATAGTTATAACGCTTATATATGATGGCTGTTACAAATACAGGAATGAGAATAATCCTTCCTATTGTAAGTGTATTGGGAATATTCAAGAATCCCATGCTAAAGCCCCCCCGCTAAAAACCAGTAACGAGTTACAAACAACAAGATGCAAGAAAAGAAATACTATATTTTATAGCTTGTCACTCGTCACTTATATTACGGGATGTTAAAAGGTAGCCCGTGAAACTTAAGTCTTAATCCGAGACTATTATAACACCTGTCATCTATCTTGCCAGAAAATCCCGCTTGCACCCCTTTAACCCCTCTGTTTCTCACCTTACTAAGGTCATGACTCGTAGAGGGGAAATTGAAGGAGGGTGTGAGAGGATTATTTTTATTCATATAGGATAAGACTGCCGCAACATGGCATTTTTCTATAGCAAAGTTATTCTTAATAGATTCATAAAGGGCAACTCTTAACCTTTTCATTGCACTGGCCTTTCTGCCCTCGAGAAAATCGATTTCTCCAAGACCGAGTCTGCAGTATATTATACCCCTCGGGTCTTTCGTCTTGTTAAATAGTAGCATAGCCTCGATGAAATTATCACTTGCCTTTTTGAAGTTTCCCATCATCTTATACATTGTTCCGAGACTCCATAGAGTGTAGGCGTAACTTACCTTGTCACCAATCTTTTTGTACAGTCTGATTGCCTTTGTAAAATTTGTAAGGGCAGTCCTGTAATCTTTTATCATCCTGTAAGCATTACCGATACCGCAGTATGAATAGGCTATCCCAAAGAAATCTTTCATATTGGAAAATAATTTATTCGCAGCAGCATAATAGTCAAGAGAATCACTGAAAAGCCCGGCAACTCTAGATGTGCCGCCGAGACCACAGAGACAAAAACCTACACCCTGTGCATTCTCAAGGTTTTCGAATATCTTCATGGAGGCATTGAAGGTCTTAATAGCCTCTCTGATTCTGCCCTTTATCCTTAGGGCCCCTGCTTCTGCCCAGAGTGAAAAGGCAAGACCCTCTCTGTCGCCTTTTTCTTTATATATCCCCTTAGATTCACGGATGAGTTTTATCGCCTCTTTCCATTTACCTTGTGCCCTCAAGGAAAGGCCGAGTCCAACTCTTGCATCAGCAAACCAAGTCATTTCTTTATGTTTTCTGGCAAGCTCTAGTGCCCCTGAATAATACTTTGCAGCAAGATCAAAGTTTCCTATCATTCTATACATATGCCCGATAGAGAGCATACAATGGAGCATGCCTTGTAGGTCGCGTATCTTTTTATAGTTCTGAAATGCCTTTTTAAAGAGCTTCAATGATTGTGGATGTAAAGATTTCTCTTTTAGCTCTTCTGCGCGATTAACAAGGGTTTCAATTTCCAAGGCGTTTTTTTAATCTTCTTATGATCTCTTCGTAGTCCTTAGCATTAAAGAAGGCGGAACCCATAACAAGGATGTCGGCTCCCGCAGATACTACACTCTTGGCATTATCGAGATTTATACCGCCATCAACTTCAATAAGGGTTGAGAGTCCTTTTTGCTCGATTAATTTCTGCAGTGCACTTATTTTATCTATCACCTGCGGTATAAACTCCTGGCCTCCGAAGCCGGGATTTACAGACATTAGCAACACAAGGTTTATATCAGACAGAATATATTCAAGACTCCAGACAGGCGTTGCGGGGTTAAGCGAGACACCTGCCTTTATGCCTCCCTCTCTTATCCACTGAATCGTTCTGTGAAGATGCACTGATGCCTCGAGATGGACTGTGACATAATCAGCACCTGCCTTTATAAAATCCCTGAGATATGTGTCAGGATCTTCAATCATAAGGTGGACGTCAAGCGGTAGAGATGTAATTTTACGAATTGATTCTACAATGAAAGAACCAATGGTTATATTAGGGACAAAATGACCGTCCATAATATCAATGTGGATAATATCTGCACCTGCCTTCTCGGCAGCTTTTATTTCCTCTCCAAGTTTTAGAAAATTGGCAGAAAGTATCGAGGGTGCTATTTTAACCATAGTATGTTACCCCAGTTGCAAGTAAATCGTATCCCCTGTCTTTACATACGACCCAGCATTTGGTTTCTGAGTCTTCACGCTATTGCCGGAACCTTCTGCCTCTATTTTTAAGTTCAACTTTTCTATAAGTTCTTTTGCCTTCTCAACAGGCATCCCTTTGAAGTCGGGGCAGTAATAGATTACTTCATGGGGTCCTAAACTAACAAGTACTGTAATATAGTCACTCACTTTTTCTGTAGGTTCAGGCTTTTGAGCTATAATCCTGTCCTTTTCTATCTTATCTGAATGTACCCTTATTATTTTTGCTATTTTTAACCCCTTCTGAAAGAGAATGGATTCAGCATTCGATAGGGTTTCATTAACGAGCATCGGTATTGACTGGACCCTCGGACCTTTACTTACGATGACCTTTATAGCCCTTCCCTCTTTTACCTTTTTATTAGCTGGTACATCCTGTTTTAATATATATCCAGGCACTACAGCAGAATCATAATCTTCGCCTTCAATATTGAGATAGAGCCCCTTTTCTTTGAGTAATTTACTCGCCTCTACTGAACTCTTTCCATATAAGTCTGGCACTTCGACAGTTCTACTGAAACTCAGAATCCCAAAAGTGATGTAACCAAAGATCAGGCCGAGTATTATGAAGATAAATATATAAAGAGGGACCTTTATCAGGTTGCTCATCTCTTTCTGCATAAATAACTTTCCCTTTTCACTAATCAATTTCATTATTCCCTCACACTATAAAATCCTCGGTACTAAGAAGTATACTTTTAACTTTTAGCTTTTAGCTTTTATTTTTTAACAAGCTTGTTATTCAGATTAATAATTAACCGCTGATAAATCTCTTTCTTGCCCTTTGCAAAGGAGCCTGCAAGCATAGGTAGAGGATATAAAATTTTAAGGGTAAGACCCCTAATCCATTTACGGTTCATCAAAAAAACTACCCTCTGCTACTCTTCTCCCTTGTAGGAAAGCTGTGGCCGACATTAACCTACTGCCCTCAGGTTGAAGCTCGATTACAGAGATTAACCCCTTACCTGTACCAACAATAAGCTCTCCTTTTATCGCCTTTTCGACCCTACTAGGCATACCTGAGCCTTCGAGAACCTTTACCTTGATAATCTTAATCCTTTCTCTATTCAAATAACAATAGGCACATGGCCATGGATACATTCCCCTGACAAAATCAAATATTTCTTTTGCACTTTTTGACCAGCCAATTCTTCCATCCTCTTTTCTAAGTGGTGGGGCAAAACTTGGAGTTCCTGCTTGGGGTATGGGTTTAATAGACCCATCTTTTATGCCTTTTATTGTCTTAATCAACAAGGATGCACCCATCTCTGATAACTTTTTGCTGAGAGTCTCTGTATTATCTTCATCAGCAATCTCAGTTTCTTCTTGCAAAAAAATATCTCCTCTATCCAATCCTTCATCCATAAGCATCGTTGTTATTCCCGTTTTCCTCTCACCATTTATTATCGCCCATTGAATTGGAGCAGCTCCCCTGTATTTTGGCAGGAGAGACGCATGTACGTTCACGCAACCAAAGGGAGGAAGCTTTAGAATCTGTAAGGGTAGTATTTTTCCATATGCAACAACAGCAATGATCTCAGGCTCTATAACCGCAAGCTCATTAATAAAAACAGGATCTTTAATATTTGCCGGTTGTAAAACCTTGAGCCCACTATTTGAAGCAAACTCTTTAACGGGGGGAGGAGAGGGTATACGATCCCTTCCCTTTCTTTTGTCAGCCTGAGTTACTACTCCAACAACCTCTTCCCCTGACCGAAGGAGTGCATCAAGTGATGGGATTGCAAATGCAGGTGTACTGAAGAATACTATGCGCATCTAAGCGACGAATAATGTTAAAACAGAAGAATATGCGCTCGCCCTTGAGCGGTTTTCATCCGCCTGAGGCGGACTGCCGAAGACAGAATTAACCCAGGAGATTCCAACCCTGTCCCGAAAGCATTCGGGATTCGGGGTCGGGACAAGAATGAGCAAAAGAGCGGTCTCACATTCTAAGTTTGTCACTTGCCAATCGCTGCTGCCTTAAGTGATTTTTTGTATCGCTTTTTAAAAAACTGTCTTTTAATCGGGCTTATCCTATCAATAATAAGAAGCCCGTCAAGGTGGTCAATTTCATGCTGTAAGGCCCTGGCGAGGAGACCTGTAGCTTCTATCTCTATTGACTTACCTTCTCTGTTAAGACCCCTTACAAAGACCTTTGCTGACCTTTTTATAGTTGGTATATACCCAGGGATACTCAGACATCCTTCTTCAGCCTCTTCAGCACCTTCCTTTTCGATAATGGCAGGGTTTATAAGGACTATGAGTAGACTTTTTTCTTCTCTTATACTCGTATCTATTACACATAACCTTTTTGAGACACCTACCTGATTTGCTGCAAGCCCCACACCTCTTGCAGCATACATCGTCTCAACCATATCGTCAATGAGGCGTTGAATGTTATCATTTAAAGTCTCAATAGGGACGGTTCTTTCTTTTAGAATTTTCTCGGGATATTTTTTAATCGCAAGTAAAGCCATATTCAATTATAAAATATTTCATTAGTGTATGTCTGTGCCGACTCCATTAGCCGCAAGCATCTCCAATTCCATAAAATAGGAGGATATAGTATTTTCGCTCATTCTCGTCGCGATAAGATCGGAACTCCAAGATCTTTGAAGATTAATAACATTAAATAATTAAGGAGGAAGTAGCAAAGGATTTTAACCCATTGAAATATAAGAATAAAATATGTATTATATATTTGTTTTTATTGGAAAGAAAAATTGTCACCATGAGTTTTATCTGGAGGTTTTGAATTAGAGCTATCAATTTCAATTCTAAGGAAGAGAGGGAATCTTATAGGCACAGCACGTCCCACATAATGGCTCATGCTGTAAAAGAGCTCTTTCCAAATGCTAAACTTGCAATAGGCCCTGCTATAGATGAAGGTTTTTATTATGATTTTGATATAGATAAGTCTTTCTCACCGGAAGACCTCGCCCTGATAGAAAAAAAGATGTCTGAGATAATAAAAAAGAATAGTCCATTTGTGCGCAAAGTTGTTCCAAAACAGGAAGCTATAGAGTTATTTAAAAAAATGGGCGAAAACTATAAGGTTGAACTCCTTGAAGAAATACAAGAGGATCAAGTCTCCCTTTACGAGGAGGGAGGATTTATAGACCTCTGCAAGGGACCGCACATAGAGTCAACAGGACAGGTTACTGCTTTTAAACTTTTGAGCATTGCAGGCGCCTATTGGCGAGGGAGCGAAAAGAACAAAATGCTCCAGAGGATTTACGGAACATCCTTTACAGATGAGAAGGATTTAGAAGAGTATCTTCATTTTCTTGAGGAAGTCAAGAAGCGTGACCACAGGAGACTCGGGAAAGAACTCGACCTTTTCAGCATCTGTGAAGATATAGGACCTGGTCTCATCCTCTGGCACCCCAAGGGCGCATTGATAAGGAGGACGATAGAAGATTTCTGGTTGAATGAACACTACAGGGCAGACTATAAGATACTTTATACACCACATATAGCAAAGCTTCAGCTATGGCAGAAGAGTGGGCATCTCGACTTTTACACCGAGTATATGTACTCTCCTATGGAGGTTGAAGGGATAGAGTACCAGATTAAGCCAATGAATTGCCCCTTTCATATTCATATATATAAATCTTCGATAAGGAGTTACAGAAACCTTCCGATAAGGTATGCAGAACTGGGTACTGTATATAGATATGAACGTTCGGGCGTGCTTCATGGCCTTTTGCGTGTCAGGGGTTTTACGCAGGATGACGCCCATATATTCTGCAGGGAAGATCAGATAGAAGACGAAATATTAGGCGTGCTTGAGTTCACCCTTTTCATACTCAGGACATTTGGTTTCGAGAATTATGAGGTCTACCTTTCCACAAGACCTGAAAAGTTTGTTGGGAGTCTGGAAAACTGGGAAAGATCAACGAACGCCCTGAAAAAGGCTCTCGATATAAAGGGGCTTTCTTATGAAGTAGATATAGGGGAAGGTGTCTTCTATGGACCCAAGATAGATATAAAGGTCAAAGATTCACTGAATAGACCGTGGCAGTGTAGTACTATCCAGGTCGACTTCAATATTCCAGAAAGGTTTGATGTTACTTACAGGGATAGTGACGGTAAAGATCGCAGGCCAATCATGATACACAGGGCTTTAATGGGCTCTTTTGAAAGGTTCTTCGGGATCCTTATAGAGCACTACACAGGGGCATTTCCCCTCTGGCTTGCACCTGTGCAGGTTGAGATCCTCACAATATCTGAGAGGCATTCAGATTATGCATTAACTCTTTCGAGAAAATTAAAATCGGAAGGAATAAGGACTGAATTAAATATTGAAAATGAAAAAATGGGCTATAAGATTAGAAATGCTACCTTGAGGAAAGTCCCGTATATGGTTATAATAGGCGATAAAGAAGTTTCTGAACAGAAGGTAACTGTACGTAAAAGGAATGCTGAAAATATTGGGCCCTTCACAATTGAAGAATTTATTGGAATAATAAAAGACAAAATAAGGCATAAGAGCCTTGAATTTTAAATGCAGGAGGTGAAAGTATAACAAAGGAAATAAGGGCTAACGAAAGGATAAGAGCTAGAGAGGTTAGATTAATTGATGTTGATGGAAAGCAGCTCGGCATTCTGCCGGTTGCTGAGGCATTGAAGATCGCAGATGATAAAGGACTGGATCTTGTAGAGGTAGCAGCAAATGTTAAGCCACCAGTCTGCCGGATACTCGATCTTGGGAAGTATCGGTACCAGTTAAGCAAGAAGCAGATACAGAAAAAGGCTGCAGAAATCAAAGAAATTAAGATCAGGCCCCAAATAACAGAGCATGACCTTAATTTAAAGGTGAAGAATATCAGACGTTTTCTTGACGATGGCGATAAGGCAAAGGTGATGATGTTCTTCAGAGGAAGAGAAATTGTTAGGCCTGAATTCGGGATGAGGATATTTGACAAGATATTAAAAACATTAACTGGTAAGTTTCATGTTGAGCAATCGCCCAAACTCGAGGGTAATCACATAATGATGGTTTTGACACCAAAAGGATAAAACCTTAAACCATAAATAAGAAATTCTAAACAACTTCAAATTTCAAATATAAAAAAATACAAAAATGAATTACTCTGCACCAAAACTGTAGGATATACCCTCCCCTAATGGTCTACGACTCGTAGAGGATGGGATTAAGGGGAGGGATGATAGGAATTAAGACTTGTTTAGTATTTAGAACTTAGGGTACAGCATTTTATAACAAGGAGACAGGATGCCAAAACTTAAGACTCATACTGGAGCAAAAAAAAGATTCAAGGTTACAGGCGGAGGTAAGATAAAGAGGAGAAAGGCATACAAGAGCCATCTTCTTACAGGCAAATCTGCAAAGAGGACAAGAGCCCTCAGGACAGCAACCTTGGTTTCAGATGGTGAATATGATAAAATTAAAAAACTATTACCATATAAATAAAGTTAAAAGTTACAAGTTATGAGTTAGGTGTTTTCAAAACTTTAAACTTTCGACTTTAACTTTTCATTTTTAAAGAGGAGGAATGGATGCCTAGGGCAAGGGGTGGATTTAAAACAAGGAGAAGAAGAAAGAAGATACTGGAGAAGGCAAAGGGCTATTATTCAGCAAGAGGCCGTCTTTTCAGAAGTGCAAAGCAAGCCGTTGATAGGTCGCTCCTTTATGAATACAGAGACCGTAAAGTAAGGAAGCGGGAATTCAGGGCCCTCTGGATTATCAGGATAAACGCTGCTCTACGCGCCCTCGGGCTGACTTATAGCCAGTTTGTGTCAAGACTGAAGAAGGCAAATATAACATTAAATAGAAAGGCCCTTTCAGATATGGCCTTCAATGACCCTTCTGCTTTTACTCAACTGGTAGAAAAAGTCAAAAATGAGAAGTAAAAGTGGAGGAGATCCTCTCTCTAAAGACTTCATTCCTTGAAGAATCAAAATCAGCCACATCCCTGTCCGAGCTTCAACGGCTAAGAGTAAAATACTTAGGTAAAAAGGGTCTTGTTACCTTAAAACTCAAAACCCTTTCCTCAATACCTACTGATTTAAGGCCGGTATATGGCAATGCAGTAAATGAGGTTAAAAGATATATAGATGAGGAGCTGAAGAAGAGAGAAGCTCTCCTAAAGGCAGAAGAACATAAAAGGCTTATCCGCTCAGAGGCTATAGACATAACACTACCTGGGAAGTTCACACCCTTTGGCAGAGAGCATCCTGTCAATAAAGTACTTTCTGAGATAATCAAGATCTTTGTTTCTATGGGTTTTGATATTCAAGAGGGACCTGAGGTAGAACTCGACTACTATAATTTTGAAGCATTGAACATGCCTAAGGACCACCCAGCAAGAGATATGCAAGATACATTTTATATATCCGATGATGTCGTCCTTAGAACTCATACCTCACCAGTTCAGATACGTGTTATGGAAAAGAAGAAACCACCCTTAAAGATTATTGCTCCAGGCAAGGTTTACAGATGCGATGCAGATATATCCCATACCCCGATGTTTCATCAAGTGGAAGGATTCATGGTTGATACTGATATTGCTTTCAGCGATCTCAAAGGGGTGCTGGAATCTTTTATACATAGCTTTTTTAATGTGGAGACACCTGTAAGATTCAGGACGAGTTTTTTCCCTTTTACAGAGCCGAGCGCTGAAGTGGATATAGGATGTAATTTCTGTTCTAAAAAAGGTTGCAGGGTATGCAAAAATACAGGATGGATTGAGATATTAGGTGCTGGTATGATAAACCCGAGGGTATTCGAAATGGTTGGGTATGACACCGAGATCTATTCGGGTTTTGCCTTTGGTATGGGTGTAGAGAGGCTGGCCATGCTGAAGTATTCTATAGATGATATACGTCTATTTTTCGAAAATGATATAAGATTTTTAAGACAGTTCTGATAATGACTTGCCTTTTACTACAAAGAAACCCGTCTGACTTCTCAACCATACTAAAC
>CAZXCW010000038.1:0-16680 GCA_964639385.1 uncultured Nitrospiraceae bacterium
GTATCGGAAAATAAATTTTTTCACAACATCTGCATTATGTAAATGCATTTTTTGGATTAATGATTCCGAGAAAGACTCAAAGTATAAAAGTATAAAGGAATCTTTAATGCAATGTTCCGTATTATATCATTTCTATTCAAAGTAATCTAAATTTACAAACCTCACCTTCATGGCCCAGTGTTCTTAATAATGTTTGCATTATCTGGGTTAATGTTTGTGGAAAAGATAATGGGAATGTATATGGGTATGGGCAGTCTGTCCATGATAATGGACATGCTCATGGATAAGATTCACTTTCAATAACAAGTCTTCGTCTCTGAGAGTTTCTTCCGCGCTCCCTATCTTTTCAATGCTATGTTCTTCAGAAAGCACTGCTACCTTAGATTGAAGCTCATCCACCAGAGAAAGATCATGAGTAGCAATAACAATAGTCTTTCCTGCATCATTTAATGCCAGTATTAATTCTAAGAGAAAAACCTGAGTCTTTGGATCAAGGCCGCTCGTAGGTTCATCGAGCAGAAGCACCTCTGGATTCATAGTCAAAACAGAACCGATTGCTACCCTCTTTTTTTCTCCACCGGATAACATATAGGAAGGACGGTCTTTCAGGTTTTCAATCTTGAGCATTTGCATAATCTCAACCGCCCTTTTCAGTGCCTCATTTTTTCCTAACCCCAATTGCAAAGGACCAAAAAGTAACTCATCTATGACTGTTGGACAGAACAATTGTATATCAGAGTCCTGAAAAACAAATCCGACTTTCTCCCGAAAAAATCTCACAAAATCTTTTTCTTTGAGTGATCTTTCAGACAATTCATACGTATGGAAAAAGACTCTGCCCTGAGAAGGGAACAGTAAACCGTTCAATATCTGGAGAAGTGTGGATTTCCCGCTGCCATTGGAACCTATAACAGCGAACTTCTCACCCTTGTTTATCTCTAAACTTACATCAATAAGGGCCGGAAATCTATTGTAATAATTGTAATGAACTCCTTCAACTCTAATAATTTCCATGATTATCTCTTTAAGCCCATAAAAATAGTGATACTATAGTAAAGAGAAAAAAACCGATGATCCAATCTCTTCCCTTTATTTTCTGATACTGGTAAAGTTTAATCTCACCTGAGAAACCCCTTCCTATCATTGCTTTAAAAACATCGTCGCATTTTGACTGCGTCTTTCTAAAAACAAATGCTATCCGCCCGGCTACCCAGTTCCTTGCGTCTGATCGATTCACCGCACCAGCAAGCCTGCTTTTTTTCGCAAGGTGCATATCAGCAACAATACGGGCGAAAATAAAAATGTATTTGTACGCTAAAGAAATGATAATCAAAAAACTATCCGGGACTTTGAGAATCTTTAATGCCTTGATAATTTCAGGAAAAGGCGTGGTATAGAGTATAAGAAAAGAAATGGATAAGGAATTTAAAACCCTTAACGTCAACAGTGCAACTACTGAAAAGCCTTCTCCGGTAAAGCCTATTTCCTCAGGAATGTGATAGCCCCAGAAATCATATGGCTTTGATAATGTGATAATCGGGAAAAGTACTTTCCCATGAATTATTACGTTCAAAGCGGAGGGCAGGGCAATAAGGAAACCAAAAATGAATCCCAATAAAAATATTTTTTTATAAAATTTTACAAGATTTATATGAGACAGTAGAACAAGAGTAAATACAGTAATAAAAATGCCTAATTCAGGCAGTAACTCTTTTTTTAAACTGATTATAACAATAAAAAAAAGCCAGAAAACAACTTTAATACGTGTATCAAACTCATAAAAAAAACCCTTTCCCGATGCCGATTCCCACTGGATATAACCTTCCTTGAGAATACCGGCAAAACTTTCGATGCCCTTATCAATATATGACGTGTTTATCTTACCCCCTCCTCTTTTAGGAAGGAGTGAGGAGGGGGTATTCAGCAGAAACGAAGGGATGTCATTTTTCATGCTTAATCAGAAACTTTGTTATCACATATATCAGAATAACACCGGCAGCAATGCCGATCATACCGGATATAATGTATGAAATGACCTGTGTACTCATAGCTGCGTTTTCCCCGCCGAAGTTGTAATCAGGGACAGGTGCTTTCCATAAATCAGCCAGCTTCTTGAGCCCCTCCGGAACATAGCCCAGAAGCTCTTGTAACTTATCTGTTCCCCATTCACCCCAGGCCTCTCCCGCATTGAATTTTTCCGGGAGATAAATACCAAGAGGAGTTAAGAGAGCCATTATAGAAATACCTATCCAGAGTTTTTTCTGAAATTTTGTCATATCAAGCCTCCTTCGTTGCGTATACTAAATCACTTTCGTATTTGACAAAATACTTCAGTATCAATGCCGTCACCATCCCTTCTACTATACTGAATACAAGCATATGTTCCAATGCCATTGCAGGGACAGCGACTGACAGTGGATAAGGAGCATATAAAGGTTTCCCATCAGGAGCAGAAGCGATCATGGGTTGAATCCCAAATTCAAAGCCGGTCAATGTAGCAGCAACTGAAAGGCCGATCCAGCCGGCAAGAAACGCGGCTACGTAGAACCGTGCGCCACCTTTTGCATTACCTTTTACCAGCTTAAAAACCCAATAAGACACAAAAGGAATTACCACTGCCATGTTAAAACAGTTAGCGCCGATTGCAGTGATGCCGCCGTCTCCGAAAACTATAGCCTGGGTTATTAAAGCAACTGATATTGCTAAAACCGCTGCCCATGGTCCCAATAGAATAGCAATTATAGCACCGCCAACTGCATGGCCTGTAGTCCCTCCTGGGATAGGGACGTTAAACATCATGATGAGAAAAGAAAAAGCTGCTGCCATTGCAAGATATGGAATATACTTAGCAGAAAGTTCCTGTTTTATTTTTTTCAGGGCGACTGCCCAGAAAACAAATGATACCCCGTAGAAGGGCACAAATGTTTGAGGACTTAAATAACCATCAGGTATATGCATAATTACCTCCCTAAAATAGTATGTGAAAAATTTTAACTAAACACAACTCCATTCTCCTCAGGACTCATTAAAAATAAGCGTTTCCCCTTCATATTGACATCTCCGGAATATTCTGTTGCCGTTGCGAGTTTTGCAGGTTTTTGTGATTTGGTGTACCTCCTTTAAAATTTTATTACTGTCTCTACTGAAAATAAGAATTTATCGTCTTTGGGTTTTCCTTTGCGGTCCGAGAAGCCATTGTCAGCATGTGCATAGGCGACCTCGGTCCTTATTAAGACGTTGTCAGTGAAATTGTATGTCGGGGTGAGGGTAGCGGCATAGATATCTTCTGCATCCTGGATAGGAAGATAGATCCTGCTTTTTCCTTGCTCGATATATTCAAGTCTTAATGGTAGAGAGAATTTTTTAAAGGATGGGGCCAGGTACAGGGCTGCACCTATTGATGAATGGTCTTCAAAATATCTTTCCATTTCACTGCTCCACCTCCAGTAATCAACATTTAGCGCCATGTATAAGTTGTTCATCGTATACTCTGCTATGACGCCCGTAAGGTGCCTCAGCCCGTTTAAATGGTAGTGGTAGAGACTCAGGCTAACGCCACCGATAGAATCGTTTATGCCGGCTTCCCACGAGCAGGAATTCTGAGCACTCCTGCTGAGAATGTTGCCATATCCATCCTCGTATTCTATCCTGTATTCATCGTCATCGAGCCTGTGTTTGAATATGCCGCTCCATATCCTGAAGTCTTCACTGAAGGCATAAGTGGCCCTTGCGCCTGCAGCATTATATGGTTGTTGCGATGCGAGGGCACCTACAGTTATATTGCGGTTGTTGAAGGTATAAGTGGATTCATACCCTGAATCGGGCTGAAGGAGACCGCCTTCAAAAGAAAGACCCGGGAGGGATTTTATCGGCTTCAGGTTTATTGCCGCGTATTCAATGCGAAAGTCGGGAATGGCATCGTCCGGGGAATCAAACACAGAGGGGGTAGTGACACCTCCAAGCCCCACATTAAAGCCTAATAAACCATTTTCCATCTCGGATGAAAGCTCTATCAGGAGATTGGTGAGGACGAAATTGTCCTTTCTGCCTCCTACCCCTTCATTGGTGGTAGCGAAGTACCCACCGCTTATCCCACCTGTTATATTTATATAGCCAAGGTAAGGGCTTAATATCTTTATCACCTTCTTTTTTTCGCCTTTCTCCTCCACCTTTTCTTCTTCTCTCAATTCCTCTTTTACCGTCTGAGGGGCGCTAATTTCCCCTTTGGATGTAAGTTTTTCTTCGAGTTCCCGGACCTTGGCCTTAAGGGAATCTAATTCTCTTATCTTTGATCTTAGTTCTTCTATTTCTCTTCGTATCTCAGCCTCATTTTTATCTTCACACCATGCCTTATTAAAAGGTAAAAGAAACAAGAAGGCCATAAATAAAACCCCCAAAAAACGCACTTTTTCCCCCCAAAGATATTTTCTGTTATAAATTTTATTCATTTTTTTCTCCTTATCATTTGGTAACAAGAGATAAAACATATTTGAAGAATTTCAGAAAGATCGAAAAGCGCTCTTTAAGTTTTGCGATTTGATACCACGGAATCTCCTTTCCCGCGGCAAAATAAAAAAGCCGCGAAAGCTTTCTGGGTCTGCGACCCTCTTTCAAGCCTTCGTGGCTTTGTAAATCTAACCATAGATTATCATAGGGATTTGCAATTGTCAATCTAAAAATTTAATATTAATTTATCTTTGATTTTTGTTACCAATAGGCATATAATTTGCGTAAAAAATTAACCAAAATGAGCCTAAAGCTATCTGATTTTTGCAAAAATTCTAATTTATACAAGGTGGTTTTTTCCATTCTAGCCATCACTTTTTATGTGAGTCTTCTCTTTGGGAGTTTGAGCCTTAAGAGTTTTGCTTCTACAGCTACTTCGGAAGAGTTTGCGGAGGTTAAAGCTAAAGATATTAATGCCAGAGAGATAGCGGTTAAAGCAGGTTCATGTCAGATAGTGAAATCTAACAAAGAAAAATTATACTTTGATCTATACTGGTTTGGTATCTACGTAGGGAATGCAGTTCTTGAGGCTATTAATGATAAGGGTATTTTAAAGATAACTTCAAGAGCTCAATCTGCTCCGGTAATCTCTGCCTTCTATAAGGTAGAAGACTATGCAGAAAGTTTGATCATACAGGGAAGGGCTACTCATTTCAGGATTAAACAGCGTGAAGGTAGATACAGAAGTGATAAGGAGACAGTTTTTGATTTGAGCAACCAGAAAATTATATACTCCGATTACTTAAAGGGTAAAAAGAAGGAACATGTGATGGAGGGACCTGTATGGGATGTTATTTCGGGGTTTTATTACTTGAGGACTCAGCCTTTTGTTGTAGGGAAGACTATTTATATTGATATTTTTGACAGCAACAAACTCCTCAAGGCTGAAGTGAGTGTTCTGAGAAAAGAAAAGATTAAAGTTTATGGTAAAGGTGAAGTAGATACAATAGTAGTGAAACCAGATCTTAAATCTGAAGGACTATTCCATAGGAAAGGCAATATACTGATCTGGCTTATGGACGATGAAAGTAAGATGCCAGTCAGGGTAGAGACGAAGGTCCCTATCGGGAAGGTTGTTGCAGAGTTAAAAAAATCAGAAATTGAGAATTAAAAGATTGACGGACTTGAAATGATATAATTTAATGAAACTTTTTTCGGAGGTTTAGATGTTAGTCATTGCAGATAACTTGAATACGAGGAACAGGGTTTACATGGAAGCAGTGAAGAGTAGAAACAAGGAGGCAGTCTCGGAATTTGCCAAGAGGCTTACTAATGCAGACATGATAAATGTGCAGTGCTCTTTAGATGGATCGGGAGATGAGGATAACCTTCCCTGGATAGTGAGGGTTGTCCATGAAACAACAGATAAGGATATCTGTCTCGATTCAAGAAATATCAATGCCCTTAAAAATTCTATTCCCCTATGTAAAAGGCCTCCGCTTATTAACTATATCTCTGCAAATGAACCTGATAAAAAAGAAGAGTTGCTTCAACTCGTAGCTGATTACGGGGCCTCTCTTGTCATAAGGGCAACGAGGGCTACACCGCCCTCATCTTTAGAGGCAAAGCTCCAGATAATAGAGGAGCTGCTTGAAATGGCAAACTCAACAGATATACCAAATGGAAGGATATTTGTAGACCCATCTCTTGTACATATCGGGAGAGGAATAGGCCAGAAGCATCTGGCAAACTCCACGGAATGTATAAAGGTTCTAAAAGATTTGGTAGAACCTCCGATAAATACCATTGCGTGGATTTCGAATGTTTCTGTTGGAATGCCTTTGGCACTCAGGAAAAAAATGGAAGCTGCATTCTTTCTCTATTTTTCTGGTGCAGGACTTGACGCTGCCATGGTTGATATTCTCGATGAAAACCTGAGAAAGGCTATATACCTTGTGAGATCTTTTAAAGATGAGATAGTGTTTTCACCTTCTGATATCTCATAATATTTGATTTTACAGACAGGTCAGATTAAATCTCGACTGCTTATAACACATAGAAGTAGAGATTTTTGAGGTTTTTAAAACGTATGTCACATTCTCCCTATACTAAACTCCCGTTGGATTTTCCTTGGAGAGCAACCTTTCACATAGTAGTTCTCGGCCCCAAAAATTTTAGGTGTGGAGCTTTTGACTTGAAATATATACGATAGTTCTCCTGCCTGTTGCGTTTTCATCTTCGCTACCCATAAATATTATTAGCTTCTTGACAAATGAGATGCCAATAGCCTAAACTTAAATAGGCTTATAATCCCGGACTCGAAGTCCAGGGATCATAATTTATTAAAATAAGAGAGAGAAAATACAGCCATGAAGGCTGCTTACCGGAAGGTGACGGGTTTCATGGCTTTTTGTTTTGTAGACTATAAATTATGAAGATCAGCCACTGAAGGCTGAGATCACAAGAATATACAAGGTCAAAGTAAGCCACGAAGGCAACGGATACCATGAAGGTGTTGTTTTCGTGGCTTTTTTGTTTGGAGGAATTTCTGGATCAAACACTATATTCACATGCTGCATCAATCGAATTCTGGGATAGGTATGCACAATGGTACAAACTTTGGATAGAGCATAATAACTACCACGATAAAATAATTACCATGCTCTCTTCAATGGTAAAACCTGGGTGGCGAGTTCTTGATATCGGTGCAGGAAATGGTGTCCTCTCGCTACCCCTCTGCGTAATGGGATGCGATGTTACAGCCCTTGAACCTTCAACAGGGATAAGACATCTTCTCCATGAAGAAGTCATTAAACGGGGTATTGACTGGTTCAATGTTGAAGAAAAGAAATGGGAGGATATCGAACCAGGTTATCTAAAGGGTTATGACCTGATTATGGCGAGTAATAGTCTTCACCTCACCAAAACAGGCTTTCATGAATCGTTACAAAAGATATTTGAGAACAGACCAAAGCATGTACTCCTTATTACAGAACTTTGTCCTGAGATAAAGGTCAAAGATACATACGGTGAATATACCCTGCTTTTTGCACAAGGCTATCAAACAGAAAGCTCATTTGCGTATCAGCAGATGGATGAGGTCTTTGAACACTGGTCATTCAGCAAAGGACGAATGCCGGATCAATATGAGAGATGCGCTATCAGCGCAGACCTTATCTTTGAAGATGATCACATCTGGAGAAAAGGCCGTGCAACAGTAGGAATGTTCTGGTGGACAAGAAATCAAATACGAAAGAAAACTACTTCAAGCATAGAAATCCCTCTGGAACATGCTAACCCTCCGGAGGATTTGGGTGCAGGAAGATATTCTGCACCCATTCTTTGATGAATTGCATGGTCTTTCTGAGAAATGATAAAGAAAATGTATACAGGAATTGAAATTAACTCACGGGGGTTAGGATACACTCGTGAGCAACATTACGGGCTGATAACTTCACTTTTGTTCCACTCGATTGTCTTTATACTATTTTTTGCTCTGCCTATTTACAAAGGCAGTAATAATGTAAAAACCTTTTATATTCAATTCACCCAGATGGGGGAACAAACTGTTCAGGCGCCTGGTCCATCCAAAGAAATAAAGAAACCAAAAGTCTATAAGGCAATAAAGGAAAATATTGTCCAAACACGACATAACGAAGAGATAAAGGAAGAAACACCTTTCATAAAAGACCCTCCTGTCGAAGAGCATGACGCAGCAATCATAAATGATACTATCGAAAGTCATGAGGCAGTCAATGTGGCAAGCACCCCTAACCCAGGCCTTCTGCATCAGGCAGCTCACCATCAAGGTGGCGAGAGCACGGTTGGCAATGTATCATACGCTGCACCGTCCGGCACATCTGGAGTTATCGATACAAAATTCGGTTCTATAGTCGCCCCTATTTTTTTGAAAAGGCAAATGCCAGTCTATCCCATGATAGCGAAAAAGCTTGGCAAACATGGCAGGGTTGTCTTGAGGCTTTTCATAAACGAAAAAGGGAGACTGTTAGATGTCGAAGTGGTTGAGCCTGCTGGCTATGGCTTTACTGAATCTGCTGTGGAAGCTGTGAAAATGTCAACCTTTTTACCTGCGCATGAAAACGGTGTAAACATTGCATCAAAGGCTCTGCTTACAATCCGCTTTGTCCTGAAAAGGAACTGATGTTAAGAAAGAGAAGCACAGATGGAATGGCTTAAGGCATTGGTTGATTACGGAATCATCGGACTTCTAATAGTTATGAGTATTATCGCGATGTCAATCGCAGTGGAGAGGCTGCTTGTTTACCGGAATATCAGGCTGAGAGACTTCGATGACAGGAAAACCCTTGAAATAGAACTCACAAAAAAACTGCATATTATAGCGACCATCGGAAGTAATGCACCGTATATTGGATTGCTCGGCACCGTGCTTGGTATCATGCTCACATTTTACACCATGGGCAAGGAAGGTTTGATTGACACCAGCAAGATAATGACCGGGCTCGCCCTCGCACTGAAGGCAACTGCCATAGGGCTTATTGTCGCTATCCCCTCCATTACCTTTTATAACTTTCTTCTGAGGAAGGTGAAGGTGCTGATTACACAATGGGAGACCATAAATGGAAGAAAAAGAATTTGATTATATAAATGTTATTCCGCTTGTTGATGTGATGCTCGTATTACTTACTATTGTTTTGACTACATCAACATTTATTGCATCTGGAATGATTAATGTATCGCTTCCGAAGGCATCTGCTGATTCTAAGGAGATTCTGAAAAATCAGGTTATATCAATTGACAAAGACGGAATAGTTTATCTCAATTCATCACCAGTGACACTTGACGAATTAAAAAACAAAATGCTCCTCCTCAACAAAATAACCCCTATCTTGGTCCGTGCAGATAGGGATATCAGGCTCCAGGTGTTTGTAGATGTCTTAGATATCATCAATAACCTTGGATTCAGGAGGGTAGCAATCCAGACAGAAAAGGGAGGTGATAGAAATCGGACCTGAGATTTCAGATTGAAGTTTTAAAAATAATCAGGGCAGGGATAGCCTTGGCGGGAACACCCTACCCTTTGGGAAAACGCTGTGAAATACAACGTCCCCTTTTTCATTTTAGCAAAGAATTTTTCATTTTAGCAAAGAAGGGGGATGAGAAGAAGAACAGATGGAGGGTTAAGTGAAAAAAATATGGAAAATTGTCGTATTGATTTTTTCAGTATTGATTCCTTTTGTCCCACCGGCTTTATCAGAGGAGTCTGAAAAAGTTGATCATCTTACCATGGAAGAGATAGTAGTAACGGAAACCACGGTTTCCGATCAGACAATAGGCATTGTAGGAGAAAAGACTATAGAAAAAGGGTACAACATCTACGTCCCCGATGTTCTTCAACATGAGCCCGATATAGATATCAGCAGGAGAAGTCTTATGGGAGATACGGCTGACATTCTCTCCATAAGGGGTCTGTCCGGTAACAGGATTATGTTGAATATAAACGACAGGCCGGTCAACGCATCAGGTGTGGTAGGTGGCTATTATATAGACTGGAGTACGATTCCATTAGATAACATTGAGCGGATTGAAATAATCAAGGGTGGCAGTTCCGTAAGATATGGCGATAATGCACTCGGAGGAGTTATCAATATTGTCACAAAACAACCGACAGAAAAACCCACTTTTACCCTTTATGGCACGTATGGAGGGGGAAGTGATATTGACTACATCCGGAACTACAGAGTTACTCACTCATACAAAATAGGGCCCATCGGATATTCATTGGCTGGCAGTTATCAGAAGGCTGCTCCCTTTCTATGGAATAATGATTTTTAGGGATTGAATTTCTCAGGCAATCTTAATATTGATATGCCATTGCACGGGGAGATGCTACTTGGATTCCAGTACGCAAATACCAAGAGAGGCTTCATAAGGGAAAACCGCTTATCTGACGACCCTGATAATCCAGATTTCAACAGGAAGAGAAACTCTGATTATCCTCTGGCATTCGGAGAAACAATAGCTCCTGGATGGGGAAACGCATACATACCCGGACCTGATGCTGAATGGGACAAGACAAAATACTATCTTGATTTTGGATACAAACAGCCCATTGGCGATGCACTTATTTCATTCAAGGCATATAAGAACATAGAGGACAGAAATGAAAAGAACTATTCAGATTCGAATATCGTACCAACATATCCAAATGGAAAACTTGTGCTTGACAGAAAGGTTGAATCTGACAGGTCTTATGGTGGAAGTGTAGAAGTTACAAAACCATTATCCAATCATGAACTTTTGGCAGGTGTTGAGTATAAAGTGCTTGCCTACGGCGATACTGTTTTGAGATACATTGACAGTACATATAACGGACAGCCGGATATGGGGTTTAAGCCAAGTAATGAGGGCATCATGTGGGGATACTTCATTCAGGACAACTGGAAGATAACGGATAAAATTTTACTTACGCCAGGAGTGAGATACGATACATACAATATAAAATCCATTAATGGCAATCCTGCTCCTGATTTAAAAGATGAAGCGATTACGCCGAAGCTCACCGGAACGTATAAGATATCGGATTCCGACACATTCACTGCCTCTGTCTATCAGGCTCTTCGAACTCCCGGCATGCCGGAGGTGTACTGGTGGTACTATGGGATGACAGGCGGGAATCCATCTCTGAAGGCAGAAAAAAACAATGCAGGAGAACTTACCTATCAGCATGATTTCGGGAAGGGCAGCTATGGACGCATCGCCATGTACTATTACAGCATTGATGATTTCATTGTCTTGCGATTCGACCCGAACCGGCAAGGTGCTTACAATATTGATAAAGTCAAGTTGTGGGGAGGTTCTGTCGAGGGCAAAGCACATATTATTGATTGGTTGTCCGCATGGGCAAATGTCACATACCAGAAGAGTAAAAAAGAGGGCGATCCATTTGATATGGCACACCTCTCAGATGAGCTGGATTATTTGCCTGAATGGAAGGGAAATGTGGGATTGGAATTCCGCCTGCCTTATCAGGCCGTTCTAACGACAAATATACGATATGTAGGTGAGCGGCAGACCATATATGCATACAGCGCCGGATGGGGTTGGCCGCCGGAAGCAAAGTTCAAGCTTATTGAACTTGATTCTTATACGACCGCTGACGCAGAGCTGAAAGTACCTGTATCAAAATATGGCGAAGTAGGGATCTATGCACAGAATATTTTTAATAAGAGTTTTGAAGAGAGATTCGGTTATCCAATCTCTGGCAGGATTATCGGAGCATCGGCAAAAATAATGTTCTAAGAGGGAGGGAATTCATATGTCTGAACCGCAAAACGAGTGGGAGAAATGTGTAATGTTTCATGGGCATGAATGCCCTGGTCTTGCAATCGGGTACAAGGCCTCGCTGGCCGCCAAAGATAGAGTTCATTTTTCTTTCTCACCAGATGAAGACATTGTCTGTATAACCGAAAACGATGCATGTGGTGTTGATGCCGTTCAGGTGCTTACCGGTTGCAGTATGGGAAAAGGGAATCTCATTTATAGGGATACCGGCAAACAAGCGTTTAGTTTTTTCAACCGGACCAACGGCGAAAAGATACGCATTGTTCTTAAGAATAATGTCATTGATGAGAATCAGGATTGGGAGAAACTTCAAGACTATATTCTCAATGCTTCGCCTGAGGATCTGTTTGATTTCAAAGAGCCATCCTTTGAAGTACCCTCCAATGCGCAGATATTAACAAGTGTCGTCTGTGAAAAATGTGGGGAAAGTGCGCCTGAACCAAAGATAAGGCTTCAGGAAGGGAAAAAGCTCTGTCTTGACTGTTACAAGGAATATTCGAGGGGATGGTGACCATGCAAACACGCAAAATATCTGGTGCAAAGGAAGAGAGACTAAGGAATTTCTGGGAGATGAAGGCCAAGAAATACCCTTTGCCTTTTGACGAGGGGAGTCTTTTAAAAACTACGAAGAATATCATGGCAATCGTTAAGAAGCGGGGTGTTGTTCTTTCGGGAAGAAGAATTCTTGATATCGGGTGCGGGACCGGCACGTTTGCCCTGCCGCTTGCCCATGAAGCCGCATGGGTAACAGGCCTCGATATTTCAGAAACCATGCTCGCGATGTTTAATGAATTGGTTGTGAAATACAATATCCATAATGTGGATGCGGTGCATGCTTCATGGAAAGATTTTGATATATCTGCGCACGGATTTGAGAAGGCATTCGATATTGTTTTGACCGCCATGTCTATGGCAGTGATGGATAAAGATGACCTCACAAGAATGGAACGGTGCTCAAAAGAGTGGTGTATCTATGTGGGGTGGGGCAATAAAAGGAGGAACACTCTAATGGAAGAAGTCTTCAATGAGCACGGCATGGCACTCAGGCCGCCGCCCGGAACCAAGACGATGGTTGAGCTTTTGTCAAAAATGAACAGACAGCCAAGCCTTGATTTCATCGAGACCTCTTGGGACTGGGAAGGGACAGCAGACGAAGCGTTTGAGGATATCGCAGGTCATGTTGAACTTGAAGGATATGGAATAACGCCTAAGCCAAAAATCATCAGAGACATAATAGAGAGGTATGCACAAAACAATGTAGTTCGTCATACAACTTACGTTCAAGAGGGCATCGTTGTCTGGGGGGCTACATGAAAAACCTTTCTGTTATCAGAACGGTGGTTTTTTCATTTATGCTTTTCCTCGCCACTTTTGCATATGCTTCGGGGAATATCGAAATTTCTGATGTGGCTGGAAGAAACGTTACTATCCCGACCAAGATTGAGAGAATTGCTGCAATTACAGGCACGCTAAGGCTGGCCGTTTATCTTGGCTGCCTTGACATGGTAGTCGGGATCGAGAATCTTGAAATAAGATATCCGGCGGACATATCGCGTCCTTATAGTCTTGCCTTAAGAGATAAGGCAGAAAGGCTTCCTGTGATAGGAGAAGGAGGCGCGGGTAAACTGCTTGATATGGAAAGGCTTCTCGCAACAAGGCCGGACATTGTTTTTACAACTGATCCAAATATTGCAGAATCAATTCAGAGAAGCACGGGAATACCTGCAGTGGTTGTAAGTTACGGTCAAACAAGCATGCTTGACAAAAAGGATCTCATATCTTCATTGCATCTGATGGGCAGGATATTGAAAAAAGAAGAGAGAGCTAAAGAGATTGAGACGTTCATCAACGCTTTTGAGGAAGATATTGAAAAAAGAACGAAAGATATCCCCGAAAAAAAGAAACCCAGAGTTTATGTTGGAGGCATAGCATATTATGGTTCTCACGGACTTACGAGTACAGAGGTATTGTATCCTCCTTTTTATTGGCTCAAGGCTAGGAATGTTGCAGATGAAATTGGCAAACCCGGATCAGCTTTCATTGAAAAAGAAAAGCTCCTCTACTGGAATCCCGATATCATTTTTTTAGATATTGGCGGATTAACCCTGGTTCAGGATGATTACCTAAATGACCGCGAGTTCTATAAGAGACTCAATGCTGTGAAAAAGGGAAAAGTATATTCCCTGCTTCCATATACCTATTATTTCACAAATGTTGAGATAGCTCTGGCAAATACCTATGTGATCGGTAAGGTGTTATATCCTTCCTGGTTTAAAGATATCGATCCACTGAGAAAGACCGCTGAGATATTCAGATTTTTTATTGGTGTGCACGTGTTGGATAAACTGAAAAAGAGTGATGGTTATGGCCACGTTTTGTTTTCTGAGGGAGGCATAAAAATAAAGAAGATACTTTAGATGTGGGAATTTGTTATGAATGGAATGACAAGAACACAAGGTACGTATTCCGAACTGGCAGAGAATGGACAGGCTGAGTACAGGAAATTTATTGGCAAAAAAGTGGCAACAATGTTTGCTCTTGTAATTTTACTCGTTGGATTGATGATATATGCTGTCAATGTCGGGGCTTTCCGCCTGTCAATCAGTGAGATTTTGCATAGCCTTTTTTCTCAGGAAAAAACTACCATGCATCATGTACTTTGGAATATACGCCTCCCGAGGATTGTTGGTGCAGTTTTGTCAGGAGCAGGGCTTGGTGTTGCCGGCGTAATAATGCAAAATCTCCTTAAAAACCCGCTTGCCTCACCTTTCACTGCCGGCGTTTCTCAGGGGGCAGCCTTTGGTGCCGCATTTGCTATTATCATTTTAGGTGCAGGTGCCACTCATCTTATTGGAAACGAAGGCGTAACCGTATTTCTGCCTCATGTAATAGCGACTTTTGCCTTTCTTGGTTCACTATTAACAGTTTTCTTTATTTTGACGGTTTCCGCTATGAGAAATGTTTCGACCGAAGCCGTCATACTGGCAGGCGTAGCAATTGGCGCATTTTTTACAGCGGCAACTATGCTGCTGCAATATTTTGCTACCGATGTTCAGGTAGCTACAACCCTTTTTTGGACTTTTGGCGATATCGGAAAAGCCGGATGGAAAGAAAATGCGGCGATTGCTATCATTGTTTTTTTATCACTAATCTATTTCATATGGAATAGCTGGAATTACAATGCACATCTTTGGGGTAAAGATGTTGCCAAGAGCCTCGGCGTAAAAGTAAAGAATCTACGAATAATTGGCATGTTGTTATCCTGCATAATTGTTTCGGTTATCACTGCCTTTTTAGGCATTATAGGCTTTATTGGACTGATAGCCCCGCATCTTATGAGATTCTTAGTCGGTGATGACTATCGATTCTTAGTGCCTTGTTCAGCCTTGTCTGGAGCACTCCTTCTGCTTCTGTCAGATATTATCGGAAGGACTATTTTGGAACCCGTGGTAATACCCGTTGGAATAATCACATCTTTTATGGGAGCACCTATGTTTTTTTATCTTCTCATCAGGCACAGGAAAATCTAAGAGATGCTCTCTGTAGACGGAATCTGTTTTGCTTATCGAAAACGAGAAGTCCTGAAAAATATCTCATGCAGCATGAACGCTGGAGATGTAGTAGCCATTCTGGGGAGAAATGGGTCGGGAAAAACCACACTTCTGAAAACCATAAACAGGATATTAGACCCTTATAGGGGAACTGTTTTGGTGGATGGATCTCCTGTTTTTACGATGTCAAATAATGAGATAGCAAAGACTATAGGGTACGTGCCACAGAGATCAAGCGGGATCAGATGCACGGTATTTGATGCTATTTTATTAGGTAGAAAACCGCATATTAAATGGCAGGTAACATCCAAAGATATTGAAATTGTGCGAGAAATAATAGAATTAATGGGACTTCAACAACATTTACTAAGAGATACCAACGAGCTGAGCGGAGGGGAATTTCAAAAGGTTCTTATTGCAAGGGCACTTGCTCAGGAACCGAAAATTTTGCTCCTTGATGAACCTGTCAATCATCTTGATATAAAAAATCAGATAGAAACCCTATGGCATATCAGGGAAATAACGAACAAACTCCATATCGTCACAATAATCGTAATTCATGATATTAATTTGTCTATGAGATTTTCAGATAAGTATCTTCTCCTGAAAGATGGTTGTATTTATGCGTTCGGCGGCAGGGAGATTATGAATGAGCAGAATATCAGGGAGGTTTTTGGACTTGATGTGAAGATAACGATAATTGATGAAACTCCTTTTGTTAATCCATATATTAGGAATATCGAAAATCTTCGTTTATCGCCATAACCAGCCATGTCATATATTTCATGCAGAGACAAATAGCTCTTCAATCGAAGTAGGTTACACTCTTTTTCCCCATATGGGATGGAAATGCCTGAATGATTATTCTTGTCAGCAAAAATGTTTTACGCCATATGGAACTATCAAGTTCGATTATGGTGTTCAAACATGGATTAACCTCGATTTAAAATGAAGCGCTGGGCGATTCTTGTGGATTGTTTTCTGATCAGTGTTTTATCAACTTTGAGTGCGGTTCACTCTATTATAGAACGGTGCTATTTTAAATCTTTATTTTTGGGGCATATGTGTTAAAATTTTATTATGAAAGGAGGTGAAGACCAAATGTGTTGCCATAACAAGGATAAACATGAACACAAGCATGAGCATAAGGAAATGACTCATTCTCATGATGGTCATGAACACAAGCATCTGGTAGAGAAGCATACTCACGAGCATACACATGATGACGGCCATCATGAGCATGAACATAAGTGCTGCCATTAAAGGGAAGCCATAATTTTTGATTAGATAAGCCACGAAGGCTAATACCGGGTCAGAAGACTTGGGAGGTATTCGTGGCTTCCCTTTTACGGTATCTATT
>CAZXCW010000039.1:0-16676 GCA_964639385.1 uncultured Nitrospiraceae bacterium
ATCCGAGAAGGATTTGAATTAAATACTTCACATAACGGACAACTACACATAATTCTGGAAATCAATATGAAAATTTGATTCCTTCAGAATATTTTAATATAGAGCTAATCTTCATTAGGCAGTACTAGGTGAGCAATCGAGAACGATTACCTCAATTAAAGCTCTGTCCTTGTGGGGCAATGTCATGCGAAGAGCTTCTTCGAGATTTTCAGGGCCTAAGGGTTTGTTAATCCCAGCAGGTGGTTTCGGAAGTGACCTTCCTCGGGATTCTCCAAACCAAAAAACTAGATAAACTCCACGCCCTCCCGCTCCGGGATCCCTCGCATAGAGATCTCTCAGTTGCTGTGCAGGTGCCTTCCATAATTCGGCATGATAATGACGTTTAATTTCGATAGGGAAATTCAAGAAACCACGACAAAGGACTTTAATATCAGATCTTCTGTCCTGCGCATAGTGTCCTTCAGGCTCGGCATCGAGACCGAGCGGACTCAATCTCTCCCGAAGACGTTCAAGAAGGCGATCACGGCAATAGTCCTCGGGTTTTGGTGAGACTGGGTTACTATAAGGATTAACATTCCAGAATGCCTTATAACCATCAGTAGAACCATAGCGGATATCTTCTCGAATCGTTTGTAGATGATCAATAATCAAAGCTTGAAGGTCAGCTGGATTTGCCGGTAATCCACCGCTCAAAGTAGTAACGACTTGGTTCACTGTAGGATACCGAAATGCTGCCTCCCTGCGTCGTCTTGCCTGCAGCGCTGATGCGTGGGAGAGTGCATCGTGCCAGACATCAAGATTTCTTTGGTTTCTCAGGCGTTCCAGAATATCACAGGCCTCGGGGCTTGCATCTGCCGCGATTTTGTTAATCATATACCGCATAGTTTGTGAATAATCATCAAACAACTGAGCGTCATCATTAGTCTCGGACGTATTGCGGTCTCCATCGTGACGTACTGAGCCACAGATTGAGACAAGCATGTAGAGAGCTGATAGTTGTAATTCCATTCCTGGCGATCTCACCCGTTCCTGCCAAGACGTATACAAGAAAGAGAGGAGTAATCTGGCTTTTTGTTTACTTCTATGAATAAAACGTCTGATTTTTTGATAGAACTCCTCAAGGCTAAGCGTGAAAGCCGTAGCATACCATAGGACGCGAGGCATACCTTTCACTGCAGAATTACTGAGGATTTCACGGCAGAGAATCAGAAGGTCTTCCGTATTTGCATATTTGAGCGCAGAATATAACAAATTTTCTAGATGAGAAATTCGGGAAGCTGGGAAATCGCGAAGAAGTCGAATTGAGACCCTCCGAGTAATCTCGTACATATAATCACTATACTTTAGTAAATAAAGCCCTGGAATATACTCACAATCCATAGAGAGATAAATGCGCCAAAAGTCTTCCAGAACCTCTGCAACAAATTCTAGGCGAGACTCTATGAGCGAGTTAACCCAATCCCGCTGCTTATCACTGTCGATAGCATAATGGAAAGTCAAAGCGGATCGAATGGTATTTTCAGGCAATCTAAATATTTCGGACATCGATCGCTCAAAAAGGATATCCATACCTGTCAACACAATGTATCCAATGACTGGGTATCTTTGCGATTGCGCGTGAGTTTCACTGATAACCGCCGAACTCAGTATCTCTGGATGAAGCAATGCCGACACAAAGCCCTGTTTTGCAATTTCCGCACATTCGTTATTCGTTATATATGCCATCCTTTCAAATGGGGACAAATTGTTATCTACGTAACTGTAATGTCCTAAATATGCACGTACCATCATTATAAGGATACCTAATTCTGTTCCAGAACGGACTTCATTAACATTCTCCATTATCTGTCGAACCCTCTCAACACGATTAGTCTCTTGCTCCCGCTTGTGTCTTTCTTGACGCCTAGCATTTTCCCAACGCCATTCAGGAATTTCCCAATAAAGCTCAGATTGCAGAAGACTTTGGAACCTCGAATTACGTTCCACAAAACAATATAGTTCTTCAATCGTTGGGGCATCTGGACGATTACTGTACGTTCTAAGGTGAACGCCTTCAGTGAAAAGGAAGAAGGCTACACGGTCATCAGGCTGTGCAACTGCCTGATCAAGTAGCCATTGTGCAAAACCCTCTGGCCAATCGACTCCCAGAAGGCGGTGACGAAATCGATAGAGTTTTCGCAGCAATTCATCAGCTGGAGTTTCTGACACCCAAAACTGAAATAACGCACGAATTTTGTCTGGATGAACCTCTAGCCATTCCCGGATTCCCTTCTTATGATCTTCGTCAAGATAATCTGTCCCGTGCTGGTCGAAACTGATGCCCAGCCAACGGAAAAGGCGATCAGTCGATATGGTCTCGCCATATTGGTTCAGCCCTGTCTGTAAAAGACGGCCAATGAAGCGACTCCAAGAAAATCTATGAAGTGGATCTATTGAAATATTACGCTCTGAAATATTATCTATCAGAGTAGGAATATCAGCGGGATCAGTTACGTTCAGCAATTCCTCAATAATCCATTTTGAATATTTACCAATGAAGCTTTCCGGTTCCTCTATAATGAAATCGACTACTCCATCTGGGCCAATCACACTAGGGTAAAGACGGCTAAGTAAAAGGGCTCTCAACTCACAGTGTTTATCTTGAACACGGTCAGCATGCACATCGTCCAAAAGCATACGCAATTTCTCAATATGATCCGGACACGCGTTCATGTATGCTTCCAAGGCATCCTCACGTAGGAACTCTCTGTGTAATGTATCTCTCACTATTCGCATTAAAATATCTCCTAATGCGGGCATCGGCTGTCCATAACAAATAGAATCGAGAACGCAACTCAGCGCAACAGGATGTTGTGAAGGATCTTCTAAAATTTCTCGAAAAACTGGTTCCATCTCAGAAACCCCTAATGCTCCGAAAGGCCGCGATGCCCAACTTTCTGAACGGAACCATGGGTTCTCATTAGAGAGATGGACCAGCCTTTCGATCATCAACCTTTTCGAAGAGAGCGAAAGAAGAGAAGCGTCACCATATAGGATGATACCAAGTGGGTCTATATGAATTAAGGTTTCTGCATGAAGCTGACAGATACATGTTAACCAGGCGAACAGTCCGCGCAGATCCGAAAGCGTTCCACCATCATGTCCCGTGATGAGTGCCAGGACTCTCTTGAGAGGCAGGCCGTTGTAAACGCAATCGCATATATATAAGGCAGCTAGATATTCAGCAATTGTCCTATGTACCGGGACAACCTTCTCCGAACCAACTGACCGAAAAAGCCTGCGTCGTGCGGCTTGATCCAAGACTTCACTATTGCCTCCTATAAGCCTCAATGGAATAAAGTCGGCATTGCCTTCCCCTTCTTCAAGTGCGGTTCCTTCAGTGCCGCTACAAAGTACGACAGCACACAACCGACCAGCAGCCATTAGTAGATCGCTTGTTCCTAATCCTTGTGCACAGCTGCGTCTATGCTCTTCATTATGCTCCTGCGATAGTATCTCGCAAGTTTGTTTAAATAATTCAGCCCTGGTCTCCGGCCAAGATCCAGCACGTACAACATCCATAATCATGATAAGCGTCTGAGGGTTTTTCAAGAGTTCATAGATTTCATGTTGACTAGCTTCTCTGATAAAATCCTCGGGATCGAATCCCTGACTCGAAATGATGAGTTTTATATCACTATCACTTAGCGGATCCAAGTTAAGGACGACTATTTTTTGATCTGGTGATACAACTCCGAGGCTTGTTGAGTCCGAACTCCCGTACCAATCTGCAGCGCGACATGAAAGGCGAAAGCGAGGACAGCCAAGCTCGCCTAAACGTCCCCGCATCTCATCAAAAATGGATCTTCCATCTAAGGATCTGCTCCGCATCTCGTCAAGAGCATCAAGATATAGCGTCCGCCCTTGATACCTTTCCGGATTCCTGAGTGATATAAAATCACGCACGGTGACATACAAGGAGTTTGACTCGATTTCCGCTGCTTGTTGAAAAGATGTAGTTTTTCCTGCACCGGGATCTCCGAGGACTACAATGGCGGGAATACCGAAGAACTCATGAAGAGGCGCCGAAGAACGAGGAGCCTCACCCGGTAGGGTTTGCTCACTGAACAACCTTTCAACAATCGGTATCTGGGATGCTGGCACGTACGTGTCCTTTAGTTATTCTAAACAATTCTTCCCAGTGCTGAAAAGACTTTGAAAAAGAAGATATGGAATTGCGTCTCAACATTTGACTTTTTCTCAAAGATAAGTAAAGAGGGATTTTGTTCAAAAATTGCATTATTAGATATAATTCATTGCAAAATTTCTAAATTCATGTTTCGAATGATATTCATTATTTTTCATCATGTGCTAAATCTGCGCCTTTGCAGGTGAACTTCGCAAAAACACCCTGCTTATCACAGTAAATAATCCACACATCTCAGTTATTTTGGGGTAAACATAGGGGACACTTCCTATATTTCTTGACAATTCCTGAGAATTTTATATAGCATAATACCCATGCCAAGGATAGCAAGAGTATGTGCAGAAGGATACTCTCACCATATAACACAGAGAGGAAACAATAAAGAGAAGGTATTCTTTGATGAGGAAGACAGGCAATTTTATCTCGATGTCCTTCAGCGATACAAAGACAAACATGCAATGAAGATACTGGCATACTGTCTTATGGGAAACCATATTCATATCCTTGCAGTGCCGGGAGAGGAGACATCGTTGGCCAAAGGCATAGGAGGAACGAACTTAATCTATACTCAATACATAAACCGTAAATATAACAGAAGTGGAAGGCTCTGGCAGAACCGATTCTTTTCATCGGTAGTGGAAGAAGAACCCTATTTATGGGCAGTGATAAGATACATAGAGCAAAATCCGGTGCGGGCAAAGCTTGTCAAGAAGGAAGAAGACTACCAATGGTCAAGTGCAAGAGCCCATATACTTGGCATCAAAGATGAAGTGCTTTCGAAGGGGAGTTGGTTTGATGATAAGGAAATAAAATCATATAGGAAATTCTTAAGAAGAGATGCGCAAGAGATAAATGCATTAATCAGGTGTGCGACATCAACAGGTAGGCCGGTGGGTAGCGAAGTTTTTATAAAAAAACTGGAGAGGATGCTAAAACGTGACCTCTTTCCAAAGCAAGGTGGTCGGCCGAGGGAAAAGAAGTAAATAATATGGGAAGTGTCCCTATAATAAATATAATATCTCTCGTCTTCCCCAACATCTCTGATGATCCAATATTTATTTCCCTTCTTCAATTCAATTTCTATTACATATATTTGTACCAATAATTCTCAATAAATGCAATCCATTCAACACGTGGAGTTGCAGGTGAAGCCTGAGTTCGTCAAGAAGGTCAGCACCGGAAATCTCTTCTGTTTTTGTCAGTGACCTGCTGCTGGATACAGGCATGATTACTTGACCAAAAGTTAAGGGGCTGTGCAAACTCGTTTTATGTCAAGCAGGTATGTGCAAGGAGATCCCGCAGGTCTGTAACTGTCTGGCCTTGTGGTGCATGTCACATCCTCAATGATTCCTTCTTTGCCATCTGGCGAACATAGAAGGATGATGCCTACCCCGTCCTGTATGCGTGCCTTAAGGACATAACCTTCGAAAGGCTTGATCAAGTCAGGGTCACCGCTGAGTTTCACTGCCTCGGAAAAAATTTCATCATCCTTTGAATCTGGAGGTAGCTTGTCCACCACAATGTCAACTGCTTTCGCAAGTGGAATCATGTAATCGTTAAAGTGCATGATAAGTTTCTGCTGAGGGTCGATCAATGGACATAAAGCGCATCCAGAAATAAGAGTGATAATGAGGAGCAATCGTGCAAGCGTTCTACCGTATGACATGTCAGGCTACATCCCAAAACACAAGCTTTTGATCCTGGGTAAGCTTATTCCGCCCTGTGTCGAGGTCCCACTCGTCCTCCTCGCTGAATACGATGGGGTCTCCATAGCCGAGTACATAACGGGTAACGTTAAGCCATACTTGTTGGATATGACCAATCGCTAGATCAAAAATATCGTCATAGCGCATACGCTTGTCTACTCCCTCGGGTGCCGGCACCTTAAGGTTGTCGATGTACTCTGCCCTATCAATCTCGTCTGGTGTAGGGTAGTCGAAACCGAGGCCATTGCAGGCGTGACGTGCAAACCCTACAAACCTACTTGTGGTAGGCAAAAGCTTTTCTAGAATGTCGTAACATCTCCTATGCCACTTGTCCATGTCTGGAGGATCATCCACGAATAATGCAGTATGTACAGTCTTAAGTATTTCCTCCCATAGCCCTTTCACGTCCGGATCGAGCCTCTTAAGGTCATCTGAGGAGCCACACTTGAGTATGGTTGCCCTAATATGATCAGCGGTCTGGGGCATACTAGTCCCGATTAGTCTGAAGATGTAAGCATCCTGGTGCATCTCGCATCTCCGGTGCTGGGTTTCATGGCCTTCGTACGGCCCAACTTTGAGTTCTATAATAGGATGGATACACATATCAGCAATGACGTGTGCGGTATAGCCCATATGCCAGGCTAGGCACTTATCCTTCACAATCCCTGAAGGGAGGGCGTGAACTAAATCAGCCCCTACGTAAATGGTCTTACATGTGTGGGTATAATGCATCGCATCAGCCCAACTCTTCGAGTCCGAAGAGATAATGTCCAGGTAAGGGTAATCGGGGCTTATGCACCCGAGTTCAAGGAATTTAAGGTGCAGGTTTGCAGCATCGATAGCCTCGCGGGGGAATCCTTCGATGCTAAGGAGGCGTCTCTTCTCGCAGGCCTCGTTTACCGAAGTAATATGAGCGTAACTTCCTGGCATATTTATCATTACCCCTTAAAAAAGGATAGTGCCTTAATTATCCAGAACAGTGTAGCATATTCCTTCCGAGAACAACGAGTCCATTGTATAGACCCTATCTCAAAATTTAAATGAAGGCGATATGGTCAAAATTGCCTCAGTGTCGACCACTTCATTTTCTGCATAAATAGGTTATTTGCCTGCCTTACGATAAGGCATGTAGGGACGGGTTTACGCCTTCGGTTACAAATAGAAATCCATGATGCTGAGATAACAGATTGGGTGCGTGTTAGCAGGTGGAGCAAAAATCTGTAAAACAGGAAACCATTTCACCTCATTCTTCCTGAAATGTTGATTTTTAAATATTGCTCCACGATACAACATTTCAAATGGAAACCAATTAAGATAGACTTACTTTTTCCAATTTTAGGTTTAACAGAAAAATTTCTTGACACTTTTTTGGTTTTTTTTATATATATATAAAAGATTTTCTTATCCGGCACAAGATGTGGGAAAGGGAGGTTTTATGAGATTTTTACGAATAGGTTTTTTACTTGTTTTAATGCTGCTACCTTGTTTTTTTGCTTTTGCTGAGCTGAAACATAAAACATTTACAAAAGAAGAAATTAAAAAGATGACCGAAACAAAGGCTGTTATTGAGACAAAGTTTGGAAACATTGAACTAAGATTTTTCCCTGATGTAGCTCCGAACTATGTGAACAATTTTATCGAGCTTGCAAAAAAAGGATTCTATGACGGAACAACCTTCCACCGCATAATCCCCGGCTTCATGATTCAGGGAGGAGACCCTAATTCAAAAGATCCTGACAGGTCAAAACACGGCATGGGTGGACCTGGATATACGATTAAGGCTGAATTCAACGATAAGCCTCATAAAAGGGGAACCCTTTCCATGGCACTGTCTGCAAATCCAGACAGTGCCGGTTCTCAATTTTTTATCTGCGTGGCCGACTCATTTTTCCTTGACCGGAAGTACACTGTTTTTGGAGAGGTTGTCTCAGGTATGGAAGTGGCAGACAAAATAGTGAGTCAACCGAGGGACGTAAGAAACAATCCTCTTGACAGGATTGAGATGAAGGTAAAGGTTATAGAAAAATAGATACGTGTAAGATAAAGCCATTTTGATATTCTGCTCTTTCAACCTGCATCTACTTGTGATACTTTTTCGTTTCATAATCTAATTTTAAAAAATAAGAATGTATTGAAGGCGTCTACTCAATATTTCTTGATTATACTGAAGATATCGAAGACTTTTTCAGATACTGCTGCCTTTATCGAAAATCTTGATTTAGTCATTTCTGTTGATACAGCTGTAGTACATTTGGCGGGTGCGTTAGGCAAACCTGTATGGACATTGCTACCATTTGTGCCAGATTGGCGGTGGATGTCAGACCGTGAGGATAGCCCTTGGTATCCAACAATAAGGCTTTTTCGCCAACCTTCACTTGGCGATTGGGAGTCTGTGATAGCCAAGGTCAAAGATGAACTTCTGAAATTGTTGGATAATAATTGAATGCAACTCTTTTAGTGCGGATTTCAACTGTAAATCGATAATTTTCTGCTGGTCTTAACAGTAAATATTTGTAGGTGAAGCAGCACCCCATGAAAATCATAAGGTATGCGGACTTGATGAGGAACTTAATGTCTTATCTGACACTGTCAGAAAGGTCAAATCTTATCTTTTTCAGATAAAGCAATATCATTTTGCAGTATTATCTTCCTACTGAAAGTCTCTCTATAAGTAATAAAGGCAGGCCTTCTTTTTGCATCTTTTTCTGCACAGTCTCGATGTCATAGGGAATTCTTACTATTTCCATCTTTTCATCATCAACGATTGCATAGCATGCCCTCGGGTCACCATCTCGCGGTTGTCCGACACTTCCAACATTCGTTATGTATCTCTTTGTCTTACCTGTGGAAACTGCCTCTTTATATGTAATAAGTTCACCCGATGGAAGTCTCTCTATGATAAATGGGTAATGGCTATGCCCGAGAAAACAGAATTTATTATCGAAATATTGGAAGTTAATCTCTGCATCCCAGAGTGTAAGTAAATAATGCCACCTCTCAGGTTCTTTCGGGGTCGAATGCACCAGAAATATATCTTCTTTATTAATTTCTTTCTCAACCGGAAAGGATTCGAGGGTTTTGCGATTCTTCTCTGTGAGTGCATCCCTTGTCCATTCTATTGCCCCCCTTGCATATTCGTTGAAGCATTTGATGTCTGTTAGACCGAGTACTCCCCAATCGTGATTACCAGCAAGGAGAATCTTACATCTATTGACAAGACGTTCTACGCATTCATTCGGGTTAGGGCCGTATCCTACTGCGTCTCCAAGAAACAGCATATTCTCTATCTTTCTTTGATCTACATCTTCGAGGACTGCCTCAAGGGCCTCAAGGTTTGAGTGGACATCAGAAAGTATGGCATAACGCATCAGGCCTTATCTGCCTCTTTTGCTAACCTATCAAGGATGCCATTAACAAATGGAGCTGCTTCTGAGGATGAAAATTTCTTCGCTATCTCTATTGCTTCGTTTATTGTAACAGCAGGGGGAATGTCTTTCCTGTAAAATATTTCATATGCAGCAAATCTTAGTATATTTCTGTCTACTGCAGCCATCCTCTTTAAAATCCAGTTTTCTGCTACTTTTTCAATCTTAGCGTCTATCTCATCGAGTCTTTCTATGGTTCCTCTAACTAAATCCTCTGTGAATTTCCTAACATCTTCGCTTTCTTTCTTGTCTGCCCAAAAATTTTCGAGATCCTTACTCCCGATCTTTTTATCCTTAAAATCTATCTGGAACAGCATCTGTAGTGCATACTCTCTTGCCCTACGACGTTTCATACCCTCATAACTTTTTAAGCAGTTGCGCTATTTCAATAGCTGTCATTGCTGCATCCCATCCCTTGTTGCCGCTCTTTGTTCCAGCTCTCTCAATGGCCTGTTCTATGGTATCAGAGGTTATGATACCAAAAGCTATAGGCAGCCCTGTCTCTATCGATACTGATGCGATTCCTTTTGATACTTCTGAAGCAATATATTCGAAATGAGGAGTTGAACCCCTTATAATGGTACCAAGGCATATTATGGCATTATATTTACCTTTCAAGGCCAATTTTCTGGCTATCATGGGTATCTCAAAAGAGCCCGGAACCTTAATGACATCTATGTCCTCTTCTCTTGCACCATGTCTTAACAAGGTATCGAGAGCACCATCAAGTAACTTACTTGTAATAAAATCGTTAAACCTGCTAATGACTATTCCAAATTTTAGACCCTTTGCCTGAAGCTCACCTTCGGTTATCTTCATAAAAACCTCCCTCTACTGGACATTAATTTCTATCTCTTCTGACGGCTCACTCTCCAAGTCGTCCTTATCAATTGCTGTAATATAAAGTTTAACTGAACTTGTCTTATCCTCAATTTTTATCTTACAGGAGTTTCGATCTGAGGTAGTTAGCAGTGTACTTTTAAACCAGCTTTTCCTATAAACATTATAGCCTTTGATATCCAACTCCTTATTAGGCTCCCATGTAAGAAATATTTTTCCTTGTGCCGCCCGCCCTTTCAACCCGACAGGTGCCTTGGGAAGCGTCTTTGTAACGGCACTAACTATATTTGACAAATCGCTCTCAAGGCCATCAGCATCAACTGCCTTTATAGCATAAGAATATTTTGTATTATCTTTAAGCCCTGTATCTGTAAAAGTATTCAAATTGGCCTTTATTTTTATAAGTGGCGAATTATCAAGTCTACCCTCTAATCCTTTGTACACCCAGTATTCTACTATATCCTTCTCCTCATTTTTGTTCCATTTTAAATTCACTTTCCTTGCCAACCCACTTTCAGCAGAAACACCTGAAGGTGTTTCTGGTCTTGGTTTAGTTTCCGCATAGACTGGTTTAGATGTAGAACCTAAAACCTCCATATCCCTAACATAATAATAGCTCGATACAGTATAGTAATATGTCTTTCCATCAGATAGTTCTTTATCCAAAAATTCAGTCTTCTCGGTCTTTCCTATCTTGGTAAAGGGGCCACTCTCTTTTTCGCTTCGATAAACAATATATCCGGTTACATCAGGGTCAATATGCCTATCCCATTGCACTTTCACCATTCTGGTCATTCCACTAACAGCATTAATTTTTCCTGGCGGTAAAGGCCGCTCTTTTGTTTTTGCCATTACTGCAGTTGACTGTTCACCTATAGATCCGTGTCTGCTCTTGCTTGCTATCTTGTAATAATAAGTCTTTCCATCCTTGAGGTTCTCTCTGTCTGTGTAACTATTAGTTTCTCCATCCACTTCTTCTATCTTTACAAATTGACCCGTTTCACTATCTGCCCTGTAGATTATATACCGCTTTGTATCGGGGTCCTGATTTCGGATGCTCCATGTAAGACGCACCTCACGAATCCCTATACCATCTACCCTTATATCTTCCGGCGGAGCTCCCGCCCTTTTTGTTTTCCCAACGATAGGTTCTGACATCATGCTGTCAATATCGAATATATTAAATGCTGATATCTTGTAATAATAAGTTAAACCTTCCATCATATCATCTGTATCTTCATAGGAAGTATTATCTCTTCCTTCAATCTCGGCTATCTTTTTATAGTTTCTGTCAATTTCAGAACTTCTGAAAATTCGATACCCCTTAACTTCGGGCTCACGGTTAGGAGACCATCTCAGGATTATCTTCGTGGCATAACTGCCTTCTGTTACAACATCCATGGGTGCTGATACGACTTTTCTGATTCTGTCATTTCTAGCAACCGGCATAACTGCATCGTAAACGGTTGCATAAGCGGTCTTGGGCATAAGCTCTTTTACCTTAATTGTTCCTACAAATATTTCTTCAAATTGCAAGAGTTCACCAGTTTCCGGATCTCTCAATTCTTTCCCAACCCTAAATACTGCATATTTGTCTCCCTTTTTAACACCTTCTACTGAGCCGATAGAGATCGTTACCTTGACTGTATCATCTTCAGTGTTTACATCAATGATAAATCCTTCTGTATACGGTTCAAGGCTTCTTACCTTAAGCCTGTATGGTGACTCTTTGCTTCCTGAAGTTCTACAATTATTTTGTATGTCACATGCATTTATATAGTATTCAAGTACAGCATCTTTTTTCAGAAATAAGTCTGGGATAACTGCTTCATAAATACCTTGAATAGGGTTATACATCTTTATTGCCTGAAAATTCATTCCACCTTGTATCTTCAGCATAAGCGAGACATCTCCTACCTCTTGATTATCTGTGATCCTGGCCCTTATAAAATTTTTATTTTCTTTTATTGCTTTTGTTGGAGGTTTAAATACAATATCCGGAGGTTGCGTATCAATTTTCAGGAGAATTTCATTTATTACAGTTGTTTTATCTTTGGAAATACTTACAGCAACATTTTTTTCCCTATACCCTTCTTTTTTCAGTTTTACCATATACGGTTTTGCAGGAAGTGCACTGATATCTATAGGTGTTGTGCCAAAACTTTTGTTATCAATCATAACCTCTGCACCTGAAGGATCGGTCTTGGCAGTCAGGGTTCCGGTATACTGATTAAGGTAATAGGTCTTCTCTGTTAACGGATCTTTTACATCTATAGTATCTACTTTTTCCTCATAGCTTTCTTTTACGACCCTTATCTTATGTGGCCCAGCTGTAACATTTCCTATAATAACGGGTGTTGTACCCTTAGAAGCCTCATCCCAGAATACATCTGCATTTTCGGGTACAGAGGATATCTTGACAGAATAAGAGGCAGGATTTAATTTGATATAAGTTTCTAAAATCTTATTCTCTTTTACAATGACCTTTTCTTTTGCTTCAATATAGCCTTCTTTTGAAATGCTAAGTGTATGTTCACCAAGAAGAACATTTTTAATTACCATGGGTGTAACTCCGACTGCCTTGTCATCAAGGTTAACGGTTGCAGCTGATGGCTCTGATGCCACAGATATAGAACCCGTCGTCTGAAAGTCAGCCATAATGCTAGCTTCTTTGCCGGGTTCAAAGGTAACTGTTTTAATAAGCTCCTGGCTTGCTGCCGCTACCTTCACTGTGTGTGTACCGGGCAAAATATTATGAAGAGTAAGAGGTGTATTGCCCTTTTTAATGTCATCTAAAAATACCCCTGCATCAGGTACATTAGATTTTACAGAGAGGGTTGAAAGGTTCTGTGAAATCACCTCATTGTAAAGCGAAATCACCTTTGGCGGGAACAGCACCGGGTCAAGAGTTTTGTATGGGGCTGCATTTAATGCATTCTTAAAAGATTCTTTCGCGAGGCTTTCTTTACCCTTTCCGAGATAAGACATACCAAGATAAAGGTTAGCCTTGAAGAGACCTTCATTTCTTGCTTCATCTTCAGGTCTGCTTATAAGTTCACTTATGATCTGCTTGAATTTCTGTATCGCTTTATCAAAATAACCTTGTTCATAAAGGGTTACGCCTTTTTCTATATTATTTACATAATCTTCAATACCCAGGGAATGAGAACAAAAAATTAAGAAAGCAAAATTACAAATTAAGAAAAGAACTGCAATTCTTAAACCCAAATAATGCAATTGAGATAATGCAGATGTTTCGGAAGTTGACGAATTTCGAGTTTTCATGACTCGACATCCTTTGTAAGAGTAACACTTAATCGTTCAGTAGCGCCTTCATTTATATTAAGGGTTCTATTGAATTCTGTAAAACCTTCTCGGACAACCCTTATTCGATGTTTCGCAGCAGGGATTCTCTCAAGAGTTAGAGGGGTCTGGCCCTTCAAAACCCCGTCTAGATAAACATTGCCCCACGGTGAAGCATTTATAATTATTTTCCCGAAACCACCAAACTTATATGAAACCTTTGCTGTTGCCCCTTTTAAAACCTTGACTTTTGTTTCCCATGGAGGGAAATTTGGGTTTTGGAGCTTGACTTTATACATTCCAACCTTCATTTCCTCTACGGTTATAGGCGTTGTCCCATAAGGTTCCCCGTTGATAGTAACATTTGCCCATGGCACAGCGTTAATAGTCAATCTACCTCCACCTTTTTCTATAATTGATTTCCGCACTGTATTTTGCTGTTTGTCTAATTGCGTGTTAGGTTTTTCCTGCCCAATATTATTAACAGATTGTACAGAAAATGGAGACATTGCCTTTTCAGCTTTATTAGATAAAAATATAAAAACTGCAATTACCAACACAAGAACAAAGGATGCCGACATCACATACGGGTATATTCTTCGTTTCGGTGTAGGTAGCGGTGACGGTTTTTTTTCTTCTTTTTCCTTAGGTTTAAGGTCAGGTTTTTGTTCATGTTCAAACTGAATACTTACCGTCTCTTCTCTTATCTCAGATTTATGTTCTGCCTCAATCTCAGCCTTAAATAAATCATGCATAAACTGCTTTAGAGCCAGAGCAGGATTAGCGGAAGAAAGCTTTAACAAGGTGTCTCCAAGATCGGCCTCCATAACTGACGAATCCTGGTAACGGTCTGTTATTTTTTTTGCCAGTGCCTTAAGCACCTTTGTCTCAAGTCCCAAAGGCAGGTCGGCCTTAATATTTGAGGGGATAGGCTCTACCTTTGCTTCTCTAACCTTCTCAAGCGTATTTATTTCTGAATCTCCCTTAAAAAGTCTTTCGCCTGTCAGCATTTCATAAAGCACAATCCCGAGTGAAAATATATCTGACCTGTGATCAAGAGGCTTACCCCATGCCTGCTCAGGAGACATATAGGGAAGTTTTCCCTTGAGCACCCCTGTAGATGTCTTTGAATGAGCCCCTGCCTTCGCAATCCCGAAATCAACAACCTTTACTTCACCCTCGTAAGATATGAGGATATTTTGAGGACTGACATCCCTGTGTATAATATTGAGGCTTTTCCCCATAGTGTCCCTCTGATTATGGGCATAACCAAGGGCAGAGGCAACTTCTTTTGCCATATATACTGCAAGGACTGCGGGTAATTTAATATCTTTTCCCTTACATTTTTTAAAAATGCTCTTCAGGTCTTTACCCCTTACATATTCCATTGCAATAAAATAGTTCTGACCCATCTTTCCAAAATCATAGACCTGAGCAATATTTTTATGGCTTAGGCGTGCAGCGAGCTTTGCTTCAGCTATAAACATATCGATAAATTCCTCATCTGAAGAAAGATGAGGCAGTATCCTCTTTATAGCAAGCACCCGCTCGAAGCCTTCTATTCCGAGCTTTTTTGCTTTGAAAAGCTCTGCCATGCCACCGGAGCCGACTTTATCAAGCAATATGTATTGACCGAATCTTTCCATCCTATTCACACTTTATCAGTATTGCTGTGATATTATCATCTCCACCTTTTTCATTCGCTCTTTTGATGAGTTTTCCACAGCGCTCTTCGATATTGTCTTCTTCTATAACTATACTAAGGATCTCAGAGTCTTCAAGCATATCTGAAAGGCCGTCGCTACAAAGTAAAAACATATCTCCACTTAATACCCCTTCTATTCGACAATCGCATTCCACATCTGAATTCATACCTACGGCCCTTGTTATTATATGTCGCAAAGGGTTATTCTTGGCCTGTTCCTTAGTAATTGTCTCCCCTGTTATTTCCTCTACAAGTGAATGATCTTTTGTTATCTGTTCAATAGACTTGCCTCTTATTCTATAAAGCTTGCTATCTCCAACATGGCAGATATATGCTTTGTTATCCCTTATAAGTAAGACCACCATTGTTGTTCCCATATTCTTCGATTCATTAAATATAAGTATATTTGCAAGCCTTATTCCTGAAGCAATGATATTAATCTCCTTTGGAAGTGATTGATCAAAACCAAAAGGCCATGTTATTTCGCTGTCCGAGAGGGCATTCTTTATGAAATCTTTGACAGTTTCTATGGCCATGCTGCTTGCTATCTCTCCTCCTGTATGACCTCCCATGCCATCAGCTACAATAAATAATCCATAATCAGGCTCAACCGCATAATTATCCTCGTTGTGGTGCCGCTTTAATCCGGTGTCCGTCTTACCGCATGCAATGACATTCTTCATATTAATACCTCATAGATATCTATCTCCGTGATCTTACCCTTTACCTTCTGCGTCCCAAGAGGCCTTGTATTAAAAACACCCCTTATCTGCTCGTATGTTGTCGCACCTATGTATACCTTACCAGGGCCAGCCATTTTTTCTAACCGAGAGGCAATGTTGACTGTATCGCCTATGGCTGTATACTCTACCCTTTTTGTAGAACCAATGTTACCAATAACTGCATATCCTGTATTTATTCCTATCCTGACCTCGAATCTATTCAATTTCTTAATCTCTTTCTGTATATCAATTGCAGCCCTCACTGCCTTTTCAGTATAGCCCTCTTCTTGAAACGGTGCACCAAATATTGCCATTGCGGCATCGCCTATAAATTTATCAATGCTGCCACTGTATCTAAAGACAACTTCAGTGATGATATCAAAGTATTCATTTAAAAGTTCTGCCGTCTCCATTGGACCAATCTCTTCTGAGAGCCGAGTAAAACCCTTTATATCTGTAAAAAGGATAGTTACCATTCTTTCATTCACCTCACATGTACCTTTTCCTTTTATTATTTCTTCGACTATCTGGGGAGAATGGTATCTCATCAGTGATTGTCTTGCCTCACTTTCTCTGCGTATTTTATCTCTAAGGTTTGCCTCCTCAATGCAGATGGCCGCTAAATTTCCTATGGTGGTAAGAAGGTCAAGTTCATCCCGAGTAAATTGCCTGTCAGCATTCAGGACATCTGCATAAAGGGTCACTGCCAAGGTTTCTGCACCAAGCAGGGGCACCCACATTGCAGAACGAATACCATAGAGAAAAATGCTTTCGGCTTGCTTAAACCTT
>CAZXCW010000040.1:0-16373 GCA_964639385.1 uncultured Nitrospiraceae bacterium
TAAATTGAACAGATTCTATGAGACTATTAAGAATTAAGTTTACAAAGCACTAGTAAAAGATTAAGAGAAAAGAAAAAACGTCTTAGTCTGAATTTTAATACCTGTTCTCTGAGAAAGCGGATTTTTATACCAGGCATAGGTACAGACAACGCTTACCACTACAAAATAAAACAACGGATATAGATACCATTTGAGATATTTCTTAACCTTTCCTTTAATCATTTCAAAAATACTTTCTTTCGACTTCATCCTAGGTAAAATTTTACTTCAAATTTTATAATTTTTGTACAGCATAAAATTTATAAGACTACATCTCCTACGACTAAGAAGTCAGGCTATATCTGCCTTTGCCGTAAGGTGTGATTATCGTCACGGAAAAGGAGGTGTTTGAAGTTCAAACTGTTTCTTGAAATATTAACCCCCCTAATCTTATTATATATATATTAATGGTTAGTACATTATTGAGAAGGGTTTTCGGTACCAAGAATGACCGTGAGCTAAGAAGACTCTGGCCCATTGTTGAACAAGTAACATCATTTGAGACACATATAGCAACTCTTTCCGACTCACAACTCAGAGACAAGAGTGAAGAATTCAAAAGAAGGCTCGAGGGAGGAGTAACCCTCGATGACATACTTCCAGAGGCCTTTGCAGTAGTGCGTGAAGTCTCCAGGAGAAGACTTAAGCTGAGACATTTTGACGTTCAGATCCTCGGTGGCATTGTACTTCATGAGGGTAAAATCGCAGAGATGAAAACAGGTGAGGGTAAAACCCTCGTTGCCACCCTACCCGTCTATCTGAATGCCCTTGAGGGAAAGGGTGTCCATCTCGTCACTGTCAACGATTATCTCGCAAAAAGGGATACACAATGGATGGGACCGATATATAACTTACTCGGTCTTTCTGTAGGAGTCATACAGCATGATAGCTCTTTTTTATACGACCCATCATATTTTTCTACAGATAAGAGGTTAGAGTTTCTTAAGCCATGTTCAAGAAAAGAGGCCTATTTAGCAGACATAACGTATGGAACGAACAACGAATTCGGGTTTGATTATCTCAGAGATAATATGAAATACGAAATTTCTGACTACTGCCAGAGGGAATTAAATTATGGGATAGTGGATGAGGTTGACAGCATCCTTATAGATGAAGCCAGGACACCCCTTATCATATCAGGCCCCTCAGAAGAATCCACAGATAAGTATTACAAAATAGACAGGATTATCCCAAAACTTCAGAAGGATGTTGACTACACCGTTGATGAAAAAGCAAAGACTGCCATTCTTTCAGAAGATGGCAATATAAAAGTGGAGAGACTGCTTGGCGCAGGTAACCTCTACGATCCTGCGAATATCGAGCTTGTTCACCATGTACTTCAGGCACTCAAAGCACACACCCTTTTCAAGAAGGACGTTGAATATGTTGTCAAAGATGGTGAGGTAATTATAGTAGATGAATTCACAGGCAGGCTCATGCCTGGCAGGAGGTGGTCAGACGGTCTTCATCAGGCAATAGAGGCAAAAGAGGGTGTCAAGATAGAAAGTGAAAACCAGACCCTTGCAACAATTACATTCCAGAATTATTTCAGGATGTATAAAAAACTTGCTGGCATGACTGGCACTGCTGATACTGAGGCAGAAGAGTTCGCAAAGATATATAACCTCGAAGTAATTATTGTGCCTACTAATGAACCCATGATAAGAGCTGACTATCCTGATGTAATTTATAAGACGGAAAAGGGGAAATTCAATGCTGTTATAGGAGAGATCGAAGAACTTCATAAAAAGGGACAGCCTGTTCTTGTTGGCACTATATCAATAGAGAGATCGGAAATATTAAGCCATCTTTTAAAGAAAAAGGGTATTCCACACTCTGTCCTGAATGCTAAGTACCATGAGAGAGAGGCAGAAATTATTGTCCAGGCAGGAAGGAGCGGTGCTGTTACGATAGCAACGAATATGGCAGGTAGAGGTACAGACATCATACTTGGAGGTAATCCTGAAGGACTCGCAAGGGAATCTTTGAAAGACAAAAAAGACTATACCGAAGATGATTTTAAACAGGCTCTTTCAAAAGCAGAAGATATCTGCAAGAAAGACAGGGAAGAAGTATTATCTCTGGGAGGCTTTCATATACTTGGCACAGAGAGACACGAGGCAAGGAGAATAGATAACCAATTAAGAGGTCGTACAGGAAGGCAGGGTGACCCTGGCTCTTCGAGATTCTATCTCTCCCTTGAGGACGAACTCATGAGGATCTTTGGTTCCGACAGAATATCGGGTCTTATGGGTAAGCTCGGTATGGATGAGGATATTCCAATAGAAAATAAAATGGTAACAAAGGCTATAGAAAATGCGCAGAAACGTGTTGAGGCACATAACTTCGATATAAGAAAACATCTCCTTGAATATGATGATGTGATGAATAAGCAGAGGACGGAGATATATTCTTTCAGGAAGGAGATACTGCAAGGTGAAAACCTCAAGGATCGCATTTACAGCATGATGGACGAAGTTGTAGATGAAGTGCTCAGCATTTATTGCCCGGAAGAAAAACATAGAGAAGAATGGAATATGAAAGGGCTTAACGATGCGGTCTATGGCATATTCTCTATTGTGCTAAATGTTATACCTACGGATCTGAATTCCCTCAGAGAGACACTGATCTCGGAGATAAGAAATGCATACGAAAGGAAAGAATCAGAAATCGGAAGCGAGATGATGAGGTATCTTGAAAAGATTATTCTCCTTCAGGTAGTCGACACTCAGTGGAAGGACCATCTGCTCGCCATGGACTATCTTAAGGAAGGCATCGGGCTGAGGGGTTATGGTCAGAGAGATCCCCTTGTGGAATATAAGAAAGAGGCCTTTGATATATTTGCTGAGATGATAGGAAGGACATCAACAGAGGTTGTGAGTAGGCTCTTCAAAATACAGGTACAAAAACAGGAAACCCTTAGCAGAGAGCAAAAGCAGATGCAATTAAATTATAACAGAGGCGAAGGTGCTGCAGTCCAAACAGTAAGGCGTGGAAGAAAGGTCGGCAGAAACGAACCGTGCCCATGTGGAAGTGGAAAGAAATACAAAAAATGCTGTGGTGTTAATGCCTAATAGAGCACTAAGAGAACGCTTTCTTAATGCGAATAGATTAAAAAGTGACTCTTATACATTGAGGCACAAATCAAACCTCTACGAAGAGGTCAGTAAGGTCATCACATCACCTACAGATCTAAATAATATCCTAGATACAATAATGAAAAAAGCTAAAAAAATGACCAGTGCAGAGGCATGGACTGTGTTTCTCATGGATGAAGGTATAGGAGAACTGGTATTCGCGAGGACTAAAGGTAAAAAAACAAAGGAGACTGAGAAGTTCAAAGTAAAAATTGGAGAGGGTATAGCTGGATGGGTTGCAAAAGAAGGTATGCCCATCCTTGTTTCAGATGTCTCTCATGATAAACGTTTTCTTAAAAAGATAGACAAGGCCTACAATTCAAAACATAAAATAAAATCAATAATTTGTATACCAATAAAAAGTGGAGAAAAGCTATTAGGTATTATCGAGGTCTTTAATAAAACAACAAAGGGACCCTTTACAAGGGAAGACTTTAATCAATTAATCGAACTTTTCGACCGGGTGTCAATTCTTATAGAAAGAGCCCTGTTATATCAGAAGGTAGAGGAACTATCCATTACAGATGATCTAACGAAACTATTTAACACAAGATACCTTAACAGAACGATCGAAATGGAAATACAGCGTTCACTACGATATCGCACATCGGTCTCGCTTATATTTATGGATATTGACTATTTTAAACAAGTAAATGATAATCATGGTCACCTTGTAGGAAGCAAAATTCTTGCTGAAATGGGGCAGCTCCTTTTAAGAAATCTGCGGTCTGTTGATGTCGTTGTAAGATACGGAGGAGACGAGTTTGTGGTTGTCCTTCCACATACCTCTCCTGCTGCTGCAGCACAGATTGCTGAGAGGATAAGAAGAGCTATTGAGCAGAGTGTATTTCTTGAAAAAGAAGGTTATGCCCTTAGAATAACTGCAAGCTTTGGGGTTGCTTCATGTCCTGAGAGTGCAAAATCTAAAGAAGAGCTTTTGAGACTTGCAGATGAGGCAATGTATAAGGTTAAATACCATACAAAGAACGGAGTTTACGCTATAATATAAAAATGGCACTTTTTAATTACACCACAAAAGAGATAACCGTCAAAGTAGTTTATTATGGACCTGGACTAAGCGGAAAGACAACAAACCTTCAATATCTCCATCACATATTGAATCCTAATAAGAAGGGAAAACTCGTATCTCTTCCAACAGAGGCAGACAGAACGCTTTTCTTTGACTTATTGCCTGTAGATTTAGGAAAGATAAGGGACTTTTCCTTAAGGTTTCAACTTTACACAGTACCTGGGCAAGTCAGATATAATGCAACAAGGAAACTCGTTCTTAAAGGGGCAGACGCTGTTGTATTTATTGCGGACTCACAGCAAGAGATGAGGGAACAGAATGTAGACAGCTTTAAAAATATGAGAGAAAACCTTGTTGCCAATAATATTGATCCCGATGAAATTCCAATTCTATTGCAATATAATAAGAGGGACCTTCCTAACATCTTATCCATTGATGAGTTGAGCAATGACCTGAACGAAAACGGAAAATATAAATATGTTGAAGCAATAGCTATAGATGGTGAAGGTGTAGAAGAAGCATTTCAGAACATAACCAAAGTTGCAGTAGAAGAAATCAAAAAGAAAGTTGATCTTTCACCTTCCGAAGATGTAGCAAAAGACCGCGAAATAAGAGAATCCCAGATAGAGGTTGGAATCAGTGAGCCACAAGATCAAGAGCTTGCAACCACAAGCCCAATAATTGAGGCAACTACGCATGAGTCTGAGGCTATAAAAGACGTAGAAGAGGAAATCCCTATAGAAGTTGATATTAGTAAGTCAATGGTTGAAGAACCTGTAATCGCAAATCCGATCACTGAGCCAACTATGTATGATCCCTTTGACATAGAATATAACGAACATCTGATTCCTGATCTAAAAGATGAACCCGATTTGGCTGGTATTGAGAAAGAATCCACCTTTTTTGAGGAGGCTGCTATTAAGAAAGCGGTGGAGGTCCCTCCTGTATTACTGGAAAAGCTTGATATGATAATCAAAAACATCAATGAGGTTTTGCATACCTTGAAAGATATGAATCGGATGATTAAAGATACAAGCGAAGAACACAGAGGAATAAATGCCCATCTCAGAGATTTAAGGAAAAACTTCGAGAAGTTAAAGACAAAAAAGAGATGGTTTAGATTTTTATAATTATTTTATCACCTCTAATGTCCTTATCAGGGCCTCGGCTTTTTTGAGTGTTTCGTAATACTCCCTTTCAGGATCTGAATCTGCAACAATTCCAGCGCCTACCTGAACATAGGCCTTTTCGCCTTTAACAACAAATGTCCTGATGATAATATTCAAATCCATATTGCCTGTAAAACTGATATAACCTATTGACCCAGTATATGGACCGCGCTTCACCGGCTCGAGCTCTTCTATGATTTCCATGCATCTTATCTTCGGAACACCCGTTATAGTACCACCAGGAAAAGCAGCCTTTATGGCATCAAAACAATCCTTTCCATCTACAATTCTTCCTTTGACGTTCGATACAATATGTATCACGTGTGAACAATCCTCAGTAATCATGAGCTCATCAACAGTAACCGTGCCATAGTTGGAAACCCTTCCGATATCATTTCTCTCAAGGTCTACCAGCATAATATGTTCTGCCCGTTCCTTCTCATTTAAAAGAAGCTCTGCACGCATCAAAGCATCCTCTGTATAGTTTCTTCCCCTTGGCCTTGTTCCTGCGATGGGTCTTGTCTCGATAATTCTATTATTTACCCGTAAAAGCCTTTCTGGCGAAGAACTAACTATTTGATAGTCTCCAAAATCCATAAAGGCTGCAAAAGGAGCTGGATTTATAGAACTCAATGCCCTGTAGATACTCAATCGGCTTATATCTCCTATATTTGCTGAAACCCTCTGTGAGAGATTTGCCTGGAAAATATCTCCTGCTGCTATATATTCCTTAGCCCTTCTGACAATATCCATATAATCACTCTTCTTCATCTCATAGGTAATCTCCTCTTGCTCCCCTTTAGTAAATGTGGATAACGAGTGGCGAGTGACTAATCCCCCCCTTAGTAAAGGAGGGTGTGGGGGGATTTGATTTTTAACTTTTAACTTATAACTTGTAACTCTCTTTTTTATTTTATCCATTTCGTATTCAGCCTTATCGTACTTTTCTGACCAATCCGTTACATTCTCTATATTTCTTGCTCCAGGGCATACGATTATCCAGCATTTTCTGTACTGGTGGTCAAAAGCAACAAGCTTATCGATCAAAATGAAGTGTGCATCAGGCAAGCCTATATCATCTACAGCAAATTTTGGCAGCCTATCGAGGTACTGAACAAAATCATAACTCAAAATTCCTACAGCACCTCCTTGAAAGGGAGGAAGATTTTCAGAGGGCATTTGTTTATAGGAGGCAACAAGTTCTTTTAGGGCGCTAAGAGGTTTGCTAACAGATATATTTTTACTGTTACCCCTCTTTAATTCCCCCCTTACCAAGGGGGGATTCAGGGAGGGTAAAGTATGGATGGGGGGATTATTTTCGTTGTTGGTACTATCATCATGGAGCTTATAGGTTTCAGTAGTCTCTCCTGAAGTCTCAATTTCTACCACCCCATCCTTTACTTTAAATATCGCATAGGGATCAAAACCTATAAATGAATATCGTGCGATTTTCATCGGACCCTTTATGCTTTCAAGGAGAAAACTGTTTGGAGAGGTTAAAAATTCATATATTAAATATGGTGGTAAGTAAGGTATTTCCTCATAAAGAGGCATGGGTTTCCTGTTCTTTACGAATTCCAAGAAATCTCTTTTCGAAGGCATTATCATTTATTATGACTTTATCTGGGCGGTCTTATCTTAGCAAAATTATCATATATACTATAATGCAGATGGTAGAGCTTTGAGTACAAAATTGTTTTGCTTTTTAACCTTAGGCGGTAAGTATTTCGAGATTTATCAGTTTAAGAGCCTTAAAAGGATCGGCATGTTGGAGTATTCCTCTCCCTATGACGAGATAATCAGCACCTTCCCTTATTGCCTCTTTTGGTGTCATAGTCCTCTTTTGGTCATCGGGAGGTGTCCAAGACGGTCTGATACCAGGGGTAACTATAAGAAATCCCTTTCCACAATGGTTTCGTATCATTGATGCCTCTTTTGCCGATGCGATAACGCCATCAAGGCCAGCTTTCATAGCAAGAGCTGCAAGATGTTTCACATGATTCCTCAGGCTTTGCTGAATGCCGAGCTCATTTAAAAAAACTTCCTTTGAGATGCTTGTGAGCACCGTAACTCCAAGAATCTTTGGCCGATTTAGATTTTCCTTAAGACATACCTCTTCAACATTTTCTTTGCACTTTCTCATCATCTCCAATCCGCCAGAGGTATGTACATTGAACAAGTGCACACCGAGTCTTGTTGCAACAACTGCTGCTTTTGAAACAGTATTCGGTATATCATGGAACTTCAGATCGAGGAAGACTTTTCTTCCCATTTTATTGATATCCTCAATAATCTTTGTGCTCGAGGATATAAAGAGCTCGGGACCTACCTTAAAGATCCCGATATAATCTTGAAATTTTTCTACAAGCTCAATTGCATAATTATGGTCAGCGACATCAAGAGCAAGTATTAACCTCTCACTCGCAGACATTTTTTGATCACTCCATCTTCGCCAAGGTTATTTTCTTCTGGGCTTGATATTTTCCTGCCTTATCAGCATAGGATGTTTCACAAATCTCTGAGGCCTTTAAGAAAAGGATCTGGGCTATGCCTTCGTTTGCATATATTTTTGTTTGAACAGGCGCTGTGTTTGATATCTCTATGGTTACATACCCCTCCCACTCAGGTTCAAGGGGTGTTACATTTATGATAATGCCACATCTTGCATAGGTTGATTTTCCAAGACATATCGCAATAGTTTCCCTTGGTACTTTGAAATATTCAATGGAGCGACCGAGGACAAATGAGTTTGGAGGAATAATGCATACGTCCCCCTTAAAGTCAATAAAGTTTTTTGGATCAAGTGCCTTGGGATCGATGATATTACCTTCTTTTGTAAATATCTTAAACTCATCAGCTATTCTCATGTCATAACCATAGGAGCTCAAGCCAAAAGAGATAACACCTTCCCTTACCTGTTTATCACTGAAGGGTTTTATCATGCCTTTTGCTGCCATCTCTCTTATCCAGCGGTCATTTTTAAGCATTTTACAAGAATATCCTTTTTGATGTTTTATGCATCTTTATATGTAATGATTTTATTTTCGCAATATTATATCAGTTTTCTCTTCACCCTTGCCTATGAGCTATTGACTATAAATAAAACTTTCTGTTAACGTAATAAAATTTGTTTCAGGAGTTGTTATGCCAAAGAAAAAAATTACTGTGAAGGCTAAAAAAACAAAGACAAAAACTGTAAAGACGAAACGGGTAAAGGCAAAGACCAAGACAACGAAATCAAAAAAAGCAAAACGACCCACTTCTAGGGAAAAGAAGATACAGGAGATAAAGAAAAAACTTATAGCCCGGAGAGAGGCTCTACTTGAAGAAGCTGGGGAAGCCCTCAATGAACTTCCCGGACAGACCGTATTCCCGGACCTTGGGGATCAGGCAACAGCAGAGACAGAAAGAAGCTTTATGCTCAGATTAAGAGGGAGAGAGAGAAGACTTTTAAAGAAGATTGACGATGCTATGGAAAGAATAGAACAAGGAATATTCGGTATCTGTGATAAGTGCGGAAAAGAGATAGATATAAGAAGACTCGATGCAAGGCCTGTCACCACCATGTGTATCGAATGCAAAATTCAGCAGGAAGAAGAAGAAAGATTAACGGAAATGTAGTTTTACCATTTTATCCTCAAACCATAGCGGTCTCTTAAGGCATCACCCAGGGTATTAAAACATAAAGCGGTAATGGCAATCATTAATCCAGGGAAGAGTACCATCCAGGGAAAAGTAGAAATATAAGCTCTATTTGCACTCACCATAGATCCCCATGTTGCTGTTGGAGGTTGAGCTCCTAACCCTAGAAAACTCAACGACGCCTCTGTCAATATATAACCTCCAAGTCTCAATCCCGTCATTACGAGTAACAGAGGAGTGCATTGGGGCATGAGATGGACAAAAAGTATCCTTATCCGGCTGCAACCAAGGGCCTTTGCAGCCTCTACAAAAGTAGTTTCTTTTATAGTAAGAATGTGTCCCCTTATAAGTCGCGCGAATGAGGCCCACCCGACTGCAGCAATCGCCATCATAACAGTATAAATACCGGGTGGAAGCACAACAGAGATACCTATAGCGAGGAGGAATGCCGGAAAAGAAAGTATCAAGTCAACAATGGTCATAATACATGTGTCAATCTTACCTCCAAAATACCCCGAACAAAGGCCAACAATCAATCCTATCCCCATAGATAAAAATGCAGCCACGGTAGCAACGCTTATTGAAATCTCACCCCCATAAAGTATTCTCGAAAAGATATCCCGGCCTTTATTATCAGTTCCAAAGATGTGCTGAAGACTCGGAGGTTCTTTTACGCTATCAAGGTCTATTTTGTTGGGATCATAAGGAGATATTAGGGGTGCAGAAAAAGAAAGTAAAGATATTAAAAACAAAAGGATTATAGAAACCTTACCTGCTTTTTTCATATAACCTTATCCTCGGATCAAAGTAATGATAAAGAATATCAACGAAGAGATTGACAAATACGAAGATAACGGTACCGACAATTATGCATCCCATTATCACAGGATAATCCCTCTTGATTATCCCTTCCATTGTAAACCTCCCTATGCCATCCCATCCAAATATCGTCTCTGTTAGTACTGCTCCATTAAGGTAGCTTCCAAAATCAAGTCCTATTACAGTTATAAGAGGGACAAGTCCATTTTTAAACACGTGAAAAAAATTTATCCTAAGCTCTGTTATACCCTTTGCTCTCACTGCTGTAACAAAAGGCAAACCGAAGATATCTATAAGTGTAGTCCTCGTAATCCTTGTGAGAGTCGCAATGGCAGGTAAGGAAAGAGTTATAGAAGGCAGTATGAGAAATCTTATGTCACCTGTCCCAGAAGGAGGTAGAAGTTTAAGCCTGAGACTAAAAAAAAGCATAATCAAAAGTCCACTCCAGAAAACAGGTATGCTCAATCCAGTTACAGAGAGAGATGATATAATTCCGTCCATGATCGTTCCCCTTCTGTGAGCACAGACAAAACCAAAAAGAAGGCCAAGGGGAATAGCGATAACCATAGCTCCCAATGCGAGTTTCAAGGTGTTTGGAAGTTTCAAAAGTAGATCATCAAAAACATTCCTATTTGTATAGTATGAACGACCGAATTCACCTTTAGTTAGCAATTTTATATACCCGATATACTGGATGAAAATATTTCTGTTAGAACCAAGTTCTTTTCTTATCTTTTCTATAACCTCTGGCTGTGCCCTTTCCCCTACCAGAGTTAAAACAGGATCACCGGGCAAAGATTTCGTAAGAATAAAAGTAAGAGATGTGACACCAATAAGAAGTGGAATTAATAGAAACAATTTTTTGATGAGATATGTTTTCACTGCATTTTCTATTTTTCTTACTCAGACTCTTTAAACTGTATTCTATCAACCATCTATAAAACCCCTCAATATACCATAGAGAGAGGTTATATTCTGGTATAATGGATAAGGTTTAGACTCAATAATTTTAAGGCTCATAAGTGAGTTAAGTCAATTATCGATGAATCTTATCATTTTAGGCAGCGGAACTTGTGTACCTTCTCTTAAGAGAAATGCCCCTGGATACCTTCTAAAAGTTTTTGACAGACAAATCCTTATAGACTGTGGTAGTGGAATACTTCTTCAACTTGAGAGAGCAGGGAAAAGCTATAAAGATATCGATGCAGTCTTTATTACACATCCTCATCCTGACCACATCTCAGACCTTATGCCCTTTATACATGCCCTCTTAGCCACACCTAATTTCAAGAGAGAAAAGGACTTATTAATAGTAGGCCCAAAAGGCTTTAAAAAAACATATAAATCTATCATCAGATCTGTTATGAAAAAGCCGAAGTTTTTTACCATCGAGGTAATAGAAATTGAAGATAAGCTCGATTTAAAATATCTTCATGTTTTTTCAAAAAAAACAGTACATTCAGAAAACAGTATTGCTTACAGATTTGAAGACGGAGAAAAATCCCTGGTTTTCACTGGCGATTGCGATTATGACGAAGGAATAGTTGAACTCTCAAAGGATGCCGACCTCCTTATCATCGACTGTTCTTTTCCAGACGCCTTGAAGGTACAGGGGCATCTAACTCCGCGGGAGTGCGGTCTTATTGCAAAAAAGGCGAAAGTAAAAAAACTCATTCTTTCCCATCTCTATCCTTCTCCCTATCCTGATTCTGAAAGGTTAAAGGAATGTAGAGTAGAGTTCGATGGCGATGTATCGTTAGCAGAAGATCTCATGGAGATCACTATCTAATGAAGCTAATGGAGGACGAAACGATATATCTTATTATTCCGGCAGCAGGACTTGGTAAAAGGATGAAGCCTATCAATCCAAAAATGCCTAAGGAGATGCTTCCTATAGGTAATAAGCCAGCCATACAGTATGCCGTAGAAGAAGGTCTCTCAGTTGGTATTCAAAATATTGTTATTATCATCAACAGGAAAAAGGAAATAATCCGCAGGTATTTTACAGATAGAAGATTCAGACAGGAATTTTTCCCATCTGCCTTTGAGGATACAAGAAAGATCGAAAATGAGTGCCTTATTACTTTTCTGTATCAGGAAGACCCTTTAGGTGAGTCCGATGCCATAAGTCTTGCTGAGGATGTTGTCGGAAATCATATCGCGGCTGTTATTTATCCTGACAATATTTATTTACCTGCACCAGGTGCATTAAAGATATTGAAGGCTGCTTTTTCAAAATATAGAAAAGATATTGCTGCACTTACAGAGGTGAGGGAAGAAAATGTCTATGGATTTGGTAACTCTGGAAGAGTAGACCTCTCACATTTAGAGGATGACATCTTTTGTATTGAAAGATTTCTTCCTAAAGGTAATGGTCACTTTGTTCCTCGCTTTAAGGGAGAACTTCGCACCTGTGGTATTGCAATATCAGGCCCTCATATTTTTGAATACATAAAAAGAACCAGAGAGTTAGTTATGGATGGTGAATTGACGGATGTACCGGTTCGAAGCCTCATACTTAAGGAAAAGGGATTCCTCGGCTGCCGTCTTCCAGGTATTGTTTTCGACATCGGATATCCAGAAGGCTATAAACTCTGCCTTTCATACATAGCTTGGTGTATGAATAATCCTGGCTAAATCAAAACTTTATTCCGTATCCAGAAGCTCTGTAGGGCGAGCTTCAAGAGAAATGCGCTCCCGCTTTCTAATGGCATGGATTGTTAAGGGAACTCCAATCAGATGCCGCGACAAAGCTAACTGAAGGTCATCAAGAGATCCAATAGATGTATCGCCTGCTTTTATAATGATGTCCCCAGGCATTAATCCAGTAACAGCCGCTGCCGAGTTTGGCTGGACTTCGGTTACTAACACCCCTGTGGAACTTTTTAGACGATGCTGAACAATCAGGCGACGATCCAAATTTACAGTCTGCCCCGAAATACCGAGGTAAGCCCTTCGCACGCGGCCTTCGCGGATAAGCTGTGCGGCAATCCACTTTGCTGTATTTATGGGTATAGAAAAGCAGATCCCTTGTGAACCAGCAATAATGGCTGTATTGATGCCAATCACGCGCCCGCGAGAATCCACCAACGGCCCGCCAGAATTGCCTGGGTTAAGTGCTGCATCGGTCTGGATCACATTCTCAATTAATCTTCCTGTCTGTGTCCGAAGGGTACGGCCCAAAGCACTGACAACACCTGCAGTCACTGTAGTTTGAAACCCAAGAGGATTGCCAACAGCAACTACAAGCTGACCTACTTGTAACTTAGCCGAATCTCCTAACTCGGCTGTGGGAAGACCAGATTCCAAGATCGAAAGAACAGCCAAATCACTGTGCGGGTCATTGCCAATAATCCGCGCGGAAGAATTTCGTCCATCCTGGAGACGAACCTCTATTTTCTCTGCAGATTGAACAACGTGACTATTTGTTAGTATATATCCGTCCGGGGTAATTATTACGCCGCTCCCGACACCTCTGATCTCAGGGACGCCTCGACGCTTTAGCTGTTCTGGTGCACGCATAGCCAATCCTACACTTACAACAGCAGGACCAATGCGCTCCACTACACGGATTAGAGTCTGTGAATAAGCATCCAGTATTTCTGCCTCAACAGACCTGGCCTCAGCAGACTGATTTTGGCTAATGGTATCCGAACGAACTCGCTTTAATCTCACTTAATTCTGCCTCCTCATCTATGAAATGTTATGCATTTCTTTATATTTCTATTTCCAATGCTACCCTGCTGACCCTCTAAAAAACCTCACCTGATTAATATTCAGGTGTCTTTACATTCTTTAAATACTCTGCACTCATTTCAGGTAACAGCGGGTTTATATGCATACCTGAGCCAAGTTCAAAACCTGTAGTCATCTCCACCCGGGGAATAATGGTCAGATACCAGTGAATAAACTCCGAGTCTGCATTGCTTGGTCTCCCGGACCTTATCAAATAATTAAAATCAGGACAATCTAATCCATGATATAACTTTGTCATGACTGATTTAAGATTAATTGCAAGGTCCCACATCTCTTCGGGTCGTATGTCGGCAAAAGAACCTGAATGCCTTTTAGGAAATACCCATATATGAAATGCCGAAAGCGCTGCGTAAGGAATAAAGGATAAAAAATGCTCTGTATTAAAAAGAATCCTTATGCCGTCATTTAACTCATCTTGTATAGTTTTACACATCAGGCAATCACCAGTTTCATCGAAAAATTTCATAGATGCTTCAAATCTTTCCCTTATCTGAAGAGGCGTTATAGGCATACCTACTAACTGGGAAAGGGGATGATCTACAAAAGTTCCTGCTGAGGACCCACTATTTTTGAATATAATTACATACTCCACTCTTGGATCTTTATATGTTTCCACAAAACGGTCTTTACATGTCTGGATTACATCTTTTAACTGATCAGCGGACATAGTTGCTGTTGTTAAGTTGTGAATAGGAGTCTCAACAATCAATTCGTGTACACCTACCCCATTAACACCTTTTTTTAAACCATGGTCCCATCTTTTTCTCTCGCCTTCTTCAGAAAGTTTTGAAAATTTGTGCCTAACAACTCTTATTTTCCACACAGAATCATCATGGATCCTAAATATCTCATCTGGCGTTCTAAATTCGTTTCCAGGGCAGAAGGGACATGTTTCGAGAAATTCCGGGAGTCTTTTCTTAACTCTTCTTACAATAAAATCCTCTGGTCTCTTACTATGCTCTTTTGCAATAATCACCCATGTACGTGTTATTAAGTTCAATCTGATTTCAGTCATTTTTCACCTCTCAGACTTATCAAAAATTCAGAGAACACTAAAATACCAGCTACAAACATACAGAATTATACTTCAATTGCACCTAAATCCATTATTTATTCTGTTTACTGTTTCCACATGCAGGGCAGTTATGATCTTTCCGGGCATTAAAAATTTTGAATTCAGCCCTGCTCCCATCCCAGAACAGAAGTCTACCTTTGATATTTGTACCAAGACCGGTTAAATACTTAAGGGTCTCAAGAGCTTGAAGAGAGCCTATAACACCCGGGGTTGCTCCAAGAACGGGAAAAACCTCATCCGGGGGGGCCTCGGGAAAAAGGCAGCGGAGACAAGGTGTTTCCGGGGACTTTATGAACGAAAGCATACCTTCCATCCCTCTTATACTCCCGTAAACCAAAGGGATTCTCTTCTTGATAGCTGATTCATTTAAAAGATATCTCGTTGGAAAATTGTCCATACAATCCACAATGATATCTGCATCACCGATAAGTTCATTCACATTTCCTACGGATATTTTTTCTGGAAGTGCTGTTACCTTTATGTAGGGGTTCATTCTTTCAATAGTAAGTTTTCCAGAGACTGCCTTATTTATGCCTATTCTTGTATGGTCATGTAATATCTGTCGGTTAAGGTTTGTCAATTCAAGATTATCGAAATCACAGATTTTTATATGGCCTATTCCGGCAACGGCAAGATATATAGTCACGGGAGAACCTAACCCTCCTGCACCTGCTATAAATACAGTAGAATTCTTAAGTTTCTTCTGTGTTGTCTCACCCCAATCATCTATCAACATCTGCCTGTGGTATCGTTTAAGCTCTTCCTCTGAAAACCCCATCTTTTTTCCTATATAAATTTCTTCGTTTAATAATAAGAAATATACCGGCATTTTAGCAACAGATACCTCTCTAAATCCATATTACTAAAGACCATTTCGAAGAGATAAACGCAGAAGCAAAATATATGGAAAGCCAATGGTCTATTAGATATGAATATAGAAAAGCATACATTATAAGAAGATAGAAAAATCTTGTATGCTTCTTTCAGGGGAAGGTTAAGAAAAGCGATGACAAGGCTGATGCTATAATTTTGAGAGAGGGGGCTTAATCCCCCCTCTCTTTTTAATGAAAGATCAAGACACCTTTGCGATAAGTTTCTTTATCATATCTTCTTCTTCGTGAAGGGGTGGTTTCCATTTGACATCTTCTGTTTTTACTACTTCTTCTCGCAGTTCACCGAGATAAAATTCCAAGATATGCTTTAATATTTCCTTTTCCTTTTCACTTATTTCGAGTATCACAATACTCACCTCCTTTTTCTATAGCCAGCCTTTTTATTTTTCTAAAAGGCTTCCGTTTTAGAAAGTTATTAAAAGTTATTTTGCAATAAAAATAAAGTAAGATCAGGATATTTTCTAATAAAAAGTTTAGCAGAATTCTTGAACAAATGCTATAGCAAATCCCCATTCGTCCTTTCTTTTTGTACCGGAGGCCTCCTGCTTTTCCTTCTATCAAGTACTTCTGCAAGAAAAGGAAGAAGTAAAGAACCACCCGGGAGCAAAAAGATGATAAGTGCAGGAACGAGCTTAGAAATATTTTTAAGGTGAATCTTAATTTCCCTTTTTTCTTCTCTTGTCCATTTTTGATCCGTATTTCTCTCTTTCATGAGCAACTGCATAAGTCCTTTAACCGCGAGAACCTCTTCAAGTATAAATGCCTTGTTCTTAATAATTAGGCTTTTAAAATAACTTATTATCATCTGTTGGT
>CAZXCW010000041.1:0-16312 GCA_964639385.1 uncultured Nitrospiraceae bacterium
GTGTTCTGGCTGTGGTGCACCGATAGTTGTGAAGATGGTACTTCTCGCATCAGAGCACCCAGTAATTGCTTGTTCTTCAACAGGATGTCTTGAAGTCTCCTCCTGCATTTCACAGTATACTGCTTGGAAGGTCCCTTGGATACATAGTGCCTTTGAAAATGCTGGAGCAACAATAGCAGGAGTAGAAACTATGTATAGGGCCATGAAAAAGAAAGGTAAAATAGACAAGGAAATAAAGTTTGTGACCTTCTGTGGTGACGGAGGAACCTATGATATAGGACTGCAGAGTCTCTCGGGTGCGATGGAGCGCGGACATGACATGCTCTATATCTGTTATGATAATGGGGCATATATGAATACAGGCATTCAGCGTTCAAGCGCTACCCCTCTTGGCGCAGAGACTACAACAAGCCCTGCTGGAAAGGTTATTCCCGGAAAAACCCAGGAGAGAAAGAACCTAACAAGAATTATGGCTGCCCATGATATTCCCTATGCAGCCCAGGCATCGATAAGCTACTGGCTTGATCTCATGAAAAAGGTTCGGAAGGCGTTCTCGATAAAGGGTCCAAAGTTTATGAATATCCTATCACCCTGCAATCGTGGTTGGAGGTCAAGGACTGACGATGCCATCATGCTGAGTAGGCTTGCCGTTGATACATGCTACTGGCCGCTCTATGAGGTCGTAAATGGAGTTACAAGAGTAACCTTTAAGCCGAAAGAGAAAAGGCCTATTGTAGATTTTCTCAAGCCTCAGGGAAGATTCAGACACCTCTTCAGCCCGGAAAACGAGTGGATAATAAAGAAGTTTCAGGAGGATATAGATAAAGAATGGGAAAGGCTTCAAAAAGAGTCATCTTTACAGGCATAAAACCCTCTCTAAATATTTGCTCACAAGCGCTTTCCTGAGCCAAGCATCTCCTTATCAATATATTCAGATATCCACGTTTTGTCTTTTTTTTCTTCTCTAAATGAGAGTAACTTCTCTGCATATAATTTGGCCTTTTCGTATCCGGTCTTTCGAGCATCCTCAATAAGTCTCCAGTCTCCTGACTCAACAAAACCATCAAAGGACTTTACTATCTCAGGAAAGAGAAGCTTCCTGTAACCTGCAAGGAATAAGATATAAAAACCGAGGGATCCTTCCTTTCGGGTTTCGATAATGTGCCTGAGCATGCCCTTCTCAGAAGTATCTGAAAGGAGATCTTTTACTCCGCGGGCAAAGACCTCGACTTTACTGCCTGAATAATCTACAAGGAGATCCCTCCATTTACTATCAAGCCTCTTCGACTCAATAGCCTCACCAACCTCATGGTAGACATATGCCTCTACCTCAGAAGAGGCAACCTGGAACATTCGTCCATACATATCCTCTGATAGCCCATCTCCAGGCTTTATGTCATACTTTGAAAATGCAAATGCAAGAGAGCCTTTAGAGCTCTTGAACCTGAGTTCCTCAAATCTTTCCCAGAGGAGGGTCCTCGTTGCGTCTATCCTTACAAAGATGGTCCCATTCTGTAACGTAGCGGGATAATCTGATAGGTCTCTTGTATACTCATGTCCACCAATATAAACGTCATAGCCTTCTACTTTCTTTTTAGAAAGAAGATCTGCAAGAAAAAAAGAAGGCTTCATATGAATACCATAGCCAGCACCGTAAACAAGGTTCTCTTTCTCTAATGCCTCATTTATTTTTTCCACCTCAAAGGGACCAAAGAATCGTTCACCGATAACAATATCTTCAAAATCCTTGTCCTCGAGTTCTTTCCAGAGGTTCTCCCTCTCATCTAACCATTCAGAAATCTCCTCCTTGCGTATCATTTCCCATGGCCTTATGTCCTTTTCATTACGATAGAGTTCCCTTACCCTGAGCAGGAGACCACATATGGAATAGAATCCCCAGTATCTCGCATCAGAGATATTGCAGTTCTTTTTCACACCGGAGATAAGAGTCTTTATGTCTATCATTCTATCCTCTGGATATATATTTTATCAGAAGCATTAAGAATTAACTCGTATTATCCATAATGCAGATGTTGTGAAAAAATTTATTTTTCGATACCTTAGTGTGTATCAATTATAAACTAATATAGAAGGCAGGGCATAGTATTTGAGCGGTTTCTTTTGCCGATAGTCAATAAAAAATACTCTAATATAAAGAGGCAAAAGCCTCGGAGACACGATTTATCGTATCGAGAATGAGTGAAAATACTATGCCCTGCCTAAATGTCATGTCTGCAAGTAATTTGAGTTAAATAAATTTTTGAACAATGTCTGCATTATTTGGGTTAGCAGTGTTGTTGAAGAAAATAGGCAGGGTGGTATATTTTTAACTATGAAAAAAATCAAACTCCTTCTTGAATATGACGGCACAACATACCAAGGCTGGCAGATTCAGAAAAAAGGGCTGAGCATCCAGAGAATCCTTGAAGATAAGATTTTAAGAGTAACAGAAAAACAATCTAAGGTTATCGGAGCGAGCAGAACAGATGCAGGTGTACATGCTCTCGGCCAGGTGGCTGCCTTCAGGACAGAATCAAGGCTCGATCCTGCAACAATAAAAAGGGCATTGAATGCCCTTCTACCCCAGGACATCCGTGTTCTCGATACCTCAGAGGTCGATGACTCCTTTCACCCAGCACACAGTGCCATTAAAAAAAGCTATTTTTATATCATCTCAAACCAAAGAGAAATATCGGCCTTTCTATACAGATATGCATGGGCGGTTAAACAGACTCTTGATATTAACTCTGTGATACAGTCAACACAGTTTCTTATCGGAAAGCACGATTTTTCTTCTTTTATGGGAACTGGCAGCAGCATAAAAAATCCAATCAGGGAGATATTTTCCTTAAATATAAAAAGGGTTGAGGAAATGTATTTCATGACTGCACATATGAAAGGTAAATTTATAAAGATAAGAATAGAAGCAGACGGTTTTCTCAGACATATGATTAGAAATATTACAGGTACTCTTGTAGAGGTAGGAAGAGGAAGAATACCTGTTTCAGGTATGGAAGATATTTTGAAGTCCCGAGACAGGAGACTAGCCGGGCCAGGTGCCCCACCCAATGGTCTTTTTCTGGAAAAGATTGTTTATTGAACAATGAACTCATCTAAAAAGTAGTCAATAATATCTAGATGTGATCTTTTGTAACACGTCGTCTTCCCGTCAGGAGTGTAAAATAAAATGTTGCCCCTTCATTCTTCTTTCCCTCAGCCCATATCCTCCCACCATGCCGGTTAACGATACGTTTCACGACAGCTAAACCAATGCCTGTCCCTTCAAATTCCTCCCCGGTGTGCAACCGCTGGAAAGCACCAAAGAGTTTATCTATATACTGCATATCAAAACCAATACCATTATCCCTGACATAGTAAACATTCTCCGAATCCTCAGCGTATCCGCCAACTTCAATCATTGCAGCCTCTCGGGATCGTGTAAACTTAACAGCATTGGCTATGAGATTAAAGAAGACCTGACGTATCATTCCCTCATCCCCACGGGCAGGAGGAAGTGGGTTCAGGTTAACCTTTAGGTTCCTCTCAGAGGTAGTGGTCTCGATTTCATTGCACACTGCTTGTATCAGTGTATCCATATCTATGTCTGATAGCTCAATATCCCTTCGACCTATGCGGGAGAGGGAAAGAAGATCATCAATAAGTCTTGCCATTTTGTCAGTATTCCCTCGAACGACATGCAGAAGGCGTTTACCTTCATCGTCAAGTTTATCTAAATACTCCTCAAACAATATCTGGGAAAAACCATTAATTGCTCGGAGTGGTGCACGCAGGTCATGGGAGACAGAATAACAGAAGGACTCCAGTTCTTGGTTGGTTGCCTCAAGCTGTGCAGTGCGCTGATAAACACGTTGTTCAAGTTCTTCATTGAGTTTGCGAATTTCCTCTTCCGCCTGTTTGCGCTCTTCTATTTCACTCCTCAGCAACTTGTTTGTTGACAGCAGTTCCTCGGTACGTTCCTTTACCCGTTGTTCCAACTCTTCATTGGCTTTTAGCAGCGCCTCCTCTGCACGCCTGCGCTCAGTGATGTCACGAGCAATCGATAGACTAAATCGCTGGCTGCCACAGTCGAAAAATGTCCTGGTGATCTCAACAGGCAGGAACGAGCCGTCTTTCCTTTTTTGGTTTACTTCAAACATCGCTTTCTCCGCAGATATATCCCGAACTTTTTTGAATGCTTCGTATCCTATAGTTTCGAGTTCAATCTCTTTATTGCTTAATTTTAACAACTCCTCTTTGCTGTAACCGAGCGATTCCCACGCCGCTGGATTTACATCTATGAAGTTTCCTGTTTCATCATTAATAAATATGCCATCTTTTGCTGTATTAAAAATTGCACGGTATTTTTCTTCGCTCTCCCGCAGTGCTCTTTCCATTTCCTTCCTTTTAAAAAATCCCGGTATCTCGTATCTAGTAATCCTTTTTGCCAACTTTGGTTCTTTCTTCAAATAGTTTCTTATGTAGCCTTCTATTTTTGAGGGATGTGCCATTATAAAACGACATGCATCATCCCCTTTTGCCCGACACATTATTTCCGAGGCAACCAGCGGCACGCCGAAACTTTCCTCGCACCACCCCGAAGAATAACCAGCATTCATCACGCAAACCGGAAAAACGCTCTTTCTTGCGGACCTCAGCCAGGCATCGGATTCGAACGAAAATGGATGATCATATATGAGGTAGTAACTTTCATCTGGGGCTGGCCTTGATTCAGCAAATATATCAACAAAAGCCCACCCTGAATGTGAGAAATGAACCGGCCCGGCAGAAAGCTTCTCAATAGGATCTTTGAGCTTCATTTTTCTATGGAAGTTTTTTGCATCCTGTCTGCCTATAGCATGGGCTATATCGAAAAGGAGCTGTCTGGCAACATTAAACGCTTCTTCCTCGCCCTGGTCTTTATATAAATTTTTTATAGTCTCGAAGAAATCAATCGACATAGAAGCCGCTCTTACCAAAATATAGCGTTCTCCGAATATTTCAATCGTACCTTTTGAAGGATCTTCTTTTCGGTTCTTAAAATATCTATTTACGTAGTCCTGAGCTTTCTGGAATATTGGCTCAAACTGTTTTGGAACCTTAACTGTATTTAACATAATGAATCTCTTAGACCCCCTGGCATATTGGTTAATAAGTTATTTTTTGGCTTGTATTTACCTTTATTTCCCTAATCCTAAGATAGGCCGTCTTTGAGTTGGGGATAAACCTTGAAAAATTAAAAACGAGAGTAATTATTACAAACGCTGAGGCATCTTCAATGACTGCAAATACCTCATACATCATATCAGGCTTTTCTCTACCCCCATACGAATATTTCGAATGGGAAATAATTCATACTATTTTACATATTTACATAAACATTGTTGCTCAAATCTTTTATATTGTCAAGATTTTTTTATTTCATTGTTACGTAAAAATCATTTATGAACTATTAATGTAGCCACTTGTAATGTTAATCGGGAGAATGTTACATCTTGTCATTCCCGGGCTTGGCCGGGGAATCCAGAAACTCCCTGGATGCCCGTTTACGACCTCCAGGTATGACGAACAGGAGACGTTTATGAACTTATGAATGTCCATTTTTATTATGAGATCCTTTATAAAGCATGTCCACAAATAGTTTCCCACATGTGCAGGAATGATTTTTAGGTAACAGATTTTTGTTTCAGAATTAAAAAAGAGGAGCCTTATTTTTTCTTCAATTGGTATCCCGTGTAGTATAATAGTGACACCGAAAATCAGGAGAAACCTTTGCGGGAAAAGATTTCTGTTAAACTCGCTAATCGTGTTAGACATTTGCCACCTTATCTGTTTGCATCTATTGATAAGATGAAACAAGAAGCAATAGAAAAGGGTACTGACCTTATTGACTTGAGTATCGGCGACCCTGACCTTCCCACTCCTTCCCATATAGTCAAGGCCATGAAAAAGGCCGTTGAGAAACCTGTAAATCACCGTTATCCTTCTTATGAAGGTATGCTTTCTTATCGAGAGGCTGTCGCAGGATGGTATCAGAAAAGATTTGGTGTCGAGCTTGATCCACAGACAGAGGTACTCTCATTAATCGGCTCTAAGGAAGGCATAGGCCATATCCCATTAGCATTCGTCAATCAAGGTGATATTGTGCTCGTGCCATCCCCTGGATATCCTGTTTACTCAGTTGGTACTCTGTTCGCAGGAGGAAAAAGTTATTTTATGCCTCTAAAGGAAGAAAATGGCTTCCTACCCGATCTTGATGCGATACCAAAAGAGATTCTGAGAAAAGCGAAACTCATCTTTTTAAACTACCCTAATAACCCCACCACATCAATGGCGCCAAGGAAATTCTATAAAGAAGTGGTTAGTATTGCTTATAAGTACAATTTCATTGTCTGCCACGATGCCTCGTACTCAGAGATTCACTTTGATAATAAACCTTTGAGCTTTATGCAGATACCAGGTGCAAAAGATGTGGGCATTGAGTTTCATTCTTTATCAAAGACGTATAATATGACTGGCTGGAGGATAGGTTTTGCTGTTGGAAATAGTGAAGTCTTAGCAGGTCTTGGAAAAATTAAAACAAATCTCGATTCAGGGGTTTTTCAGGCTATACAAGAGGCAGCCATAGTTGCCCTAAATACAGAGAGTGGTGTTCTCTCCGCAATAAGGAAGACCTATGAAGAGAGGAGGGATGCCCTTTACAGTGGTTTAAAAAAACTCGGTATGCAGGTCAAAAAACCGAAAGCGACCTTTTATATCTGGGCTAAGATACCTCCTGATTTTGATTCGATGGGTTTTGTGGCATACCTGTTAAACAAGGCAGGAGTGCTTGCAACACCTGGTAATGGTTTTGGAGAGACAGGAGAAGGGTATATTAGATTTGCATTAACAGCATCTGTTGAAAAGATTAAGGAAGCAGTTGTGAGGATAGGTAAGGTTATTTAACAGATATCTACCATGATTCAACCGATTGTTACATGTGAGGCTACGTGATTTATGTCTACCGCTTACATTGGCATAGGCTCTAATTTAGGTAACAGAGAGAAAAACTGTGTGCGTGCAATTGAACTTCTTGAAAAAAGAGGAATACCTGTTAAAAAGAAGTCATCAATGTATGAGACTGAGCCGTGGGGTATAAAGGATCAACCTCGATTCATAAACATGGCTATAGAGATAGAGACCTTTTTTGAACCTGAGGAACTGTTAAGGATATTGGAAGAGGTGGAAAGGGAGGTTGGCCGAGGAGTATCATTTAAATGGGGACCACGCATTATTGATCTTGACATTCTTCTCTTCAACAATATTTTCCTAAAAAAAGACAATTTAGAAATTCCCCATCCCTTAATGGATAAGAGAGATTTTGTTCTTAAACCCCTGTGTGAGATTGCTCCAGATATAATCCATCCTTTACTGAAGGTAAGAATTTGTGATCTTTTAAAAGAACTCGGAAAGTCCCAAACCCGAAATTCTAATCCACCTATGGCGGACTAATCCGCGTCTGGCAGACTAAATAAATTCTAACCCGGATTATTCATACAACAGGCTATATTTTCAATTCAACATTTTAAATATAACCCTGCGCCAAGATCTGTGGGATCACCTGCAATGACTGGGAGTCATCAATCTTTTAAGGTGTTAACGAACGCCCTGTTGTCAAGATACCAGTTAACTGTCTTTTTAATGCCTTTTTGTATGGTAGTCTCAGGATACCACTTCAATTTATCTTTAGATTTTTCTATATCAGCCCATGTTGCAACAACATCAGCAGGATAGCGGGGCACAAAATTCATTACGGCTTTCTTGCCGAGTGCATCTTCTATTAGCTTTATCACATACATTAACTCGACAGAGTTGTCATTACCAAGGTTGAATATCTCATAACCAAAGGGCTGAAGACATTTTAATGTGCCATCAGCTATATCTTCCACATAAGAAAAATCCCTTTTTTGCCTGCCATCTCCAAAAATAGTTATAGGAACACTATTATCGATATTTTTTATGAATATAAAAATACTCATATCAGGCCTTCCTGCAGGTCCGTAGACTGTAAAATATCTCGGTATGCTTATATCAAGGTCGTAGAGATAATGATAGCTATAGCAAAGGACTTCAGCCCCCTTTTTTGTTGCTGAATAAGGTGACAAAGGAGCATCAGTTATATCTGTTTCTCTAAAAGGCATCTCGTTAAGACCATAAATGCTGGAGGTTGATGCCAAAACAAATTTATTAACGCCATACTCTTTACAACACTCAAGAAGGTTTAAGGTACCTTTTATATTAGTATCGAGATAGGTCCAGGGATCTTCCACAGATGCCCTGACACCGGCCCTCGCAGCGAGATTGATGACTGCATCGAGTTTATGATGTGTAAAGAGTTTTTTGACTGAATCAAAATCACTTATATCACGGTGGTAAAAATTGAATCCTGTATTATTCTTGCCCTCTACCCCATGCGCTTTACTCCTCAACTGTGAAAGTCGCCATTCTTTCAGCCGTAGATCGTAATAGTCATTAAGATTATCCACACCTATAACATTCATATTCTCAGCAATTAATCTTTCCGAAACCTTCCACCCAATAAACCCCGCACAACCAGTTACCAAAATATTCTTCACGATCTCTCCTTTCTAAACCTCTATTGTTTTATAAATCAGGAAGGTTAATTTTGGCTAAACCCTTTTCTTAAGCCACCTCTTGGGATTAAGAATCATAAATCCCTCATTTCCGTCTGAGTAGACGACCTTTGCTATCCGTGAGTTCAATATCATCCTTTTACACATCATACACGGCTCAGCAAGACATTCATTATTTCCGTCATCTGTACCTGATATATAAATTGTCGCATCCCTCAATTCATCCACAGAGGCACGAATAATCGCATTTGCCTCTGCGTGGACACTGTGGCATAGCTCATACCTCTCACCATGAGGAATCTGAAGTTCTCTCCTCGTACATTTTCCCACTTCAATGCAGTCTTTCATCCCTGAAGGGGCACCATTGTATCCAGTACTTACAATGATGTTATCCTTTGTAATAACTGCACCATACCTTCTTCTCAGGCAGGTAGCTCTTGTTGAAACTGCCTTTGCAATGCCGATGAAATATTCATCCCAATCCGGCCTGAGTTTTTTCCTCTTCTTCACTGATCTCTTCAAAGAAATTATTATTAAAACTTTTCTAAGGGGTTTAATATGTTAGAATATCACAGATATTGAAATAAGATAAAGAAGAGCAGAAACGAGCACTTCTCTCAGATGAGGTTCTCATGTCAAAGATTAAGGTCCTTCCAGCCATATTGAGGAATAAGATTGCAGCAGGTGAGGTTATTGAAAGGCCTGCCTCCGTTGTTAAAGAACTCATAGAGAATTCTATTGATGCTAAGAGCACTGATATCAGGATAGATGTTCTTTATGGCGGGAAAAGGCTAATTCGAGTTTCAGACAACGGTATGGGAATGGATAAGGAAGACGCACTCCTCTGTTTTGAGAGATATGCAACCAGTAAGCTTCTCGGTGAAGACGACCTCTTTAACATACGAACAATGGGATTTAGAGGTGAGGCCATTCCATCCATCGCATCTGTAGCAAAGGTTAAACTTGTAACAGCACCCAAGGGTATGTATCAAGGTGTCTCGGTGGATATACAAGGTGGAGAGGTAAAGGCCGTTAAGGACTCTCCGTCGATGGGTACAACTGTAGAGGTGAGAGATCTTTTTTTTAATACTCCTGCAAGGAGAAAATTTCTAAAGGTAAATAATACGGAACTATCGCATATCATTGACAAGGTTACAGAAGAAGCACTATCCAATTATGAGATCAGTTTCAGTCTTTTCTCAGACAACCATGAGGCTATGAACATCCCTATTGCATCCTGTTTGAAGGAGAGGCTAATGCAGATATATGGAGATGAGTTTTTAGATGGGCTTATAGAGATTAATACTGAAGTTGCAAACATAAGGATGAATTCTTTTGTGGCAAAAGAGGGTAACTTTAGAAATAGCAGAACTCACCAGTTCATCTTCATCAATAGGCGACCAATAAGAGACGCTGCTATCATGCGTGCAGTATATAATGCCTATGAAGGAATGCTTCCACAAAAAAAACATCCCGTTTTTTTTGTCTTTCTTGATATCGACCCAAAGCAAGTTGACTTTAATGTCCATCCCTCAAAGCGTGAGGTTAGATTCCAGGACAAAGAATCTATCTACAATGTTGTGTATTCCAGTACAAGAGATAATATTTCTCGTACATCATCCCCTATATCTTACGATTTCTCCTCACCTTCTGTTGTATCCGAAGCCCTTGATTTCGGGTACAAGCCATCTTCATCTTTCGTATACCTTGGAGATACTTTCATCGCCCTATCAGAGGGGAATGGGTTATCCCTGATTGATCAACATGCAGCGCATGAGAGAATACTTTATGAAAAATTTCTTAGAAGAGCTGACCTCAACTCACACCGATTGCTATTTCCTAAACAAGTAAGATTGCCGCACAAAGAGTACAGGACTATTCTTGAAAATAGCCTGATTCTAAGAGATTTCGGGATAGAGGTAGATGATTTTGGGCATGACACTGCCATTGTCCGTTCGCTGCCTGAGGTTCTAAGAGAAGCTGATATAATAAGTGTCCTATCGGATATCGCAACCTGCCTTCTCGAAGGTTCTGTCCCGGATAAAACGCTGAGAGAAGCCCTTGCTGCTAAGATTGCCTGTCACAGATCAGTACGTGGCAGAACGATACTTAAACAGGAAGAAGTCCTTCAATTACTTTCTGACCTTGGGGACTGTCTACATCCTGATAAGTGCCCCCACGGCAGACCAACAAGAATTTTCTTTTCCCTGGATGATCTGAAAAAGATGTTTAAGAAAAAATAGGTTTAGATATAGGTAATAAAGGGCCCCTTAGTTATTGAGATCGCCTAACCCAGATTATTCATACAACAGGCTATATTTCCAGAAGGAAACTGCATTTTCGCTCATTCTCAGTCGTTTCGACCTCCGAGGAATTTACTTGAAAAAACAGAATGTTTTTCCAAGTAAATAAAACCGCTCAAATGCGGTCTCCTTCTGGAGGCACACCACGGAGATAATTTATGAATGAATAATCTGGTCTAAATAATTATGTTTTGTACGCATGGCTTTCTTCGTAATGAAACTATCTTTAATTTTTAAGGGTAATTAAAGATAGGATATAGTATTTGAGCGGATTCTTTTGCCGATAGTCCCGAGAATATTTTAATAAATATAAAGAGGCAAAAGCCTCGCAGGGCGATAGACCGAGAATGAGCGAGAATACTATATCCTGCCATGACAGATCTGGGAATGCTTACATTGTGATTACAATTATTGACACCTTTTTCTTGATTATGATAATTTTAACAATGCCCGAAATTTCAAGCAAGGCCTCTCTGATAAAAGAAGCCCAGAAGTATCTATCAAAGGGTCAGATAGATAAAGCCATCTCTATATGGGAGAAGCTGGTAAAGGAACAATCCGACGGCAACACCTATAACGCCCTTGGTGATTTATATCTCAAAAAAGGTGAAAAAGAAAACGCAGCAGATTCATTCCATAAGGCTGCAGACTTTTTTATGCGCGAAGGCTTTTCTCTCAAGGCACTGGGACTTTATAAGAAGATTCTAAATATAAATCCCCATGATGCCGATGCCCTCTTTGCCCTTGGCGTAATTAATGAGGAGAGAGGTCTTAAAATAGATGCCATAAAATATTATCTTTCAGCGGCTGACAGTCTTTCAAAAGAAGGCAGGAAGGAAAGACTCCTTGAGATATATGATAAGATAGTTGCCATTTCCCCTTCCAATATTCCTTTCAGAGTCAAAGTAGCAGATATCTATATGAAGGAAGGCCTCAGCATAGAGGCTTCAAAAGAATATTTTACCATAGCAAAGCTATATGAGGAGAAGGGAGAGACCGAGAACTCGATAGAGTACTACGAGAAGGCTCTTACTGCCCAACCTTCAAATAAAGAGGTAATTCTTGCAATTACTTATCTATTCGAGAAAATGGGTAATCTCGATCGCGCTATTGAGCAGATCAAAGAAGCCACTTCATTATTTCCACAAGACATAGATATTTACTTCAGGTGTGCTGAGATTTATTCAACAGCTGGTAGGTTTGATGAAGCAAGGGAATATATCAGTAAGGTAACTGAAGCAGAGCCGACTAATATCAAGGCTGCGTGGCTTCTTGGGGATATATACATAAAGGAGGGTTACAGAGACAAGGCATGGACAAAGTATCTTCCTGCCCTTGATGAAATGATATTAGATATGAATTCCGATGACGCTATAAAGCTATTAGAATCCTTCAAGGACGTAGATCCTATAGAGACAGGGAAGAGGCTCGTTACACTATACAGACAAAACAATGAGAACCTTAAGGTAGCTCACGAGCTCATATCTCTTGGCAATGCATATACGGCAACAGGAATGCAAAAAGAGGCACTTAACTGTTACAAGGAAGCTCTCTCGATAACCCCCGATGACAAATCTCTCAAGACTACAATCACTGACCTCGAGCAGAAAGCCGAAGCAGAACAGACCCCCGTAAAGGAAGAGAAGACCGTCGATGAGGCCTTTTCAGAGGCAGAGGTATTTATTAAGTACGGCCTTTTCGAGGATGCAATAAATCTTCTCGAAGAGTTTACTCTGAAGGAACCCGAAAATATCGATCTCCATTTGAAGCTGAAGTCCCTTTATGCGAATACAGATAAAAAAGACCAGGTTGTTAAAGAATGCCTGACACTGTCCGAACTTTCTGAGAAGGCCGGTGATATTGAGAAGAGCAAACAGCTTTTAAAAGAGGCATATAAAATATCTCCTGAAGATCCGAGACTTATTGGCAAAGTAGAGGCTCCTCCGCCTGAGGAAGAAGCCCCTATTACATCACAAGAGAAATCTGTCATAGAGGACTACAGTGAGGAGATTACAGAGGCTGATTTCTATACAAAGCAGGGGCTAATAGATGAGGCTCGAGAAATCCTGGCAAAACTACACAAACTCTTCCCAGAAAATGAAGAGATAAAACAAAAACTATCTTTATTAGAAACTTTTGAAGAGGCGCATGAAGAATCTATCCTTGCTGAAGGAGGTACCATCGGATCCGGGGCAGTACATGAGCCGGTTCTCAACGGTGATGTTCTCAGTATCTTCAATGAATTTAAGAAGGGCCTGGAGAAAGAACTTGAGGATAAAGATCACGAAACACATTATAATCTCGGACTTGCATATAAGGAACTGGGTTTTATAGATGATGCTATAAAAGAATTTGAGATATCGCGTAATGACCCAAAGACCTTCGTGCCTTCTTCCAGCATGCTCAGTATATGTTATAAGGAAAAGGGTCTTTATCCCCTCGCTGTAGAAGTCTTGACTGATACTCTTGAAAAAATAGAAAACCGAGATGAGTCTTACTGGGCATTGAAATACGATCTTGCTGAGGCATATGAAAAGAATAGTAATCTTAAAGAGGCACTTGACTCGTATAATGAGGTGCTTGCATGGAATTCAAAATTTCGAGACGTTTCTAAAAAGATACGCCATATCGGGGCAAAGATAACTGGGAAGACTGAAAAGGAAAAGCCGAGAGATAAGAAAAACAGGATATCTTACTTATAAATGCAGTCTGCAAGCTTACCAACAAGAAAGCTATCATAAGATATGGATTATTTAGAATATTACAGCCTGAAAGAGCACCCTTTCTCTAATGTCGTTGATAACAGATTTTACTTCAACAGCCAACAGCATTCAAGTGCCCTTACAAAGTTACGCTATGCAGTAGACACCAGAAAAGGTCTTGCCGTTGTCATAGGTGATGTAGGGACGGGTAAGACAACCCTTGCAAGACTTTTTCTGGAACAACTGGATGAGGAGAAATATGAGGCAGCCCTCCTTATGGTAGTACACTCTTCTGTCAGTTCAGAATGGCTTTTAAGAAAATTGGCGATGCAGATCGATATTGCAGACGTAAAGGAAGATAAGATAGAACTTCTCTCTCAAATATACAAGAGGCTATATGAGATAAAAAAAGAAGAGAGAAATGCCATTATTATGCTCGATGAGGTACAGATGTTAAGTTCAAAAGGGATAATGGAAGAGTTCAGAGGGCTTTTAAATATGGAATTACCAGAAGGAAAGCTGGTAAACTTTATCTTCCTCGGACTGCCAGAGTTTGACAACATCCTTTCTCTGGATGAACCACTCAAGCAGAGAGTAGCTGTGAAGATAAGGCTTCATGCCTTTTCTCAAGAAGATACACAGAATTACATACACCACAGGCTTTCGGTTGCGGGAGCTAATAATGAGATATTTACAGAAGAAGCCTTTAACCTTATATTCAAGTATTCAGATGGCATACCCAGGCTTATAAATACAATATGCGATAATGCCCTTCTCGAGGGTTATCTGCTCAAGAAAAATTCAATCGATGGTTTAATAATAAAGACTGTGGCAGTTGGCCTCGATTTAAACAGCGATGATAAACCCAGTTAGAATTTGCAAAGACCCTGCAAGACTTTATTCCCTTTACAGGATGGGATATTTTAACCCAAATAATGCATTTTTCGGGTTAACTGGTAAATGATATTTCTTTGATCTTCAATGTTACGGAATATTTAGAGAGATCTATCTTAATAGTTGAAGGATACCAAGTATCACTCATCTTCTCAACATCCTCATATGAGATTTTAAGCTCCCTTCCATCTTCAAGGGATACCCTCTGTTTTACGGGAAGTATTGTTTTTCTGTCTAACCATATCTCTCTTGTGAGATTTTTAAGAAGATATGTATTGCCTTCTTCACCAAGCTCAAAGTCTTTTATATCCCACCAGAATAAACAATCACGCAAGCCTTTAGTGAGTATCTTGCCCTTACTGCTGTCAAGCCGCGGCTTGCTCTTTATAACACCACTTTCTGATATAACCTCAAGCGCGAGAAATCCGAAGGAGTACACTCGCAGATTCAAGTCACCATTCCTGTACACATTCAACACTCCTTCTCCCTTCATCTCAGTGTCATCTCTCACGAAGGTTATCGAAAATGTAGCATCTATAGCCGAGATATTGTTCTTTGAGGATAGAACATCCCTAACATCAATACCTTCATAGGTAGGAATCTCAACCCGCGCCTTTGCGCAGGAGAACAAAAAAATAACGACGATGCTAAGTGAGAACAGCCTCGAGAGTGTCTTCAACATCCTTTACCCCTATGATTTCTAATCCGGGATTATCTTTAATCTTTACTGCATTTCCCTGAGGCATAACCGCTTTCTTAAATCCAATCTTTGATGCCTCTTTTATCCGAACCTCTGCCTGCGTAATTGCCCTTATCTCACCTGATAGGCCTACCTCACCAAATACAAAAGTCTTTGGGTCTATGGGAATATCCTTGAGAGACGAGGCCACTGTTGCAATAATGCCGAGGTCAACGGCAGGCTCAATTATCCTGAGCCCTCCCACAACATTAACAAAGATATCCATCCCGCCGAGATGGAGACCTGCCCTTTTTTCGAGTACCGCCACAAGAAGGTTTACTCTGTTAAAATCAACCCCCATGGTAGTCCTTCGGGGCATTCCGAAGTTTGTTTGAGAGACAAGGGACTGGACCTCAACCATAAGGGGCCTTGTACCCTCAAGGGCTGCAACAACTGCCGAGCCTGATACATTTACCGGCCTCTCCAAGAGGAAAAGTTCAGATGGATTTTCTATCTCTATAAGACCTGAGTCTGACATCTCGAAGACTCCAATCTCATTTGTTGAACCAAAACGATTTTTTACTGTCCTTAGTATTCGATATGAGTGTCCTCTATCACCTTCAAAATAAAGGACTGTGTCTACGATATGTTCGAGTACGCGCGGGCCAGCTATTGCACCTTCTTTGGTTACATGACCGACAAGGAATATAGGTATGTCTGATCTTTTCGCAAAGACCAGCAGCTTTGCAGCACATTCCCTCACCTGACTTACAGAGCCCGGTGCAGAAAGGAGCTCTTCAGTATAAACAGTTTGAATGGAATCTACAACAATTGCCTTCGGAGTAAGTTTCAATGCTGTATCAAGAATACGTCCTAGTGAGATTTCTGGGAGTAAGATTATCTCATCAGAGTCTATCGAGAGCCTCTCAGCCCTGATTTTTATTTGCTCAGGGGACTCTTCACCTGAGACGTAGAGTACCTGACCGTATCTCGAAAGGCCTGCAAGGGCCTGAAGAAGCCACGTAGATTTAACAATGCCTGGATCACCTCCAACGAGGATTACTGAACCTGTGCCCACACCGCCCCCCAGACCCCTATCAAGGT
>CAZXCW010000042.1:0-16270 GCA_964639385.1 uncultured Nitrospiraceae bacterium
TTGGAGTGAACTTGTTACTCTCAGGGCTCCATGCCTATGGGGGACTTGAGTAAGGCATTATTTGGTTTATTCCATACCAATGTCCTTTCTGTAGCGAATGCCTTCAAAAGAAATTTGCTCTATTCCTCTATAAGCGATCTCCCTTGCCTCCTGCAAGGTCTTGCCTTTTCCGACTACATGGAGAACTCTGCCTCCGTCTGTAACCAGGCCTTTCTCTTTTGAATTATTCACACCAGCAAAAAATATCTTACATTCAGTATATTGAACTTTATCTATTCCTGAAATTGGATAACCTTTGCCATAGCGTCCAGGGTAACCAGGATACCATCCTTTGCTTTTCCCATTTTTCATCTGCCGTGTTCTTCCTTGCGCAGCTACTACGTCGCAATAATAATCATGACTCCAATCCAGATTTTTCTCACTCAGGACTTCATTGAAGATCTGGAAACTTAAATCGCTCATGGGGGATTTCAATCGGGGGAGAATTACCTCAGCCTCAGGATCACCAAGGCGGACATTTGCTTCTAAAAGATATGGGGTTTCTTCAACCAGCATCAAACCCAAATAAAGTATACCTTTATAGGGAAATCCTTCTTTCTCGGTGAATCCCTTGATGAGGGGTAGGGCGACTTTTTCACAGACTAATTGGGTGAGCCTTTTGCCTTCAAGTCGGTGGGGAGAGTAGGCACCCATCCCACCGGTATTAAGACCTTCGTCATTATCATAAGCCCTTTTATAATCCTGCGCAACAGGCATAGGTGCTATTGATTTACCATCTGTGAAAACAAAATAGGATATCTCTATTCCATAGAGCCTCTTTTCGATTACTACCTTCTGACCGGCTTCAGCAAAAATCTTCTCTACCATCAAACGATCAATGGCCTGAAAAGCCTCTTCATCATTTGAACAGACTATAGACCCTTTACCTTGAGCAAGACCGTCAGCCTTTACGACTACTGGACAATTCACATACCTAACATAATCCTTTGCACTTTCGGGGTAGTCAAAGACCTCGAAATCAGCTACCGGCACACCTATTTCTCTACATAACAATTTTGTATAGGCTTTGCTCCCTTCAAGAATACTTGCCTTTTTGGTCGGACCAACGATGGGAATCTTTTCTTCGATAAAAAGATCAACAATGCCCTCTGAGAGTTGTCTTTCTGGTCCGATAAATACAAGGTCAACTCTTTCTCGCCTTGCCAGTTCTAATATCTCTTGATTTGTTCTTGCGTTTTCACACCTGCCCTCTCTGGCGATACCAGCATTTCCCGGGGCACAGATCACTTCTTTTACATTAGGGTCGTTCTTAAACTGCCATGCTATTGCATGCCCTCGGCCGCCGCTGTCAACTACCAGGACTTTCATCTATCCTTTGTGCCTTTTCATAGGGAAAGAATGGAAGAGAAGTATAAATTATAGCATAACTAACATTTAGATATGGAAGGCTACCGAAGAATTTCTATGCTACACTTTTGTCCTGATTCTATAATCCTGCCTCCTCCATGACCATAGGAATCTTTTTTTCCCAGCCGATTGCCATGATATGAACACCCTGACAGAGATCCTTCATTCCCTTAATCAGCCGTGAAGCTATTCCAACACTTGTTTTGACCTTATCCTTTGTTTCCTCCATCTCTTTGATAAGGGGCTCGGGAACAAATACCCCTGCCACATTTTTATTCATAAACCTGGCCATACCGGCTGACTTTAGTAGTATAACTCCACCCAGGACTGGTGTCCTGAAGCCCTCTACTCGCTTCATAAATTTTTCAAAGAGATCTAAGTTATATATACCCTGAGTCTGAAAGAATCGTGCACCAGCTTCGATTTTCCTCTCCATCTTGATGATCTGCATATCAAGGGCGGCCTCGGTGTCAGCTCCTGGATTTACTACCGCTCCTGGAAGGAAGTCCGGAGCACCTTTAAGCTGATTACCTGCCATATCAAAACCTTCATTAAGCCTGCTTATCACTTTTAAAAGGCTCACAGAATCCAAATCGAAAACTGGCATTGCCTGAGGGTGATCTCCCAGGGTTGGATGATCTCCTGTTAAGGCCAATACATTTCTGATGCCCAAAACCCAGGCACTCAAAAGATCTGATTGTAATGCAAGTCTATTTCTATCGCGGCATGTCATCTGTAGTATGGGATCAATTCCGAGATCCTTAAGGAGATGACAGACAGCCATAGAGCCTAATCGCATGACAGAACTTTGAAGGTCTGTAACGTTGATAGCATCTACTTTATCTTTAATTAATTCTGCATCTTCTACCATTTCATGTATATCAATACCTTTTACCGGCCCAATTTCAGCAGTCACTACAAATTTTTTGGAGTTTAATGCCTCTCTGAAGCCCATCTTCCTCTTTAAGTTATCTTTGCTTTTCGTATCTTCCGGTAATCCTTGGGCTCAAGATACGACATAAGCACATTCAGGCGGCCTAACTTTTTCATTTTTTCATAGATAAAAATCCATCCGCAGCCTATATCTTTCGATATTTCGCATTTACCACCTGAGCTTCCTCCACACGGCCCATTTAGGAGTCCTTTACTGCAAACTGTTAAAGGGCAAATACCTCCGGTAAATTCTAAGATACAATCTCCGCAGGTGCGACATCGGTCTTCTCTTTTACCCCGCCCTGATGATTCCTTATCTAAAAAGCTATTACAGGCAGGATGGACAACTTTATCTGTGACCTCAGCTATTGATTGGACTCCTAATCCGCAGGACATTACCAGAATAGATGAGGGATTTCCAATCTCTTCAGTCAGTTCTTCAAGCACAGGCTTTGCCTTGACACAAAGAAGGCCTTTTATTGCAGACCCTGTAATATTTATGCCCTTTTCCCTGATCTTTTCTCTCAGATTCATAAGGTCTGATTCAGCATCAGACTGATTGAACTTAGAGCAGCCAGAGCATCTTAAAAGAAAAATACTTTTGTCATTTGCTAAATATTCTAAGATCTCCTCGAAAGGTTTTTGTTTAAAAATAACTATCAATTTAAGACTCCTGTTTTATTGGAAGGGAAACAGTAAATGTGGAACCCTTCCCAACTTTACTTTCAACAGAAATTGAACCACGGTGGGCATCTACGACACCTTTCACAATGGAAAGACCAAGACCCGTACCACTAATATTTTTTGTTCTCTCTGACCTCTCCCTGTAGAATTTGTCAAAGATGTGAGGAATATCCTTATCTTCAATCCCTATTCCCGTATCTGAAACCTTTAACTGGAAATACTCTCCATTCTTGTTTAGCTCAATACTAACCTGCCCATCTGAAGGCGTATATTTTATAGCATTACTGATGAGGTTAATAAACATAGCCCCTATACTGCTTTTGTTCCCTTTAATCAAAGGAAGCTGATCTTCCGTGGTTACCTGAAGAGCTATATTTTTGTCCTGTGCTTGAGGTTGCATTATTTCGATGGTTTTCTGTAACGTCTCAGGGAGATTGAGGGATTCTATCTGTATGATGTGTCCTTTTTCTTCAATAAAACAGACATCTAAAATATCATTGACCAGTTCAACCATACCCTTAGTTTTGGCCTTAATTTTTTGAATTAAATCTCTCTGTTTTTCACTGAGATCTCCTACCATCCCGTCTAAAAGGATAGACGTTTGAAGTAAAGTAGAGCCCAAGGGAGATTTTAATTGATGAGAAACCATGGCTAAGAAATTAGACTTGATCTTGTCTATAGCACTGAGTTGAGTCATGTCATGAAGCAGGGTCACTGATCCAATAAGTAACGTATTTGCATCTCTTACAGGGCAGACATGGATCCTGAACTTAGAATCGCCTGAGTCTATAAGGCAAATTTCTTCGGTATGAAAAGGCAAATCAAATGTCAGTATCTTATTTATGAGCCCGGCGAGCACTTCATTTTTAATGCAATCCTTGACTGGTTCACCTAAGGCAGTTTTTCCTTTTAAACCCAATAATGCTGCAGCCTTTTGGTTGTAAAGGATGATCTTACCCTGTTCATTTGTAACCAGTATACCGTCAGCAAGACTGTCAATTACGGACCTCAATACTTCTTTCATCACTTTACGAGGCATATTTCTTAGTCTCCCTTTCTCTACCGGAGTATTCCGATGAACTATGTGCCAAAGTTTGCTCCTGAAATTTTGAATAGATTTTCTACTCTTTCTACCAACTCCATAGGCTCTACAGGTTTAGGAATATAGTCATCAGCCTCAGTTTTCATACCCATTTCCAAAGTGTATTTCGTCGTTGGTATAGCTTGCCCGACTGCGGTCAATAGTAGAATAGGAATGTGCCGATATTTGGGATCAGCTTTGAGCCTTGCACAGACTTCATAGCCATCCATTTCAGGCATCATAACATCTAAAATGATCAAATTAGGCTGTTCTGTTTGTGCCTTTTTCAGTCCTTCCTTCCCGTCATAGGCAATAGTGACATTATAAGATTTACTTTCTAATATGAGCTTTGTGGCTTCTGCAAAATCTACATCATCCTCAACCAATAAGATTTTCTTTTTCTCCATGTTTTCCTCCGTTAGGATACTAAGCCTTGCCTACCTTTTTGAGGATTTTATTTACCCGTTCCAGTAAAATAGTATGTTCAATAGGTTTTTCTACATAATCATCAACATCTAGCTGTAATCCCGTTTCCAACTCATATCTACGACGACTGGCCTCTTCTTTAACGCTGCTCAGAATGATAATAGGAATATTTGCGTACTTAGCGCGCCGGGGATCTTTCAACTCTTTACAAACTTCAAACCCATCCATCTTGGGCATAAGGAGATCCAAAATCATCAAATCTGGTCTTTCATCTTTTAACTTGGCAAGTCCTTCCGCTCCATCTCGAGCAGTGATTACCACGTAGCCACTGGCTTCAAGGGCAATCCCGATAGCTTCCAATACATCGGGATCATCGTCAACAACCAATATTTTTGCACCCATCATACCCTCCCAAACTGTCATGCTGAATTTATTTCAGCATCTCCTTTAGACCCCGAATCAAGTTCAGGGTGACAGTTAATAAAGATTTTCATTCTCTTCTCTCTGCCTACAAGTCGGCATAACAGTTTCATTTTCCAAGAGGTCTACCTTACAGTATCGGTCTTGGTAGTAAACCAGCTCTTTCTACAATTACGGGTACTATGTCTTCCCAGGCCACAGCCATTATATGGATGCCATGGATACCATCTATCTCTTTGAGTTGTTCGATGATTTCTAGTGCTATTTTTACTCCTTCTTCTTTGGAATCTTTGGACTCCTCCATTCGAGTTACTATCTCATCAGGTACACTGATGCCTGAGACATTGTCCCTCATATAACGGGCCATTCCCACAGACTTCATAGGTATGATACCAGCAAGAATATGAACCTGTTTGTCCAACCCATGGTCTTTTACCATCTCTACCCACTTAATAAACTTGCTCACGTCAAAAACAGCCTGGGTTTGAATGAAGTCTGCACCAGCCCTTACCTTTTTGGCAAGTCTGGCAACTCTGTACTCAAAAGGGTCAGCAAAGGGATTTTCAACCGCTCCAATAAACAAAGGAAGTTCGCCAGATATCTCCTCGCCGCACAGAAATTTTCTTTCATCCCTCATAGCCTTAAAGGTTTGGATGAGCTGAATAGAATCAATGTCATAAACTCCTTTGGCTGTGGGATGATTGCCAAATTTTTGATGATCACCTGAAAGACAAAGCACATTACGAATTCCGAGGGCAACAGCACCCAAAATGTCACTCTGGATAGCAATACGATTCCGATCCCTGACCACCATCTGCATTACAGGGTCAATTCCTAACTCTTTCAGTAGTACACAACCACTCCAACTTGACATACGGACGATAGCAGTCTGATTGTCTGTTACGTTAAGAGCGTCACAATGAAGTTTGAGAAGTTCCCCTTTTCTTTTAATGACTGTTGCTAAGGCACCTTTTGGAGGACCTACTTCAGCAGTTACAGCGAAATAGCCTCCTTGAAGAACCTTTTCAAGATTACTTCCTGCTTTCATGGTTCATTTCCCTCTTTTTTTATCTGGTGTTTTACCGACAGATATTTGGTCCCAGTTTTTAGGGGGCATAATTTCTTCCAGTTTGTTTAGCTCTCCGATTTTGGAAAGGCGTTCTATAATGAGTTGCCAGGCGCAAGGCAAATGAGGTGAGATCTCACATTTACCGCCCTGGGAACCACCACAGGGGCCATTCAGCAAGCCTTTGGCACATCTTGTTATTGGGCAGATGCCACCTGTTTTGTCCAGTATGCATTCACCACATAATGAACATCTTTCATCAAATATCTGAAACCGTGTCATGTTTCCAAGGAACATGCTATCATTTGCAGGATAGACAGGCTTTTCGTATAGTTCCGCCACTGTTTGCGTGCCAGCACCGCAGGACATAACGATTATGCAATCCGCTTTCTCTATTGCCCCCTTAAATGGTTTGAGTTCCAGTTTTGTCCCGAGTACCTGGCACCCTGATTTTGCAGCAAATATTCCTGTAACCTCTTTGCCCTCTGATTCCAGGACCTCTTTCATTGCCTTCAGTTCAGGTTCCCCTCCTGTTCCGCACAATGCTGCGCATTCAGAGCACCCTAAAAGAAAAACCCTCCTGTGTTTCTTGATATTCTCTTTTAGTTTGTTGAAATCCCGCTTTTTTGTAACTATCATTCCTTCTCCTCACACCGTATATTTTATACAATTTTTCTCTACAGTATTTGCTGTTTACCTCATAGAAATGTTCCATGTCCCCATGGCTTGTCAGGGGAATGATATATTAGATAATTTTCCAAGGAGGCTTACTTAATGTCCCAAATTTTGATAGTAACCTCTTTCTTGAGAAACGCATTAATTTTCTCAAGCAAAGCTTTTTTATATTTATATTATAGATATTATATTCGCTTTAAATCCAGCTTCTTATATACCATGCTCAGGGCAACAGGCCAGATAAAAAATAAATAGGAAGGATTTTCTCTAAAGGCCATCTTAACCCAAATAATGCAGACATTGTTCAGAAATTTATTTTAAATACTATGAACTATGGTAGTATTTAGGCAGGACATAGTATTTTCGCTCATTCTCGGGCTATCGCCCTGCGAGGCTTTTGCCTCTTTATATTAGGCTATTCTCATTGGACTATCGGCAAAAGAAGCCGCTCAAATTCTATACCCCGCCTATCTCTACGAATATTTATGAATAAAGGTACACTAGGTATCGGAAAATAAATTTTTTCACAACATCTGCATTATGTAGATACATTTTTCGGGTTAACTCTGTTTCTCTGTGGAATGTTGCAGGGTACGCAATTTCTTACTGAGTTCACTGGTGCCACATTTTAGGCAGCGCTGAGCTTCCTGTGCAGCCTGTCCATATGTATAACCTAATTCTACTTCTGCAAAACTATTTATCCGCTCTTCGGCTGGAAGAGTGGGCATCTTCTGCCTCTTTGATTTAGGAATGAGTTTAACTATGCGCTCATTTAGTATTCCCATAGCCGAATATTCCTCTATTGCTTCAGGAGGTTGGTTGCGAAGATAACGGTGGACTGCCTTTGCAGCTTTTTTCCCTGAAGCAATAGCCCTGGTTAGATTTGAAGGGCCACTGACTACATCTCCACAAGCAAAAACGCCCTTTATATTTGTAGCACCTGTCTCATCAACCGTTACCCTGCCTTTATTACTTATGACTATCCTGTTATCTTTGAGTACTTCTTCCTCAGGGATATAACCTATTGCTACAATAACTGTATCAGCATGGACTTCAAACTCGGAGTTCTCCACAGGAATAGGCCGGCGTCTGCCCGATTCATCTAATTCACCGAGTTGCATCTCAATACAACATACCTTTTCAATATTTCCTCTTTTATCACATAAGAACTCTGTGGGGGCAGCAAGATATCGAACCTTCACGCCCTCTTTTTCTGCTTCTTTAAGCTCAGCACGACAAAGGGGCATTTCATTTATCGTTCTACGATAGACAATAGTTACATCACGAACTCCCAGGCGAAGACAGGTGCAAGATGCATCAATTGCAGTATGACCCCCGCCAATAACAACAACATGCTCACCTAAACGTGGCCGTTCTCCCCTGCAAACTTGTTTAAGAAACTCGACAGCCGGGATAACTCTTGAAGACTCTGACCCTTTACATTTTGGTAACAAACTCTTTTGGCTTCCTATGGCCAAAAGTACAGACTGAAAATCTTTAAGAAGCCCCTCAATTGTAAAGTCTCGACCAAGAGACATTCCAGTCTTTACAACAGTATCTAAGGACAGGATAAGATTAATCTCTTCCTCGACAATATCTTTCGGAAGCCTAAACTCAGGAATGCCTTCTACCAGCATGCCACCAAGTTTGTCCTGTGCCTCAAAAATAGTGACCTTGTAACCAAGCAGAGAAAGTTCACAGGCTGCACTGAGACCTGCTGGTCCGCCTCCTATTACAGCAACCTTCTCGTCGTAAGTATTTTCAGGCATCTGAATGATTTTTAGACCTCTGGTAGAATCTGCTGCGAAGCGCTTTAGTGCAGCGATCGCAATTGGCTCATCTACCTGCCCACGCCTGCATACATCCTCACACGGTCTTGTACAGATTCTGCCACAAATTGCAGGAAAGGGGTTTACCTGGCGATTAATTTTAATGGCAGTTTCAACGTCACCTTTTTCGATTGCACTAACATAGCCGCGTACATCTGTGTGAATAGGGCATGCCGCCTGACAGGGGGGTACAACTTTATTACTCATTCAATCCTCCAGATAGATTTTTCAGTGAGGTCCCTATTTTATTCCTGACTGCATCTTTGCAGCTACAACAGTATTATACATAAGCATCGCTATCGTCATTGGTCCCACACCCCCGGGCACTGGAGTTATAGCCTTTGCCTTTTCCTTAACACTCTCAAAATCCACATCACCAACTAAGCCAGTCTCCAACCTGTTAACACCAACATCAATTATTACAACGCCTTCCTTCACCATGTCTGCAGTTATGGTTTTTGGTCTCCCGGCGGCTACAATCAGAATATCTGCCCTTCTGGTATGGGAGGTAAGGTCTTTTGTTCCAGTATGACATATCGTAACAGTGGCATTTGCCCCCTTCTTTTTTTGAAGTAACATATTGGCAATTGGCTTACCCACGATATTACTCCTTCCAACTACTACTACTTCGGCACCATCTGTTTTTATATCAGATCTTATGAGAAGTTCTTGTATACCATGGGGTGTGCAGGGAATAAAGTCAGGTTCTCCAAGCATCAATTTGCCAACATTCACGGGATGAAACCCATCCACATCTTTTTTTGGATTAATTGTATAAAGGACATTAGTTTCATTAATATGTTTTGGTAGTGGCAGCTGCACGAGTATGCCATGAATCTTGCTATTCTTATTGAGAGTTTCAACAAGCTTCAAGAGATCTGACTCAGTTGTATTGCCCGGAAGGTCAATCCTCTCAGAATGGATGCCTAACTCTTTACACGTCTTTTCCTTTTGCCCTACATATACTTTTGAAGCTTCATCCTCACCAACAAGGATTGTAGCAAGTCCAGGGACAAGGTTATATTTTTCTTTTAGTTTAGCTATCTCCTGTTTCAACTCTTCCTTTATCTGTTTTGATATTACTGAACCCTTAATGAGGGTTGCTGCCATTACTTCCTCCTTTCAGTACATAGTTGTCAGCGAAAAACATTTAAAACTGTTCACTGCCTGCCTTTAATGAGTTCCAGTAATTCTTCCCTCGTCGATTGTTTTGACCTGAATATTCCCCTGACTGCTGATGTTACTGTCCTTGAACCAGGTTTCTTTACACCTCTCATGCTCATACATAGATGGTCAGCATCAATAATAACCATCGCACCTTTGGGTTTAAGCCTGGTCATTATGAGCTCAACAAGTTGTGATGTAAGCCGCTCTTGTACCTGTGGCCTCTTTGCCAGTATCTCCACTGCCTTTACAAGCTCACTCAAGCCGACTATTTTCCCACCAGCCGGTATATATGCAACATGGGCTTTCCCGATAAAGGGGAGCAAGTGGTGCTCACAAACAGAATAAAAAGGTATGTCTTTCAAGAGCACCATTTCATCGTGGCTCTCACCCTCGATATATTTGAGTATCTCTTCTTGAGGGGTTTTAAGACCAGCAAATATCTCTTCATACATTCTGGCAACTCGGCTGGGGGTATCTCTGAGACCTGCTCTGTTGGTATCTTCACCAATACCCTCGAGTATGAGCCTAACACCTTTTTCTATTTTTTTGAGATCCATATGTATAGGAGACTTTTAATGTGCCAGAATTTTAGCACTTATACAAATTCTATGTCAAAAAACAATAACCTGTAACTTAATCCTGGTTAATTCTTAAGATCCGAGCATCTGTGATGATAATATCTACTTTAACATCATGCATTTCTGAAGGAATTGAATCAATTAGTTGTTCTTCGTATGCCAGAGCAACAAGAGGGGCCTTCCCCTTTATGTCAGGAAGGAGGATATCATAGTAGCCGGCTCCATATCCGAGCCTGTTGCCTGAATAATCGAAGCATGTACCTGGAATAATAATAAGGTTAATATTATTGATCTCCCTTAATCTCTCATCTGGCAAAGATGGTTCAAGTATTCCCATATACCCAGGGGATAATTCCTTCATTTCTTTTATTTCGTACAACCTGAGCCGGTGTTTTTCTTTATCCACTTTTGGTACCAAAACCTTTTTACCCATTTTAAAGGATTCCTCTATTATGCTAAAAGTCTCGACCTCAGTCCTGAAAGAAACGTAGAAAAGTACTGACTTAGCTGTCTTAAACTCCGTGATGTTAAAGAGCTTGTGTTTTATGAGGTTGTCTTTCCTCTTTCTCTCAGGAAGTGGAATGGAATCTCTTATTTCAAGGACTCTATTTCTAAGTAATTTTTTCATAAATCAGCATTCATAAATGGAAGGATTCATTTATAACAACTATAACAACTTTTCAATCCTTTCCTTAATTCCCCTTACTTCACTGACACTTTCGGGAGAATAAACATAAGGTGAGGAACCTTTGATATCGGCTGTCATTATAGATTCACTGAATTTAAGCGAACCTACAATTTTCATATCGCCAATATTCTTTCTTATAAAGTCTAAATCATCAGCGTTTCTCACCTTGTTTGCAACAATGAATACCTTTTTAACACCGAGTCCTTTTGCCATTTGTCTGACTGTTTTTGCTGTCTGCATGCTTCTCTGCCCAGGCTCAACAACGACAATAAAGGCATCTACAGATTCTGCTGTTCCTCTTGTCAAGTGTTCTATGCCTGCCTCCATGTCAACAATGACAGCTTCTCTCCGTTCGACGACAAGGTGTCCGAGGAGTCTTCTTAAAAGTACGTTCTCGGGGCAATAACAGCCAGATGCTGCAGCCTTTGATTTTCCCATGATAAGAAGCGTAATATTATTCAGGTGATATCCGATACCCTCTGGCAGATCATCAACCTTGGGATTGAGTCTAAACATCCCGCCCATACTTCCTACCTTTGCCCCTGTTCTCTCCTCAATGAGTTCAGCCATATCCGCTATAGGTCTAATTTTTTCAGCCTCATCTTTAGGAATACCCAGAGCTAATGCAAGATTTGCATCAGGATCTGCATCAACGGCTATGACTCTTTTTCCCTCATCTGCAAAGATGTGGATCAAGAAAGATGCCAAGGTTGTCTTGCCAACCCCTCCCTTTCCTGTGATAGCTATCTTCATGCCTATACCCCTTTAAGATAAAAGCTTTTTATCCGATGATTCGTAATTATAAATTTATTATAAAGTAATACCCTTTGTATTTTAACTCATACATCACTTGGAACTGCGATGATTCAATCACCATATATTGATTGTCTTTACTCTTTAGACTTATCCTCAGGCTTGGGTCTACACACAGGGCAGTAAAGCTCCCCCTGATCCAGGAGGCATACATGTCCTCATTCAGGGCAACAGATGCATTCATCTAATGGTTGTTTACAGACAGGGCAGATGCCTTCTTTTACCTCTTGATCATTCTTTGTCATCTATGGTAAATTTTAACAGAAAATATTTTCCGGTGGCGATGCCGAAGGGGAAATACCCGTTCCCATTCCGAACACGGAAGTTAAGTCCTTCAGGGCCGATGATACTATGACCGCGAGGTCATGGGAAAGTAGGACGCCGCCGGATTTTTTTATCTAAACAAAAATCATCAAAAACCTTAGATACTTTCATCCCAGAAAGTTAAACCCCTTAGGAACTCGACTCTTATTGATTTTTTTGATAAAAACACAGATAATAATCTAAATTTTAACTTATTACGGGCGGATAGCTCAGATGGGAGAGCGCAGCCCTTACAAGGCTGAGGTCACAGGTTCGATCCCTGTTCCGCCTACCATTATTTAAAATCAAGGACTTACGCTTCTTAGACATTACGTTTTAACCCCTCATAATCCCCAAATTTATTTAACTCGTCTACGACGAGTAGAGATAATTTATTGGGAATATCTTCATTGGTTACATCCATAAAAATATTCCAATAACCATCAGTTAAAGGTACACTAAGGTATCGAAAAATAAATTTTTTCACAACATCTGCATTATGTAACTACATTTTTCGGGTTAATAACCCAACATATGTAGTTAATTTGTAAGACAAACACCGATACATAATGAGGTCAAACTCCTACAAAAAAATAGGATTTATACTGATACCTTTTTTTGTAGTTTAGATATATAGTGCCTCATGGATATAGTTGCTGGTGGTAAGTATTTAAAGTCTGATAGTGAACTTCAGCGTAAGAGGAGGGATTTCTATGAAAAGGATTCTTATATGTGTTTTGGCAGTTATGTCTCTCGGAATGGGGCTTTCTTTCGGCGAAAACGCCGGGAAGACTGAATACAACCAGGGGAAAAAACTTTATAGCAAGAATTGTGAGATTTGTCATGGTATGAAGGGAGATGGTAATGGACCGGCTTCTGCTTCCTTTAGTCCCAGACCGGCGGATTTCACCAGCCCTAAGTTCTGGCAGAATAATGTTGATCAAAAGATCACTGATGCAATTGAAAACGGCAAGGGAGTCATGCCCTCCTTTGATCTGAAGAGCGATCAGATCAAGGCTATTATTGATTATATGTCTCACAGCTTCAAGCCTACTCATTAGAATGAGGCTCTCGACTTTTGCCCTTTTTGCCAGACAATATTTATTCAGAAGGAGGAATATAGAATGTCAGTAAGAAAACTTAAAAACATAGGTATCATAGCGGGTGTAGTCGGGTCGTTGTTGATTTTATCATTAAGAGATGCTCACGCGGTGCCCAGTTTTGCGCGTCAGACAGGTTTTTCCTGTACTGTGTGTCATACTGTCTTTCCAGAATTGACCCCATTCGGAAGACACTTCAAACTGACGGGTTATGTAATCAGCAAGAGTATGAAAGCCGAGTTCCCACCCATAGCAGCACTGGTGCAAGCCTCTTTTACAGAAGCGAGAGGGCTGAAGACCGATGTTGATCCTTATGATAATTCGCCACTGGCAAAATTCAACTTACCACAGGAGGTGAGTTTATATTATGCAGGCAGGATCATCGACCATATAGGGGGTTTTATGCAGGTCACCTATGACGGGGTTGGTAATGATATTGCCTTAGACATGACGGATATCCGTTATGCAAACACGGCACATATAGGAAGGGCAAGCTTGATTTATGGAGTTACGGTCGATAACAATCCGACACTGGAAGATGTTTGGAATAGCACACCTGCAAACAGTTTTCCCTATGCTACTTCAAGCGTTGCAACCACTCCTGCTGCGAGTGCAATCATCGACGGGGCATTAGCTCAGCAAGTAGGTGGGATAGGCGCCTATGTCTTCTGGAATGACCTGATCTATGTCGAGGGGAGCATCTACCGAACTACCCGAAGAGGTATTACGCGCCCGTTGGGTGCCGGAACGGAAGTTGACATGGTTGTGGATGATGCTGCTCCTTACTGGCGTGTGGCCTTACAGCATCACTGGGGAAAACACTCATTGTCTGTAGGTACATATGGCATTGTGGCAAAAATTTTTCCTTCTGGCTATACAAGTGGACTGACTGATAAGTTCACGGATACTGCCTTAGATGCGCAATATCAATATATAAGCAGGAAACATCTTTTTTCAGTCGAGACTACCTGGATTCATGAACACCAGGATTGGGATGCAAGTTTTGCCTTTGGAAATACGGCTAATCAGTCGGATTCACTCGATACGGTTAGGGTCAACGCTAATTATTACTACAGGGATCATTTTGGTACTCTTGGAGGATCTGTGGGGTATTTTTCCACGACCGGAGACAAAGATTCTGTGCTCTATTCACCAGAGCGTATTAACGGAAGCAGGACGGGCAGCCCCAATAGCAACGGCTTTATTGTGGAGGCAGATTATCTGCCGTGGCAAAATACGAAATTTTTAGTTCAATATACAATATACAACAAATTTAACGGTGCGCGCTCGAACTATGATGGGTTTAGCAGGGACGCATCTGACAATAATACTCTTTATTTACTTGTCTGGCTTATGTTTTGAGTTCTGCAAAAGATATCGGTAAAAAATGGATAGCGCTTATTTGCTTCAACATATGTCTATCGTTAATCGATAATGAAAGGTTACAGATACAGTATGCAGTAAGTTTTCAAATAATCAAATGAAACAGAAATCGTCCATTGTGTGAACAGCTTAAAAGGTAGAATTTGCAACAGGTTTCTAAAATATGGTAAGCTTCAAAACTGGTAGGTATAGTACTTACAAAACTGGAGGTCACAGGTTCGATTCCTGTTGCGCCTACCACTGATTTTGCCACAGGCAAAATCAAAGTTTTAAGTTATGAGTTCAGAGTTAAAAATCAAATAGCCTCTAAATCCTTTAACTTTCCGCTTTGAACTCAAAAATTTGCTGCACAAATTTTTGCTGGGGTGGTAGTTCAGCCCGGTTAGAACGCTGGCCTGTCAAGCCAGAGGTCGCGGGTTCAAGTCCCGTCCACCCCGCCAGACTTTCCCAGCTTCCTTATACAATTCAGGTTTCAGTAGATAATTATCAATAAAGCCATAAATGACAAGTGTACATTTAACACGAATTGAATTAATAACTTTAGTTTTAGGACATATTGAAACTTTTTACTTTTCATATACAAACCAGAAGGTGATTGACAAAACAATGCTTTTTTGCTATAAAGTTAGTCAAAATAGAAAGTCGCTGGTGGGTCCAGAAACAAATCATCATTTCTGGAGGTAAGCCTGAATAGCCGGGCCGCTATTCCTATCAAGATAGCGGCCTTTTTAATTGGTGGAATGCGATTTCTTTTTTACCTGAACTGCCAGTCAATAGGCGATGCCTCAGTGAAAGCTCTGCACCAATTTGGGCACAACCAGGTATTGTCCTAAGGGGTAATTTGTATTGAGAGGAGAGGGAAAATGAAAAGAAACGCATTTCTTTGGATACTAACAAGCAGAAAAATTCTTCCTTATAGCAAAACACAGAAGAGATAGCCACTCGATTCCAACAGTTTCCACAACCGTATCTTACAAATACTTGTTGATAGTGGCTTTCTCGAAAAGCCAACCATATCCTTCTGAGGATGTGGAATAAGAAGGGGAGGTGATGGAGGAGAGAGAATTTAGCAAAAGCTCTATAGTTTTCAAGAGATACTAAAGAAAGGGAGGTAAAAATTATGAAAAGGATTCTATGTATAGCGATAGCATGCATCTTGGCATCGGTTGTGGTGTCAGCATCGGATGTGTCGGCTATCAATATTAATAAGATTATTGGTAACGAGTATTATTTTGAGGGAACAGGAACGACATATGCAGGCGGGAATTATGCTGGGTCTGCTGTTGGCGAGGGCATGATGGTAATTAATGCGTCTGACTCTGTACCTGCTATAGTTATGGTCATTACTTCCATTACTGATTTATCTGTGAGGCAACTATATGGTGAATTTCAATATTATTGTGATATCTCTTTTGGAACCTATACCCAAAGAGGAAACCAACTCAAAAGTGATACTTGCACCGCTTTGTGTACTGGACAACAAGGTACCCTGATAATGGATTATACTGGTCCTTGCGATGCCACAATTAACCTCCAAGGGCGGAAAAAACTTAACGCAACCATTTCGGTTACTCCTTCAGAAGGTGTTGTAATGGTCTATACAGGTAAAGGAAAGTTGCTGGGAACATATCCCCCCACCCCATAATAGTCAAAAAACAAAAAGCAGGGTCAGAAATGGCAAGCCGATCGCTTAACGTGTTGAAGAAATATGAAAAAG
>CAZXCW010000043.1:0-16054 GCA_964639385.1 uncultured Nitrospiraceae bacterium
GGATATAGTTGGCGATCGAGCATTAATGGTTCATTAAGCACTTCAGCTACTTTTAGCACTACAACGCTTTCAGAAGGCCACCATATAATCTATTTTAAAGTTAAAGACAATGAAACCTGGTCACAGGAGGTGAGCAAGACTCTCGATGTTACGAGTCAAGCATCGAATACAGAGCACATATACATCTGCCCAATATATTTTGCGACTCCTTCTCCCTATATCTCATTTCTGAAAAGTATAGGAGCTATCCAGGAGGGTGATATATGGAAATACACTAATAAGACCCAGAACAAAGACTATATAATCCACATAGTTGAGGATATCGAGAGCGCAAGACAGGCCATGTACACAGAGAATGCACATATAATCCTACAGGGGCATTCCAATTATGGATTAGGAGGTGTTTTTGCAACACAAGCTGAAGCAGATCAAGAGAGAATTGATAATATATTCTATATTGATGATGACAAAATCTTCAATTATTCCTCCCCGTGGATCGCTGTTAGTGTTTATGGCATGATAAGAGGTCAGGCATACCCGAATTGGTGGCCTATTTTCAAAGATGGGACAAGCGGTATCATGCCCTTTAATTTTGGAGATCCGCAAGGAGATCCGCCTTATAATTATTACATAACCTATCAGGTACCAGGCGATCCCACTTATTACAAAGTCAGAAGTGTGCAAAGATTTCCGGATTCTGGTAAACCTGCATGGTACTCATCAAATGGGATACCACCAGATCCAGCGAATTCCGGCGACCAACAATATTATATTACGAATCCAAATGCCTCTATTAACCCAAATAGATTATGTGGTAGTCGAGTTTGCCCCCCAAACCATTATGGGAGCAAGACAATTATTTTCCGTAAAGAAAATGAAATTGACATAGGAAAATTAAAATATAAAAGGATGCTTTATGATGGTTGCAATTCCGGTAATTACTATCTTGATACATTCCATCATGGATTAATGTTTTATACTGTAAGTGGTTCGGGCGGAGGTGGAACTTTTGTATACCTCAAAGCTTATCTTGAAGGCAAAAGTGATCGAGAGATATGGCAGCTTATGCAAGCTTATGAGCCTGTTTATGATTACTATGACTTTAATAAACGGCCATCAGAACAGTGAATAAGTCATTTGAGAAAAAAAGATCAAATTGTAGAGACAAATTTAGGAGGTATGAACATGATGAAATATAGTGTTATTACTATTTTAACAATATCTTTTTTGGCAGTCCTGCTTACCTCAGTAAATGCAACAGAGCCTCAAAGGCCGGATGTGAACCGTGCTTTTAATTCTGAAAAGGAGGCAAAAATAAATGAGGTTAGTGCTTTTTCCCCACAAGAAGCGTTTGATAGGCTAAAAGGTATAGATTTTGTTACAGACGAAGATCTGTTGGACAAAGCAATATTCAAAACATTTGAGCATAGGAAGGCAAAAGGAATTGACCTTGCACTGAAATATCTTAAGTTGCCTGTGATGGAGATAAAGAATGGCAAATTGATAGCCAACAGAACAGCAGATTTTTATGTTGCCAAGAAGATTTTAGAGGTTTTTCCAGATAAGTCCGTTGGCAAATTGCTAAAGCTTTATAAGAAAGGGGATGCCGTTGTTAAGGGGAATGTTATTCGCGCTTCAGGTAAAATAGCTGGTGGTAAGCGTATCAGAAATTTGCTTATTAAAGCCCTTGATGATAAAACCTTCTGTGAGGAAGAGAACCCTGAAATACAAGGAGAACGTTTGCGTATATGTGATATTGCTTATAATCAACTTGTCCTGCGCTATAAGATAGAAAATGTCCGCCGAAGCATTGGAAATATAGATACAATCGAAGGGAGAGACTATCATATAGGTATTCTTAAAAGCAAGCTCAATCCTACCCCGGAGATGGGATAGAGTTCAGAATAGCATTTTGTGTTGATTTTTAATGCAAACATTAATTTTTTCACACCATCTGCATTATGTAAATGCATTATATGGATTAAGAGGCATTTCAAATTCCGTGATACAGGATATAGTATTTGAGCGGTTTTTTTGACGATAATCCTTAGGCTATTATAAATAATAAAGAGTCAAAAGCCTCGGAAGGCAATAGCCCGAGAATGAGTGAAGATACTATATCCTGCCTTTATACTCACGGCTTATAAATATTATCAACTTTCATCGTGGAAAAAGCGATGCTACCTTTGGTTAACTCCGAGAAATATCTGCATTATCCAGGCTAAATTAAATCCCTGTGTTCTTAGTAGCTATTACAAAATCAAAAATTCAAAGTACTTTTCAATCTTCGGATATAAAGCATCTTCAACTGAAGCCATTTTTTATAACCATAGTTACAGATAATTTTTTATCCAAATTGATAACAAATAAAAAGGGTTTTTCAGTCATTGAATCTCCTTTGGTTTCAGAAAATAATTTTGAAGATGTCATCTTATCACAGGTGATGTTTAAAAATGACAATAATACTCTCGAAATATTTAAACCAACAATATCGGGTAGACCCATATATTATCATATAAATTCTGATGGCGAATTTTTCTGTTCAACTCATATCAGGTTATTACATGAAGCAGGGATGGTTATCCAAGAGAACCTTAAGGCATTACCTGAGTTTTTTGTTTATCGTTATGTTATGCCACCCCGCACACTTTATAAAGATATTGAGCAGTTAGTAGCAGGAGAAAAAATAACCATAGAATTAGACAATGGTAAATGTCAGATTAAATCTATATTGAGATTTGACCCACCCAAGCCTGTTAGAAAAAATAGTTCAATCAAGAAAATTTCAGAACAGACGTTAAATTTACTTACTGAACCGATAAGTGCATTAAATATCTGTAAAGAAAGGCTTTCAATTTTGCAAAGTGGCGGGCTTGATTCATCAATTTTGTATCAGATATGTAGAAATCTTTACGGAAGTGACGAAACTTATTCCACAGGGTTTCCTTTTGAAGACCCAGTGAATAACCTTGAAAAGGAATATGCCTTATCAGCATCTAAGGCTTTAAAATCCAAACATATTTACTATGAATTTAATACTAAAGAATATCTTCATGGTTTTATAAAAGGAATAGTCTCAGCAGAAGAACCATTACATCATCTACAATCTGTTTTGCTCTATCTACTATATAAACGTCTTCCGCAAAAGAAAGATATTGTAATATCAGGTTTAGGAGCAGATGGAATATTTGGTCCAGAGCTTAATAAGCAGGTTTATAGAATTAACTCTTTAATATTTAAAACCGCGCTCAGACCCCTGCAGTTATTACGAATTTCATCATTTAGCTATAAACGACTTAACATACTTTTAGAGACAGAGCATAAATTAAATAAGTCTTTAGATGATCCAGATAATATAGTCTGGTCATTGGGATGCTATGGAAGTAAAGATTGGGTTTGTAATTATTTTAGAGTCCATGATTTTGACGTCATAGAAGGACGATATTCTATAATGAAATACTATAAGAATCGTTCCATTTATGATGTAATCTCGCTGCTCAGTTTTTTAGGTAGTGCTTCTACGACTATGTGCATTTGGAATAAGCTTGGTCAAGCTCATGGGAAGATTGTACATTATCCATATTGTAATGAAAATCTAATAAATTATATCTTTAGCATACCCTGGAGTTTAAAGCTCAAGAACCCTAAAAATATCTTAAGGGAGATAGTAAAAAAATTAGATATACCTGATGTCATCGTAAATCGTCCAAAACAGAGCTTTGGGATTGCAACCGATAAATGGGGTAAAAAAGGTGGAGTATTTGAACCACTTATTCCGCTTTGTTCCAAGATATTTGATATACGAGAAATTCTCAAAATGCAATCTTCTGAATCCGAGAAAGCTATGACTTTCTGGAATATCTTGAATTATTCAGTATGGAAGCGGTTGTGCATAAACAACGAACCTGTAGATGTATTATTGGATGAGTTGAGCGAGAACATTACTAATTAAACTTTTAACTTGCTATTTCCAGTGGTTTCTCCGCAGCGTTACCTTGTCTTGTCATTCCCGCTTGTCGGGAATCCTTCCCGCTCATTCCAGATCGGAAGAAGGATGCTGGCAAGCCAGCATGACAGATAAAAACGTGTCATGATAGATAAACACTTTGCAGTGTACATTATGGTTAATGCCCGGCCGACCCTTTATGTAGGGATAACGGATGATCTGCTAAGAAGAGTATATGAGCACAAGAACAATCTTAACCCTCGATGTTTTACAGCAAGATATTATCTGCATAGACTTGTATATTATGAGTTTTGTGAGAATAGTTTCAGCGCGATTATCAGGGAAAAACAGATAAAGAGTATGAGTAGGCAGAGGAAAATAGAGCTTATCAGAAAAAGTAATCCTACTCTGAGGGATTTATACGAAGATATTACAGATCCCCGACAAGGCTGGGGCAAGCGCAGGAATGACAAGGATACTATGAAGAATAGGACGTTACTTAGAAAACAGGCACTTGACCCCTTGAACCCTGGGCTCCTCGACCCCTTTGCGAAATTATGATGCTCCCAATTAAGAGATTTCTCTGGAAAATAAGACTTTCCATATTGGGTAACATTATGTCCACGTTTCATCAGTACGAACATCTACAATGGCTTGACAAAGAACAGATGCTTGCCTTATCGCAGGATAGGCTTAAGCGGCTTTTAACCCATGCATGTCGCCATGTCCCTTACTATAAAAAAGTATTGCATGATGCTGGCGTCGTTGATGATGTTGGAACGGTAAATCTTGAAAACTTTTCCCATATCCCTTTGCTCGAAAAATCTATTATTCGTACAAATTATGAGAAACTTAAGTCAGATGACCTTCCTGTTCGAAAATGGTACGAAAATATTTCTGGTGGATCTACAGGAGAACCGGTTAGGCTTATCCAGGATCGCAATTACCATCAATTGCGCACATCTCTTGTGATTCTTCAAGACCTGTGGAGTGGATATTCAATGTGTGAGAAGATGATTATACTGTGGGGCTCTGAGCGGGATATTTTTGTAGGAAAAGAAAAGTTCAAAACTAACTTAGGCCGATGGTTAAGAAACGAGATCTGGCTTAATGCATTTCGTATAACACCTGTGCAAATGCATGAATATGTGAAATGCATTAATGATTTTAAGCCTGTTCAGATATTAGCCTATGCTGAGAGTATCTATGAGTTGTCACGTTTCATTGAGCGAGAGAAGCTTGGCGTTTATCATCCGAGGACCATTATGGCTTCTGCAGGCACGCTGCACACGCATATGCGTGAAACAATAGAAAGGGTTTTTAAAGCCCCTGTTTTTAATCGGTACGGTTCACGCGAGGCAGGGCCCATTGCATGCGAATGTGGCTACCATAAAGGTTTACATGTCTTTCCACTTACTCATCATGTGGAGGTCCTTAGACAAGATGGGACTTCTGCTGCCTCAGGCGAGTTAGGAGAAATTGTAATTACCTTGTTAACAAATTTTGCAATGCCTCTTATCCGTTACCGTATTGGAGATGTGGGAGCCTGGTCAGATGAACCTTGTGCCTGTGGGAGGGCATGGCCCTTGCTCAAATATGTTGGAGGACGAGTATCAGATGTGTTTATAACAAAGGAGGGGATACAGATACATGGAGAATATTTCACTCATTTATTTTATTTCCAGGATTGGGTCAATAAATTCCAGGTTGTTCAAGAAGACCCTGATCTCATCCATATTCTCGTAGTGCCTCATAAGCAGACAAATAAGGCTCAGGAATCACATAATAAGGAAATTAATATGATTACCGATAAAATACGATTGGTTATGGGACAGGATTGTCAGGTAAAGGTTGAATTTGTAAATGATATTCCTCCGACAGTTTCTGGTAAGTATCGTTATACTATTTCAAAGGTTTCAAGTAAATATAACCAGGAATAAAATTCGATTAGCTAATATATATTTGTGAGTGGTATTTACAAAAGAATAAGTAAAATACTTAAGGAAATAGCTTCATTTTTTATAAGATATAGTGGTATTCCATTTCTTATCAGAAATATTTATGCAAAGAAAAAAGTTTCTATTCTTGTTTATCATGCTCCAGAACCTGATGTTTTAGATAGACATTTAAAGTATCTTTCGAAAAGGTACAATTTTATTTCTTTGGATAATTTAGTTAACGCAATCCACTCAAAAAATTGGGCATATGTACCTAAAAGAGGTTTGATAATCACATTAGACGATGGACATAAAGGAAATTTTAACCTCCTAAAAGTTTTTAAAAAATATGGCGTTGTCCCAACTATATACCTTTGCAGTCAGATAATGAATACTAATCGCCATTTCTGGTTTAGAGTAAATGGTGTTAATGCAAATCCTCTAAAGAAATATAATAACAAGGAAAGAATTAATTCTATGAGGGAAAAGTTTAGTTTCACACCCACTAAGGAATATCCTGAAGAAGAAAGACAGGCATTAAATAAAAAGGAAATAATGTTGATGAGAGGCTTTATTGATTTTCAATCGCACTCTTGTTTTCACCCTATACTGACTACTTGTACTTATGATGAATGTAAAAAAGAAATTGTTCAGTCCAAAGATGAGATAGGAAAATTATTAGGGGAAGAATGTAGACATTTTGCTTATCCTAACGGGGATTATACAGACAGGGAGATTGAGTTAGTTAAGAAGGCAGGTTATTTATCTGCAAGAACTATTGATGTAGGTTGGAATGATTCTAGCACAGACCCTTATAGGTTAAAAGCAAGAATGGTAACCGACAATGCTTCAACTAATTTGTTAGATGCGCAATTAAGTGGGATTACTCAATTTCTCAGATATTTCTTAAAGGGTAGTTTTAATGGGAAATATCCTCCGGTTAGATTAAGGGGAGACAAATGATTAAAATCTGCTATGTCATTGGCCAGTTGAGTATGGACGGGGCTGAAAGACAACTCTACGAACTCGTGAAAGGTATTAATAGGGAAAAGTTCTATCCAATAGTAATAAGCTTAAGCAAGGGTGGTTTTTGGGCTGATGAGATAAGGAGATTAAATATTCAAATAATAGAATTACCAAGGAAGAAAAATAAAGAATTTGCCAGATTGTTCAAGCTCATAAAATTAATAAGAGATATAAAACCTGGAATCGTGCATACTTTCTTATTTTCTGCAAACTCTTATGGCAGAATTGCTGCAATCCTTTGCAGAGCACCCATCATTATTGCTTCTGAACGTAGTCTGCCTGAAATAGGTAAGAGTAAGACTAAGTTCCAGATTTATTTGGATAAACTACTTGCTTTATTTTCCCATGGAATAATCTGTAATACACAAAAGGCCTCAGAGGTTCTTGTAAAAAAATATTCTTTTAATGCTAAAAAAGTTTTTACTATTTACAATGGTATTGACATAACTTCTTTTAGAGCCGAGGATAATAATAACAATCAAAAAAGCAAAATATCCCCAAAAGTTATTGGAACTGTTGGAAGACTTGATCCGGTAAAAAATCACAAGTTGTTCCTGGATGCCGCAAAGATTATTTTAAATTCATCAATAAATAAAAATAATGAAATTAAATTTCTTATCATAGGTGATGGGCCTTTAAAAAAGAATTTAGAAGAATATGCCCGAAAACTTGAGATCACAGATAATGTTATTTTTACTGGAGAGAGGGCAGATGTTCCTGCCCTATTGCAGTGTATGGATGTCTTCGTGCTAACATCTCATTATGAAGGAATGTCCAATGCAATAATGGAGGCAATGTTAGCAGGACTCCCAGTCGTTGCAACTGATTCTGGAGGAAATGCTGAGTTAGTCATTGATGGTAAAACAGGTTTCCTCTGTCCATCAAATGATGCAATAGTATTTGCAGAGAGAATAATTAATCTCATTGTTAATGAGGGAAAGGCAAAACGAATGGGAGAAAGCGGGAAAAAGAAAATAGCAAATGAATTTAGCATCGGAAAAATGGTCAGAGCGACAAATGATATTTATCTAAAACTTTTGAAACAGAACAGGATGTTAAAGGTTTAAAATTTTATCAAATCTTTTTCAACTATATATTTATGAGAAGGCTTGCAAATGTTAACCAAGTTAAGAAAAAATATAAAAAATATAATGTAAAAGGGCATGAATAAGGAATTAAATAAAAAAATTTTATTGGTTGGCAATTTTTTGTCCAGCTCTGGTATCAATCGTAGTATCTGCGAGGATCTTGCTATCCAATTGGTAAATGCTGGCTGGCATGTGGTTACTACATCTAATCGTAGCGGACGTTTATCGCGGCTAGTAAATATGCTATATACTACCTGGGGTCAGCGGCACCAGTACTTAATAGCACAGGTGGATGTATACAGCGGACCAGCTTTCGCGTGGGCTGAGGTGGTTTGCTGGTTGCTACGTCGTCTTGGCAAACCCTATATTCTTATGCTTCGCGGAGGTAACCTACCTATCTTTTCAAATCGCTGGCCAACCCGCGTACAAAGTTTGCTACGTTCCGCCACTGCCGTAACTGCACCATCACGCTATTTGTTAGAGAAAATGCGTAATTATCGCAACGATATATATCTGATACCCAATCCGCTTAATCAAAATGTTTATCATTTTATATTACGCACACAAGTACAACCACGGTTGGTTTGGCTAAGGGCATTTCAGGAGACTTACAACCCATCTTTAGCACCTAAAGTTTTAGCTAAACTTAGTAAAGATTTTCCGAATATCCATTTAATCATGGCAGGTCCTGATAAAGGCGACAGGAGTTTCCAGAAAACTCAACAAGTAGCAGTTAAGCTGGGTGTAAGAGATTTAATAACCTTTCCTGGAGGCATACCCAAAACTGAAGTTCCTTTATGGATGAACAGAGGCGATATATTCCTAAATACAACAAATGTGGATAACACTCCGGTTAGTGTACTTGAAGCTATGGCCTGCGGGTTATGTGTAGTCAGTACAAATGTAGGTGGCATTCCATATCTTATAGAGGACGAGAAGGAAGCTTTGTTAGTTTCACCCAATGATCCTGATAACATGGCCTATGCTATCTGTCGTCTTCTTACTGACCATAGTCTTGCTGAAAATATTTCAAGAAATGCTCGAAGGAAAGCAGAAGAGTTTGATTGGGAAAATGTTCTTCCACAATGGGAATCATTATTAAAATCTGTAGCAAAAAAAAATAAAAATTTTTCTGAGATCAAGCCCTTGGTTAAAAGTTGATGTTGAAAGTTTTATATAGAATTTAACTAAAATGTCAGTTTTGTCGGACGCTAGTGGGTTGTCCTAAGTTCTTTGCACTTTTTTCTTTGATCATTCTAGTGTAAACGGAAGTATAGAGACAATTGTTCTGGATTCCTACTTCCGCAGTAATGACAGTTTGAGGGGAGTTATTAATGAGACATGACAACAGATCATATACATAAAAAGATTAGCATAATATTTTTCTAAAAATAACTTTAGATTCTTAAAATGGTGCTAATCTTTGTGTTGATTTTAAGCCAATTGGTAGAATTCAAAGAAGGGAAAGTTTGAATTTATAAATTTTAATATTGAAACTAAAAAGATTTGAATTAGAAAAAATGTTGTCGGGACAAGATGATTAGAAAGGCGGCATACTTATTTGGAATATTAATAAGGAATAGCAAAATCTTTGATCATTTTGATTTTTTATTAAAAAGCCAGAATTGGGACATTAAAAAGCTTCAAGATTATCAATTTAAAAAACTAAAGGTACTTCTTAATCATTCCTACCAAAATTCTACTTATTACAGAAATAAGTATGATAAAAACCACATCCACCCTAATGACATTAAATCATTGGCAGATTTACAAAGTATACCCCAAATAACAAAGGAAGAGTTATTGGAAAATGTAGATACTATCCAAATCAAAGATTTTCCAGAAAAATTATTTTACTCAGAAACCTCTGGTAGTACAGGCAGACCTATAGTCTTTTTTCGCAATAAAGATTGGGATGCATGGCACCGGGCATCAATTTTTAGGGGATACTCTTGGCATAATGTGAAGCCATGGGAAAGAAATGGCTATCTATGGGGATATAACCTCTCATTTAAAGAACAAATTAAAACAAAAATGTTAGATTATTTACAAAACAGGTTCAGACTTTTTTCTTATAGAGAAGAGGAAATTGATAAATTCATTAAGAAATTAAAGAAAGCCTCTTTTTTAGCTGGATATTCTTCTATGATTTATGAAATAGCAAAAAGAGTTAACGCGAGTAACAATGATTTTAGATTTAACCTCAAAATGATTAAAGGCACTTCAGAAAAGATATTTGATAAATATCAAAGTGAGGCTCAGAAGGCCTTCGAAAAGAAAATTATTAGTGAATATGGTTCAGCTGAGGCTGGTATTGTCGCTTTTGAGTGTGCTCAAGGGAATATGCATATTAACATGGAAACTATAATCGTGGAGGAAGAGAATCATAGCATAATCGTTACTAATTTGTGTTCAATGTCATTCCCAATTATAAGATATAAGTTGGGCGATTACATTGAAATGGATAGAAATATACGTTGTGCTTGCGGGATGAAACATCATGTAATCAAAGAAGTTTTAGGAAGGGTTGGAACAGTAATATATGGTTTTAAGGATCAATATCCAAGTTTAACTCTTTATTATGTTTTCAAAAATATAGCCATGAACCATAAAATGTTGTTAAATTATCAGGCGATCCAACACAAAAAAGGCTTTCTGCACCTGAATATAGAGGATGAAATGAATGATATAAAAAAAAATGTATTAATAAAAGAATGTAAAAGGTATTTTAATAACGACTTAGATATCGAGATTAATGATGGAGTTAATTTAAAATTTAAAGATAAGAAAAAAGTAGATTTTATTTCTGAACTCTAGTTTGAATAAAACTTTTAGATTGGTCCCCTATGTCCCGCAAAATTAATATACTCGATGCTATTAGTGTTAGAAATTCATGAAAAGTTTTTTACTTGAATGGACCGTTAGATATTCATAGATTTTTACGAGGTATTATAATTTTTCAAAATTAGAAAATTATGAATGGTCTTCCTTTTGTTTCAATTATAATACCTTGTCGAAATGAAGAGAGATTTTTAGGTCGTTGTCTTGACTCTATCATAGCCAATGAATACCCAAAAGATAAACTAGAAATCTTGGTAATTGAGGGCATAAGTAAAGATAGGACAAGAAATATAGTTAAAGGATACATAGAAAAGTATTCATTTATAAGATTATTAGATAATCTTGGAAAAATAGTTCCAAACGCCTTAAATATCGGAATTCGAAATGCTAAAGGGGAGATAGTTATGCGTATGGATGCTCACACTATCTATGAAAAAGATTACATCTTGAAATGCATAAAATATTTAAAAGAATATAATGTAGATAATGTTGGTGGAAAATGGGTTACGATACCAGGTGATAACACCATTATTGCAGAATCAATAGCATTAGCTCTTTCCCATCCTTTCGGTGTGGGTAATGCCTATTTTAGGATAGGTCTAAAAGACCCTAAATATGTCGATACGGTACCTTTTGGATGCTATAAAAGAAATACATTTGATAAAATTGGTCTTTTCAATGAAAATCTAGTAAGAAATCAGGATATAGAATTTAACCTGAGGTTAAAAAAGGCAGGTGGCAAGATACTTCTTGTGCCTGATATTGTAAGTCATTATCAGGCTCGTTCTACTTTAAAAGCCCTTGCGAGAAACAATTTTTGGAATGGTTTTTGGGTAGTTTATAGCTTAAGATTTGCTAATATTCCATTTTCTATTAGACACCTTGTCCCTTTATTTTTTGTTGTTTCGTTAATAAGCAGCTTTTTTTTATCTTTTTTTTATCATCCCCTTAGATATCTGTTTGCTTTTGTTTTTGCGCTTTATTGTAGTGTCAATATGTTTTTTTCTTTAAGGCTTTCTTTAAAACATGGCTTCAAATGCTTTTCTGCTCTATTTATAATTTTTCCTGTTCTTCACTTCTCCTATGGTTTAGGCTCTATTTGGGGAAGCATAAGATTTTTTATCAAGGGACATGGGCTATCTTAAAAATGAGAACACCCATGAATACATATTTTTTCTTAAAAGGTCGTGTTGCTCTTTATGCCATTTTAAAAGCTATAAAAATAAACCAGGGGGATGAGATTATCCTTCCGGGCTTTACCTGCATTGTTGTTCCTAATGCTATTACCTATCTTGGCGCAAGGCCTATTTATGTGGACATTAATCCTGAAACATATAATATTGATCCTCAGAAAATTGAAGAAAAAATAACAGAAAAGACTAAGGCTATAGTTGTACAGCATACATTTGGCATTCCTGCCGAGATGGATGCTATTAATGATATCGCTAAAAGGTATAATCTTTATGTAATTGAAGATTCTTGTCATGCTATTGGTTCAAAATATAAGGGGGAAAAAGTCGGGACCTTTGGAGATGCCGCATTCTTCTCATCGCAATGGTCAAAACCTATAACAACAGGTCTTGGGGGATGGGCTGTTATTAATAATGAGCAGCTTTTAGAAAAAATGGAGAAAATCTACCAAAAGTTCACAAATCCATCTTACAGAGAAAATTTGCTTTTAAGGCTTCAGTATCTTACATACTCAAGACTTTTCAAGTCATCTTTATTCTGGTTTGCTCAGGATAGCTATAGAAATCTTTCAAAGTGTGGTATAACGATTGGTTCATCTTCAAATGAAGAACTTAATTATAAGATGCCTGATGGGTATGAGAAGAAAATGTCTCAATGGCAGCAGAATCTTCTCAAAAAGAAATTTATAGATATCAATAAAATAATTGACCATAGAAAATGGGTTGCATCGTTATATGAGAATCTATTGACTCAGAAAGGTATTAAGGCTATAAGATTAACGGAAGACTATGAGCCAGTTTTTTTACGGTATCCTGTTCTGGTCAAGAATAAAAAGGAAGTGCTTGCTGAGGCAAAAAAAAGGAGAATAGAAATAGGTGATTGGTTTCTTTCCCCTATACATCCAAATCTTAGTAGATGGGAAAAAGTAGGGTATCAAAAAGGGATGTGCCCAATTGCCGAAAGGACTTGTGATCACATTATTAATTTACCCGTACATGATAAGATTGGAGTTAAAGAGATAGATAGGATAGTTGATTTCATAGGCAATTTATGAGATATACTCTGAAAATGTTTCAAGTATAGCAATTAGATTTTTTCAGGGTCCTGATATTTCAAAGGATCTAAAATGTAGTTCGAATCACATACTACTTGAAAGATTTACGTTATTAATAGTATAATTTTTTAAATACGAATTTTGGAAAAAGATCTTTTTAGGGTTTATAAAAAGTCGAAATGTTAAAAATTGAATTCTAAAGGTTTGATTCAAAGGAGTTAAAATGGAGAGGCTGAAAAGTTTCAATTTTAATGCTTTGATGGTTATTTTTTTTGTGTTATTCCCATTATTTATAATTAGGGAATCTGCAGATGCAACTATTTATTATGTTTCTCCATCGGGTAGTGACAGTAATAATGGTTCTCAGTCAGCCCCTTTCAGAAATATCCAAAAGGCAGCTGACATCGTTCAAGCTGGTGATACAGTAAATGTTAGGCAGGGGACTTACGGTAATTTTCATATACAAAATAAATCTGGTACATCAACTAACTGGATAGTCTTTAAATCTTATCCCGGGGATACCGTTATAGTAGATGGATATTCGAACAATTATGTAAACGGAGATCATATAATAACCGTAGAGAATTCTACATATATAGAGATAAATGGACTTAAAATAACGGATTCCAACCCTAAATATGACAGTTCATTGTTTTCTGATTACAGTCAGGGTTATGGCCGTAATGGGATAAAAATAACAGATTATTCTGGTAATATATCCCATGATTTAAAAATATTGAACAATGAATTTTATCATTTAGGCGAGAGTGCTATTCTTACAAACCCCAATACTTATAGCATCGAAATCAGCAACAATACTTTTCACGATGTTGGCTTGTGCAAAAGGGGATACTGTTTGTATATAGGTGGACACCATCAGACCGTACGAAATAACATTTGTAACAATGCTTATGGCATTGGTATTCAGATTCAAAACAATGTATATACTATTTTAGTTGAAAAAAATAAAGTTTACAACAATGGGCACTCTGATTATGGCGCAGGTTACACGGCAGATGGTTTTTCTGCTCAAGGTCAACGTAGAGGAGATGGTATCTATGTGGCGTGGTGTAGTTCATGTAACATAAGAAATAATATAGTCTATAACAATTTAACTTATGGTATTAGACTTTCTGGAAATGGCCCATTAAATGTATATAATAACACCGTTTACCATAATGGTTCTTATGGACTTTACCTTGACAATGGAACTGGTGCTGTATTTCGCAATAACATCAGCTACATGAATTCTACCAGTGACTATTATATTATTTCAGGCAATAGTCAAGATCACAATCTCTTCGGAACTGATCCTAAGTTTGCCGATACTGCCCATGAAAATTTTCATTTACTCTCCGGTTCTCCTGCTATCGATGCAGGTACAACTATATCTCCTCCTATAGATGATTTTGAAGGGAATGTAAGGCCATATAATGGCGTCTACGATATCGGTGCCTATGAATATATAGGATCTTCTTCACCGCCTCCGGCAGATATCACTCCACCCGCACCACCAACAGTAATAGGAGTGCAATAGAAGAGTAGGAATTAAAGCTTAAATAGGCTACTAGTCTCTCCACGAATAATAGAGTATAGTGTCTCACCTATCCAAAGGGTCATAGAAAATCTTCTTATACAATTGTTAGTCTGTTGTTAAAAGAGTTCAAGGATTCAAGAGTCAGATTTTTGACCCATAAAGAATTCAATTGTTCTTTTAAGGGGTTAGTAAGTAAAGGGTTAATATGTGTTTTAAGTATCCTATTTCAACAAAAGAACTCTCCCTTTTGAGAGCACAGACGAGTTGTTTCCGCAGGGATGCTTTCGGCGAGTAATTAGATAAGAATCGTTATAAGGCAGCTACGGATAAAAATGATAAAATAAAGGCAGGAGGTGAAAGGAATGAAGACAATTACGGTTACTCTTCCAGAGAAACTGGGAATGGAACTTGAAAATTATGTAAAGAGCGGGTGGTTTACTGATGAAGGGGAGTTAGTGCGGACTGCTTTACAAGAATTTATCCGCCATAACAGACTTGAACTAATGGAGAAGTTTATGAAGGAAGATATTGAATGGGCATTAAAGATAAAAGCAGCTATTAAATGAAGCTGATTATTTGTGATACTGGTCCGATTCTACATCTAAAAGAGGCAGGACTTTTAGAACTACTTCAGAAAGCAGGTAAGGTATATATCCCCGGCATGGTAGATGCTGAAATGAACGAGTTATACCCCCTCTGGAGAAAACATAGACCAGAATGGATGATTATCGAACCCCTGCTACCAGATGAAGCCGCAAAGGCTGAGTCTTTATTTTTTGCAAGACTATTGGGTTTTGGTGAGGCAGAGGCGATTATCCTTGCCAGAAGACTTAAGCCTGACTGGTTTTTGACTGACGACATAGAAGCAAGGGTTTTTGCTAACTCTCTTGGTATAGAAGTGCATGGCTCATTGGGTATTGTGTTGTGGTCTGCAGCAGTCGGGCATTTAAGCTATGCTGGGTCAAAAGAGGCACTTGATAGGCTTTCTAAGACATCTCTCTGGATTTCAAAAGACATCTTGTCACAAGCTCAAAAGGCGTTAAAGACGATGTTTGGCAAAGGTTGATCGGATGTTTACAGGTGTTAAGATATAGAATTTTTGATGGTGGGAAGATAATGGTAAAAATAGCCGTAGTGGGAGCAGGGTACTGGGGAAAGAATCTGCTTCGTGTTTTTAATGAAATCGGTGCTCTGTATGCTATTTGCGAGAGCAATCCCAACAATCCAAATCTAACTGTTTATTCCAAAACAGAGCTGTATGTGCGGTACTAATGAAGAGGATTCAAGGGGGCTTATCGTTTTTATGATATAATTGGCCTGAGGTATATGGAATTGGAGATTATAACAGGAAGGATATTGGAGGATTTTACTTTAGAATTAAACCCGACTTTCGCCAATAGCACCGATATAATGCTGTAACGACTTGAAAAGGAA
>CAZXCW010000044.1:0-16047 GCA_964639385.1 uncultured Nitrospiraceae bacterium
GAGGCGAAATCCTTCTCTCTGGGGGTAATTTTTTAAAGCATTCTGCAACAGCCTGCCTGTGCGGGAATGACAGAGTCAGCAATTATGGATAAAGTAATTTTGAAAACAGAGTTCCCTGATATTACTCTTCTTAGGCGCGGAAAAGTGAGGGACATTTATGACCTCGGAGAGTACCTGCTCCTCGTAGCTACTGACCGTATTTCAGCTTTTGACGTTGTCCTACCGAACGGGATTCCTGAAAAAGGTAGGGCGCTTACCCAGATATCCATCTACTGGTTTGGACAAATGAATGATATCATTCAAAATCATGTTGTAGCTACAAAGGTAGACGATTTTCCAAAGAAATTACATAAGTATGAAGAAATCCTAGAAGAACGGAGTATGCTTGTAAAAAAGGCAAGTCCGCTTCCTGTGGAATGTGTTGTAAGGGGTTACCTTTCTGGCTCGGGATGGAAAGAATACAAAGAAGTTGGGACTGTCTGTGGTAATAGACTTTTAAAAGGCTATGTTGAATCTTCAAGACTTGACGAACCAATATTTACACCGAGCACGAAGGCAAAGGTGGGACATGATATAAATATGTCCTTTGATGAGGTCATGGGATTGGTGGGACCGAAGGTGGCAGAAAGGTTAAGAGATATAAGTCTTAAGGTATATTCGAAGGCAAGGGATATAGCAGGAAGAAAAGGTATTATAATAGCGGATACAAAGTTTGAATTTGGATTAAATAATAACCAGCTTATGCTGATCGATGAACTCTTAACACCTGACTCATCCCGCTTCTGGTCTAAGAGGGATTATGCTCCTGGCAGAAGCCAGGATAGCTTTGACAAACAGATCGTAAGGGATTACTTGCTAACCCTCGACTGGGATCAAACATATCCTGGTCCCGTGCTTCCCGATGAGATTGTGGAAAGGACAGTCGCACGATATAAAGAGATTTTGAAAATTATTACAGGCAAGAATTCCCCCGAATAATTGCATTTTTGGGTTAAATGAGTTTAAAGTCTAACCTGTATTATTCATAAAATCGATGACGGATGTAGTATTTGAGCGGCTTTAAATTCTTTCTTCGAAAGAATTTGCCTCGGAGGCTCGATGTATATCGAGCCGAGAATGAGCGAAAATACTATATCCGTCATCGTCTTAAAAATTTACGAATTAACTGGGCTAAGGGTTTAAAAATGAGGAGTTCTTTGCATTGTTCAGCATGATTAAAACACTTCAACAGACAAAGCGATCTATCAAGATTGTTATCGGTTTTACAGTACTATTAATAGGCTTGGCTATGACGGTATTGCCAGGTCCTGCAATAGTGGTGATTCCAGCAGGCTTAGCGATTCTTGCAACAGAGTTTGTCTGGGCGAGGAGGTTACTCGAAAGAATAAAGCAAAGAGCCTTAAAATCCTTTTTTAATAAGAAGTCCAGAGATATCAGATAGCATGCTTAGCCACGGCAATTACTGTCTCTCCTGCCTTTACTTTATCACCTAACGAAACCTTAACCTCGGAATCCTTTGGCAGGTAAACATCAAGCCTCGAACCGAACTTTATCATGCCATATCGTTCACCACGTTTAAGGGCATCGCCAATTTTAACCCTGCAGACAATCCTTCTTGCGAGAAAACCTGCGACCTGTCTTACGAGGATTTTTCCATTTTTTCCATCAAGGATCATGACGGTATTTTCATTTTCGATTGAAGCAGCATTTTTATGGGCTACCACAAACCTTCCAGCGGAGTGCTTTATTAAACTAACTTTACCGTCGCATGGTGCACGATTGACATGTACATCAAAGAGCGACATAAATATGCTCACCATTTTCGCCCCAGATTTTAGATAATTCTTCTCATGCACGTCTCTTATAAGTATCACCTTCCCGTCTGCAGGAGATACAAAGATGCTATTGCCTTCAGGAATTTGTCTTTCAGGGTCTCTGAAAAAGAAGGTCATGAAGACTGTAATGATCAACGGAAAAACAGCTATCCACGGTTTGCTAAAAATATAGACGAGTACTGTAATAAAGGCAAATATGATGATAAATGGATAGCCATCGAGAGCGATTCGTAACATATTTAGGAACAAATAACCAGTGCACCTACAGTCACTTCTTACTCGTCACCTGTAACTGTTTTATGCCTTGGTTTTATCTACAAGTTTTCCCTTCTTAAGCCAGGGCATCATAGCCCTGAGTTTTGCACCAACTTTTTCAATAGGATGTTCTTCACCCTTTTTTGTAAGGGCATTGAATACTGGCTTGTTTGCCCTGCACTCCAATATCCATTCCTTTGCAAACTGCCCAGACTGTATCTCCTGAAGTATCTTTCGCATTTCCTTCCTTGTTTCCTCTGTGATAATTCTCGGTCCACGGGTCAGATCTCCATACTGGGCAGTATTGCTAATAGAGTATCTCATTATAGAAATTCCACCTTCGTATATTAAGTCAACAATAAGCTTTACTTCATGAAGACACTCAAAGTATGCCATCTCTGGTGAATAACCAGCTTCGACTAGGGTCTCAAAACCTGCAAGGATAAGGGATGTGAGGCCACCGCAGAGGACAACCTGCTCGCCGAATAAATCTGTCTCCGTCTCTTCCCTGAAAGTTGTTTCTATTACACCTGCTCTTGCACCACCAATTCCAGAGGCATATGCAAGAGCAACATTCTTTGTATTCCTTGAAGGATCTTGATGGACTGCAATCAAACATGGGACACCAGTGCCTTTTAAATATTCAGACCTGACAAGATGTCCAGGTCCCTTTGGAGCAACCATATAAACATTCACACCTGCTGGAGGCACTATCTGACCAAAATGGATATTAAAGCCATGGGCAAATCCTAAATATGTCCCTTTTTTGATATTGGGTGCTATTTCTGTTCTGTATATATCTGCCATATATTCATCAGGCACAAGCATCATTATCAGGTCTGCTTTCTTTGCGGCCTCGGAAGCTGTGAGGACATTGAAGCCTGCCTTTTTTGCCTTTTCCCAGTTTACTCCTTTCGTCTCGCCTACTATCACATCCATCCCACTCTCTTTTAGGTTATTGGTATGGGCATGGCCCTGGCTTCCATAACCAATCACAGCTATCTTCATTTTCTTAAGAATCTTTAAATTTGCATCTCTTTCATAATAAATCTTTACCATTAGTACCTCCGTAGATATTTCAGATTAAATAAGTCGTATTATATTACAACTTTTAGTTTTTTTCTATTTTTGGCTTTATCCTGTTTACTTATACAAAAATCAACAAAAGATTTTCTCATTCTTTTAACGCATGACTTGAATCTTATGACTCATATCCTGCATTATAAAATTAAAGGGGGTTTTTCCATATGAATAGATTTTTTTTGTCGTTCCTTGTAATTGTTCTTTTCTCCGTATCATCATATGCTGATGATGCAGTGGTTGGGAGGGTTAATGGCGTAGCTTTAACTTCAAAAGACCTTGATAGGGAGTTAAATAGATTGATACCTCAAATCACATTTCACCGTTATATACCGATTGAGAAACGCAAACGATACTATGGGAAAGCGCTCGAAGAGCTTATCAACCGGGAGCTTCAATTTCAGGATGCTGTAGCAAAAGGCATGAAACCAGATAAGGAAAAGGTAAATGCCGAAATGGAGAAGATCAGGGGCAAGTTCAAATCAGAAGAAGAATATAAAACAGCTCTCAATAAAGCGGGTTTGACAGAAGAAAAACTGCGGGCATGGGTTAAAAAGGAAATGCTTATACAATTAGCTATTTCCAAAATGGTGACTGAGCCAGCGAAATTAAGTGAAGAGGAAGTTAAAAATTATTACGAAAAAAATGCTTCAAAGTTTAAACAGCCAGAAAGTGTAAGACTCAGACTTATATCTACTAAAGACGAAAAAAAGGCTACCGAGATACTTGTCAGGGCAAAAGCCGGGGAGGATTTCGCAGCTCTTGCGTCAAAGATGTCTGAGGATATTTACAGAATAAAGGGCGGAGATATCGGCTACATCCATAAAGGTAGAATGCTTCCTGAGATTGAAGATGTGGCATTCAAGTTAAATGTGGGCGAAGTAAGTGACTTGATTAAGACAGAAAATAATTGGGTGATTATAAAAGTGGAAGATAAGAAACCAGAACGCCAGTTAACTTTTGATGAGATCAAGGATAAACTTAAGAGAGAGCTTGAAGCTGGAAGGGCACAAGAGCTAAAGGAGAAGTGGATAGCTGATTTAAGGTCGAAGGCCAAGATTGAGGTTTTACTAAAAACAGGGCCAGAAGCTAAAAGTAAATAGTTTATTGTAGGCGGTGTGATCTTTTTGTGATATTGTAAATGACGATATAGCTGACGATGGCTGTAAGAGAACCTACCAGTAGTGTGCCAAAGACGAAAGGCAAAAGGATAGGTTTGAAACTATCCAGGAGATAGCTGAAGTTAATATTTGACCAATTTATTTCTGGAATGATCTGTTCTTTCCCGAGACATTGTGCACCTATCCATGTGCAAAAAGTATATATAGGCACGATAGTCCATGGATTTGTGACATTTATGCCGACAAGGATAGCAAATATGTTCAGCCTGAAAACCCATGCAATTGCTGCCCCCAATATTGCGTGGAAACCCAGAAATGGAGACATCCCTATAAATACACCAATTGAGAAGGCTAAGGCTATCCTGTGAGGCGGTTCCTTTAGCGTAATAATACTTCTAAGCTTATCTCTGAAAGCCAAAATGCTGGTATCCTTCCGCTGAAAATTTCTTTTCTCTACCTGAAATATCTACAATAACTCTTTCCGATTCTGTAATATCTCCAATATATATTGCCTTTACTTTTCTCTCAGGATGAGCAGTAAACAACATTTCATAATCTTCTCCACCTGATAAGGCCAGTTTGATTGGAGAAATGCGAAGGTATGAGGCAACTTTTTTGAGTTCAGGAGATATAGGGATTTTTTTTGCATATATTTTCGCACCTACCTTACTTTCATCGCAGAGCCTCGATAAATCAATAAGAAGGCCATCACTTATATCTATCATTGAAGTTGCGTTACTGATAAATTTTTCCGGGTGCCTTGCCTCAGGCATGAGATGCTTTCTGAGCAAAGGCTTAACATCAATCCATTTTAATAAGCCTTTTGCTGAGGGCTGAGGACTGAGGGCATAAAGCAAAGTGTCTTTACCCTTTACTCTTAGCTCTTTACCCTTCGCTCTTCGCTTTGAGCTGTCGAAGGACACAGGACTTTTTATTTTCCTGAGCAGCTCAAGGCCGCAGGCTGAGTCTCCTAAGCTCCCTGTTACGTATATCCTGTCACCTACCTTAGCACCGAAGCGTCTAATATATCTTTTTGTATATCCAATAAGGGTTGCTGATAAAGCCATGCCTTTCTCTGAAGCTGAAAGATCTCCGCCGACAATGGATAGGCCATAGAGTTCCATTGCATCTGTAACCCCATCAAAAAAATAGTCAAATATATTTTCCTCTGTGTTTTTGTCCATGGCGATACTGATTAAAAGAAATTTAGGCTTTCCTCCCATAGCATATATATCGCTAACATTAACAGAGACCAGTTTGAACCCCAGTTGATAGGGGGTTATAAAACTAAGATTGAAATGTACTCCTTCCACCATCATGTCTGTAGTCACGAGGAGGTTTTTATTTACAGGTTTTAACAAGGCAGCGTCATCTCCTATACCCACGATGATATTGGGTGAAGGTTTTCCAAACCTTTGCCGTATGTGCCTTAAAAGGGCTAACTCCCCGATTTGAGAGAGCATCATGTCAGTGAATAGGGGTTTTGCAAAAAATTTGAATCGTAGCCGCAAACTTTAGTTTGTATAATTTTTTTATTTTCAACATTCTACCTTTAAATTGCAGGCTAAAGCCTGCGGCTACCAAAAAGAAATTTTGTAACAGTCTTTATAATCGTTTATTCTTAGCCCTTTGCCTTTTTGACCGCTGAATTGGTACCGATTACCTTATTAGCGCTTTTTTAGCTTCTGACTATCTGTTTTTCTCAGAGCTACCTTGAGTACATCATCCATTGTTTCGGCGAAAACGAACTCCATATCTTTTTTGATGTACTTTGGAATATCGTCAAGGTCTTTTTTATTCCTTTTAGGAATAATAACCTTTTTAATTCCCATCCTCTTTGCAGCGAGCGTTTTTTCCTTCAGCCCGCCGATTGGTAAAACTCTGCCCCTCAGAGTAACCTCTCCTGTCATAGCAATATCTTTTCTTACAGGCTTTCCTATGATTGCAGAGGCAATAGCTGTGGCCATTGTAATACCTGCTGAGGGCCCATCTTTTGGTATCGCACCTGCGGGGACATGAATATGGAGGTCTGTTTTAGAAAATAAATCATCCTTTATGCCGAGTTCCTTTGACCGAGAACGTACATAACTCAGGGCAGCTTGAGCAGACTCTTTCATAATGTCTCCGAGTTGTCCTGTTAAGGTAAGATGTCCTTTACCTTTCATGGGCGTCGCCTCTACATAGATGATATCTCCTCCAGTCTCTGTCCATGCAAGGCCTGTCGAAACACCCACTTCATCCTTTTCCATTTCTTCTTCGGGAAGATACTTAGGAACGCCGAGGTATCTATGCAGATTCTGTGAATTTATTACAAATGTTTTTTCCTTGCCCTCGGCTATCTGCTTTGCTACCTTTCTGCAGGAGTTTGCAATTTCTCTCTCAAGGTTTCTGACACCTGCTTCCCTTGTGTACTGTGAGATCATACTCCGAAGCCCCGAGTCTGTAATTTTCCATATCTTACTGCTGATACCGTGTTCTTCTAACTGTTTTGGTATCAAATAATTCTTTGCAATACCAAGCTTTTCTTCTGTTGTATAGCCAGATAGATAAATAATTTCCATCCTGTCTTTCAGGGGGCTTGGTATTGTATCCACAAGATTACCAGTTGTAATAAACATAACCTTTGACAGGTCGAATGGAACAGCAAGATAATGATCCACAAATGAAAAATTCTGTTCTGGATCAAGTACCTCGAGGAGGGCTGATGACGGATCTCCCCTGAAATCCATTCCTATCTTATCAATCTCATCGAGCATAAAAACAGGGTTGTTTGTTCCCGCTGTTTTAATACCTTGAATTATCCTTCCAGGAAGTGCACCTACATAAGTTCTTCTGTGGCCTCTTATTTCTGCTTCATCTCTCATGCCCCCAAGGGACATACGGGCAAATTCTCTTCCTAATGCCCTTGCTATAGACCTACCGAGAGAGGTTTTCCCAACACCAGGAGGACCAATAAAACAGAGTATAGGACCTTTCATCTTTTCTTTTAGTTTCCTTACACTAAGGTACTCTAAAATGCGTTCTTTTACCTTCTCGAGATCATAGTGATCTTCATTGAGAACTTTGTCTGCAGCCTTTATATCAAGGTTATCTGTTGTTGATTTCGACCAAGGTAATTCAACTAACCAATCAAGATATGTCCTTACAGTAGCTGCCTCTGCACTATCAGGATGCATCTTTTCTAAACGTTTGAGCTGTTTCTCTGCCTCTTTCATCACCTTCTCTGGCATCTTTGCATCTTCAATCTTTTTCCTGAACTCCCTTACCTCTTCTGCCCTTTCATCGATTTCCCCAAGCTCTTTTTGTATTGCCTTGAGTTGTTCTCTCAGGAAATACTCGCGCTGCGTCTTATCAATCTCGCCCCTCGCCTCAGACTGAATCTTCTGCTGGACTGTCAGGAGCTCTATCTCTCTTACTAATATTTCGCTGACACGTCTGAGTCTCTGAACAGGGTCCATTATCTCAAGTATTTCTTGAGCCTGGTCTGTTTTTAATCCAATATTTGAGGCAACGAGGTCGGCGAGTCTTCCTGGTTCTTCTATGCCCTCTACCACTCCCATTACATCAGGAAGTATTGTCTTCCCAAGAGAGACAGTTTTTTCTAACTGTTCTTTTACCGTTCTCATCTGTGCTTCATCTTCTATAGTTAGTGCCTTGAGTTTTTCCTCACTTATCTTTTCTATGTCGGCTTTAAAGAAAGGCTCGGTTTGAGAGTAACTCAATGCCCTTGCCTTACTCAGACCCCTAACGAGCAACTTGACCCTGTTATCGGGAAGCTTGAGCATCCTCATTACGCTTCCCACGGTTCCTATAGAGTAAAGGTCCTCGGGTGTTGGGTTTTCTAAATCAAGATCCTTTTGCGTAAGGAGAAGCACCATTTTATTTGTACTGAGGGAATACTCTATGGCCTTAATTGACATTTCCCGTCCCACAAAAAGGGGAAGTATCATATAAGGGAATACAACAATATCCCTAACAGGCAGCACAGGCATACTGTCAGGTATCTCTACCTCTTTATCATCTCTGTGTTCTAAATCTATTACCATATCTCACCAACCTCTTAAATGCTCTTTTTTATTTTTGATGCAACCTCAATGAGGTACTCTTTAAATTCTGTGGAGACTCCGGGGCTCTTCAAGGCTAAATCAACTGTTGCCTTAAGGTAACCAACCTTATCACCTGCATCGTATCTCTTTCCTTTGAAAAGGTATCCGTACATCGTACGTTTTTTTAATAACCCGTGAAGAGCGTCTGTCAGCTGTATCTCCCCACCTTTCCCGAAACCCACACCCTCGAGTATATCAAAAATATCAGGTGTTAGGATATACCTTCCAATTATTGCTAAGTCGGAGGGCGCCTCTCCTACTTTTGGTTTTTCTACAAGGTTTTTAATCCTGTATAAGCCGTCAGCCTCCTTTATCCCTTCTATCACGCCGTATCTGTTAATGTCTGCCATAGGGACCTGCTGTAGGGCAATGATAGGAGAATTAAGCTTCTTATAAAGGTTTATCATGTCCAGAAGCAATGTATCATCAGGGTCAATTATATCGTCACTCAAGAGGACAGCAAAAGGCTCATCTTTTACAAAAGGTTTAGCACAATATATTGCATGGCCAAGTCCAAGGGCTGCTCTCTGCCTGATATATGCAAAGTTCAGGTGGTTAAGTCGACTAATCTCTTCAAGGAGTCTTTTTTTCCCTGCCTTTTTCAGGCTCTCTTCAAGTTCGAAGGCAGAGTCAAAATGATCTTCTATGGCACGTTTATATTTACCCGTGATAATTATAAACTCTTCTATCCCGCATGCACTTGCTTCTTCAATTGCATACTGAATCATTGGTTTATCTACTATAGGCAACATTTCCTTTGGAGATGCCTTTGTGGCAGGCAGAAATCTTGTCCCGAGCCCTGCAGCGGGAAATATGGCCTTTTTTATTCTCTTTTCCATAAATTATTATGGTAGACAAATATTATACCACATCAGAGATGTATATAAACTGTTGAATCGTCTAAAATAAAAAATGCTGATTATTTTATAAACTCTTAGCGGCGAAGGCTGAAGTAGGCGAACAGGATTTATTCAGATTTGATGGGGAGATATAAAGGATATATCTTTGGTCACAAAGAATCAGATTTTAGCTTTTTTTAAAGAACAGGTTTCAAGACCTTTAAGCTTCCGTGAGATAGTACATTTTCTGAACCTTCCATTGACAGAAAGACGCAGTCTCAGAAGAATCCTCAGAGAAATGTCTACTGATGGAGATATAGTGAAGACGAGGAGAGGACTTTATGGAGCAGCCCATGAGATGAGCCTTGTAACTGGCTATTTCGAGGCACACAAGGACGGTTACGGATTTGTTGTCCCGGAAGAGCCATCAAAAAGAGATATCTTTATTCCTGCCAGGGCAACACTCGGGGCCATGGATAATGATAGGGTTATTGCAAGGATTGAGAATCCTGTTAGAAGGGAAGGAAGAATAGTTAGAATACTGGAAAGGGCACATACACGGGTAGCTGGAACTTTTGAGACAAGCAGGATTGGATTTTATGTTCGATCGAAGAATAAGTCCGTACTCTTTGACCTTTACATTGCTCCTGAGAATAGAGGTAAGGCAAAGGACAGAGATAGTGTTATTGCTGAAATAATAAGCTATCCCACAGACACAAGACCACCGGCAGGACGAGTAATTAGGATCATAGAGAAGCCAGGATGTCCTAAAGATGAGATAGAAGGCATTATAGATGAATTCAACCTCTCAAGGAAGTTTCCTCATAATGTCCTTGAGGAGGTTAGAAAACTCTATGCAAAAATCCCTTCTGTCCCCCCTTTGCTAAAGGGGGGTGAGGAGGGAGTACAGATGAAAAGAAAGGATCTCAGGATTCTTCCCACAGTTACCGTTGATGGAGAGAGGGCGAGAGATTTTGACGATGCTGTATCAATCCAGAAGATAGACGAGCGGTACAGATTATGGGTTCATATAGCTGATGTCGGATATTATGTCGGGTGGAATACAGCCATCGATATTGAGGCAAGAAAAAGAGGCACAAGTGTTTATTTTCCCGACAGAGTTATTCCCATGCTTCCAAAGGAGCTTTCAGAAGATCTCTGTAGTCTGAGGCCGGGAGTGGAAAGAATAGCCTTTACGGTTGAGATGGAGTTTGATAAAAATGGACAGAGATTGAGAAGCAGATTTTATCCAAGCATCATAATCAGCAATGAAAGGATGACTTATACATCATTAAAAAAGATACTTGTCAATGAGGACACAAAAGAAAAAGAGAAATATGGCTATCTCCTCCGTGATTTTGAAATAATGGGAGAATTGTGCAATATCCTGAAGGATCGAAGGCTTAAAAGGGGAAGCCTTGATTTCGACCTGCCCGAACCAGAGATTCTCCTTGATATTCAAGGTAAACCGGAGGCAATCGTAAAGGCGGAGAGGAACTTTGCTCACATGATAATAGAGGAATTCATGATTGCAGCTAATGAGGCTGTTGCAGAATATCTTGAAGACGTTAGTATGCCAAGTCTTTACAGGATACATGAAGGGCCTGAAATTACCAAATTGGAAGAAATAGCGCGAGTTGTGAGTTCCCTAAAGACTTTGAAAGGGAAGAAGGTTATAAAACCTGCTGATTTATCAGGCATTATAAAGCAAGTCCGTGGTTTGCCAGAGGAGGAGATAATAAACCTTATGATCTTGAGGAGCCTGAAGCAGGCAAGATACTCTTCTGTAAATGTCGGTCATTATGGACTTGCCTCTGAATGCTATACACATTTTACTTCTCCCATTAGGAGGTATCCAGACCTCGTAGTCCACAGGATATTGAGAGAAGTACTTACAAAAAGATATCTCAGTGATAAAAGAATTCAGGAACTTAAGGATATATTGCCCGATATTGCTTTTTATTCATCCAGGATGGAAAGGCAGTCTGAGGAAGCTGAAAGGGCAGTTTTAGATGCAATGAGAGTATGGTTCATGAAGGATAAAACGGGTGAAGAATTTGAAGGAAAAGTGGTTTCAGTTACATCCTTTGGATTAAAGGTAAGGCTGAAGGATTACTATGTTGAAAGCTTTCTTCATGTTTCTTACATGACTGATGATTTTTATCGGTATGATGAAAAAAGTCTGAGCCTTTACGGGATTCATAAGAAAAGGAGGTTCAAAATAGGTGAAGAGTTAAAGGTCAGGATTGACAGAGTTGACATAGAAGAAAGAGAAATAATTCTTGGAATCTAATGTAGGTTATTATAAGTATTGTTTTTAACTCTTTGTCTATTTTATGGCTGTTCCTTCACTAAATAAATTAACCCGAATAATGCAGACATTGTTCAAAAATTTATTAAACATACATACTATAAAACCATGGTATTTAAGCAGGACATAGTATTTTCGCTCATTCTCGCCCCCGACTTTTGTCGGGGTCTCCGAGGCTTTTGCCTCTTTATATTAGGAGTATTTTTATTGACTATCTGCAAAAGAAACCGCTCAAATACTATGCCCTGCCTATCTCTACATGTATTTATAAATAATGTGCACTAAGGTATCAAAAAATAAATTTTTTCACAATGCCTGCATCTTTCAATCCGCATTATTTGGGTTAAATACAATAGCAGTTCAACTTTTCCCATAGATTTACACAAACTGAAAAAGTTAAGATTTAAGAATCTCTTTTCATAGAGAGAGATTTAATAAATAATTGGAAGGAGAAGTTCAAATGACGAAAAGAGTCAAAAATGCCCTAACCTTTTTTGCTATTGCAGCGGTTTTCTTTATTATTTCGCGTGTCGTCTTTAGATTCGTTTTTCCGTTCTTTTCCGTGTTTTTCCTGATAGGGCTGATCTGCGCATTAATAGGGTATTCGATCCTAAAAGGAGGGAAAAATAAAAAACGTTAGAGGAAAAATTATGCATAAAAAGTATGTCAATGATAGTCTTTGAGTGTTTTCGTAAATCCCATCAGTAGTGAGTAAGGTTATGGATTTTATATTTGTTTCTATGCCCTATGCGAGATTTATTTCGCGATGGTTCTCCAGTGTGCCAAACATAAACCTCGGCATTATGCAGGCATTTTTGACCGGGAGAGGAAAAAATGTAAAGACTTTCCATCTTCATATGGAATTTCTTCCTTATATAAATCGTTTTAATCCGGAAATCTGGGATAACTTTCTTGCTCAATCTGAACAATTTGGTGTTGAGTATATGGGATTGGATTATATTTTTGCTTCACTACTTTTTGAGGATAAGTATTTAATGTCAAAAGACAGGTTTAGGGACCGTCTTACCTCGATTGGATTATCGTTGAATGAATTCGAAAAATTAAGGGAGGTATGCAGGTTATTTATTGAATCTGCTTTTTCAAGGTTATCGCCATATTTGGAAGGTACAAGGCTTGTGGGCTTTAGTTGCTCTCACTATCAATTAAGTAGTTCTCTTTTAATGTGCTCTAAGATTAAAAATGCCTATCCAGATATTCTGATTGCCGTCGGTGGAAAAGACTGTTCAGGTGCCTTTGCGTATGAGTTGTTAAAAAATATAGATTTAATAGACTTTGTAGGAATTAGTGAGTGTGAAGTAACTATTGAGGGTCTGCTGGAATACATAAACGATAAAGGAAAAGAGAAATATAATGTGGTATTTAGGGATGGAAAAAGAGATGTAAGAAAATCGCAATCTAAGCCAAACATCTCAATCAATTCCCTTCCTTTTCCAGAATATGATTTTAAAGATCTCCCTATGGGACCAAGCGAAGTTATCTTGCCAATTGAGTTCGGGAGAGGCTGCCCATGGAAGAGATGCACCTTCTGTCCTGATGAATCATATAATATTAAATATCAGATTAAAACAGCAGATCGAGTAAAGGCAGAAATAGAACATTACCAAAATATTTCAGAAGACCTCAAAAATTTTTTTATTTTGGACTCTGATGCGCTGAAAGACCCCAAAATGATTATTCAATTATCGAATTACCTGGAAGGGAAAAATCTTATATTTCACTATGCAGAATTCCGCGCAGAGAGAATGGATAAAGAGGTATTAAGTTCACTTCTGCGCCTTGGCAAATGGGCCTCACACTTTCAAATTGGGATCGAGACCTTCAGTGATAAAGTACTACGCTTGATGAATAAAGGAGTCACAGTAGTCAAAAATGTTGAAGTTTTGAAGGCAACTGCAGAATTAGGTGTACCAATTCAGTTCAATCTATTTACATGCTTTCCTAAAATGACAAGCGATGATCTCATCGAAAATCTGAGGGTCATTGATCTCATCACACATTTGTTAGTTTATGAAAATATCTTGATATATCCCGGTGAGTTCTATCTGCCCACAGATTGTCCTATTTTTTTAAACTATGGACTTTATGGCCTGGAAAGACATAAAGAGTCAATCTTCTCAAGTATTTTTGAAGATTTTACTATGCCATCATATTCCAATTATCCATATCCATATCGGTTTGATAACGATGAGGAGCAGTTCAGAATGTCAGAGGTATTAAGGAAAAAGGTTGAGGAGATCAAGAGCAAAAGCCCTAAAAACAATTTCATGGTTTACGAAAACTCCATAGATGGGTTACAGATTGAACTGTGTCGCGATGGGAGTAAAGTTATTTACACCCTTACTTCCAGAGAAAAGGATATATACCTATCTGCTATTGAAAAATCGCAAAAAACAAAGAAGATATCTAAGGAGTTTGGCATCTCTGTAGCCGATGTCTGTTCCCTACTTAACGATTTTGAGCAAAAGGGCTTGATACTCTATTCGCCCGATAGAAAATCTTTTCTATCCCTGGCAACCAAATGTGTGAACGATGCCAGAACAGCCTTACCTTGAGGTTACAAATGTCTGTAGTCCTTCGCTACTTTTAATTTTTTCGGAGAAAGTCTTGGCATCTTTTCTATCAGTAAATTTGCCTATACAAACTTTATGAAGCCTTAAACCATTTTTTGAGCCCGAAAGGATTATATATGCGCTGTATCCTTTTCCTCTAAGCCATGTCATAAATGCCTTTGCATGAGATGGATTTCGGAAAGCACCTGCCTGAACTGTAAATATTCTCTTTGAAGGTACCGGGGGTTTTGAAGGTTTCTCTTTTGTCTCTTTTTTGCTTTCTACTGCTCCACTTTGAGGTCCTGCTTCTGGAGGCTGGCCTGCTTCTTCTACGGGCTGTACAGAAACCTGGGATTGTATCTGCTTAGGCGGTTCCTCTACTTTTTCTTTTTCGACCGCCGTTTGGGGTTTCTCTTGTTGCTTTTCTATACTCTCCGCCGGTGTTGTTACCTCTGTCTGCTCTTGCCCGGAAGCTTTTTTCTCTATTGCCAATGCCCGTTCGCGGAGGGGCTCAGCCTCGGCATACATGCCCTGTGCTTGATAAAGTTCAGCAAGGTTGTCGAGTAATGTGGCTACCTGTGGATGGTCTGGCCCCAAGGCTTTTTCAACTATTGCCAGTGCCCGTTCATAAAGGGGCTCAGCCTCACCATAGGCTCCCTGGGCATGGTATAGTAATGCCAGATTATTTAAGTCTCGCGCAACATCAACATGGTCTTTGCCGAGGACTTTCTCATCTATTGCCAGTGTCTGTTCATAAAGAGGCTTAGCCTCTGCATATTTACCTTGGGCTCGAAGATGGTCGGCTATTGCCAGTGCCTTTTCATAAATAGGCTTGGCTTCGGCTGGCACCTGTGGATGATCCGAGCCCAGAGCATCTTCGGCAATCTTTAGTGCTTCTTCAGCAATCTTGGCTGCTTCTGAATATTGCCCTTCCTGATATAATGCATTAACACGATAATTTAGCTCTTCCCAGGATATACGGGCATACACGGATGTGGCAAGCGACATAATCCCCAGCATTATCAAAAAATGTTTCGCTATTTTCCCCATGATTGAATTTTCAAATAGAAACATATGCGTTGATCAAGATTTATTTTAGTTTTTTATTATAATCCTAATCTACAATCTTTAGCAAAGGTTGTCAATTTTACCATGACCTACTGTGGTATGTAGATTTTGGGGTCAATTGCAGAGTATTTTAATTACGTCACTACTGAGAAATTTTAATCAGTAAATTTCTATCTTGATAAAGAATTTTGATTTCCATGTTGATTTAATTTGATTTAACTTTGTAATATCACTAAACTAACTGGCAAGAGGAGATCAAGTTTTATGAGAAAAATACTCTTCTTTACTTTGATAACTATAAATCTATTTTTTATTTTATTAGAACAAGTTTGTTCTTCTGACTGGAAATATATGGGAACTTCAAGACAAGGAGATTTTTATCTTGATTACGACAGCGTAAAACATAATGACTCAATCACAACGTTTTGGTATATGTATGTAAATAAAATAGGCGAGGTAAATAAGGTAAGATGCTCAATAGATTGTAAAAAAAGAGCCATTGCTTTTATAGAGCACTGGGAATCCAGCCCTGACTTACCTGTTGTGAAAGTATATCCAGAACTTACTTGGATAAGAATTCCGCCTGGTTCGGCATGGGACAGGTTTGATAAATCATTATGTAAAAACAGGTGAAGAACCGATATACAATTTAAAAAGCTATTCTTCTGGTGCCGGAGGCCGGATTTGAACCGGCACGGAACAGAGTTCCGAGGGATTTTAAGTCCCTTGCGTCTACCAATTCCGCCACTCCGGCATAGTTGATTTTAAAGGATATCTTGCCACAGGTCAAACTTCCTTAGCCTTTAGTGTAGCAAAATTGTAGCAATTATCCAGAACTTCAACACTTGATCTGAGACCTTCA
>CAZXCW010000045.1:0-15896 GCA_964639385.1 uncultured Nitrospiraceae bacterium
CAGATCCACAAATATAAGCCCTCCATGGTCTCTGCGCCTAAAGACCCATCCGCAGAGGTTCAAGTTTTTCCCCACATCTGATTCTCTTATCTCACCACAACCCTTATCACGAATCATATACTCTCCATTCGGTCAGTTATTAGTTTCAAAGCTCTCTTCTTTAATCTTACCCATCTCTCTCCGAATGAGCTGGAGTTCATCAATGGTCAAATGCCTAAACTCCCCTAATTTCAGATCCGTTAGTTTAAGCCCGTTAATCCCGATTCTTCTCAAGATTATAACAGGGTATCCGACACTTTCCAGCATTCTTCTTACCTGCCTTTTTCTTCCTTCGCATAGACTAATCTCGATCCAAGAGTTTTTCTCGGACTGACTTATTTTTCTTACCTTGGCGGGTAAGGTTGCCCCATCTTCAAGTTTTATCCCTTGATGTAATCTTTTGATGCTATCTTTTTCAATTACGCCTTTTACTTTAACGAGGTATGTTTTCGACATCTTCTTTGATGGATGCATAACTGCATGGGCAAAATCCCCATCGTTTGTCAATAAAAGGAGCCCCTCAGAGTGATAATCAAGTCTCCCTACAGGGAATACTCGATACTTTATATCTTTCAGGAAATCCTTTACAGTAAGTCTTCCTTCAGGGTCGTATAGGGTGGTTACAACCCCCCTCGGTTTATTTATCATGAGATAGACCTTCTGGGTCCCCTTTTTAAACGTCGTAATAAGCTTCCCATCAACCTTTATATGATCTTTTGAGGGATCCGCTTTCATTCCAATAGTTGCAACTTTTCCATTAACAGTTACATGTCCCTCAAAGATAAGCTCCTCAGCTTTCCTCCTGGATGCAATCCCCATCTCAGAGAGAATTTTCTGGAGTCTTTTTTCCATGAAAATGAATAATAACATAAAATTATTTACACAGGTTTGGGTTATTTCTCCTTAGCAAGATTAAAAATCCTCTTTTAAAAATAAAAACTTATAATGAAGGAGGCACTTGACTTCTTTAAAATAAAGTAAAAAACTGGATATGTAAAAATTTAATGCTTGATTTATTTAAGTGGCTTAACTAAAAACTAAACTGTTGCTATTATTTTCCCTTTATCGAGGTCACAAATGCCTGAAGACCTTCAGTCCTTTTTATTTTCTCAGATAAAATCTCAGCTTTTTTTCTGTCGCTAAATTTATCTACAAATACCTTGTAGAGTCTTTCCTCTCTTTTTTTAGAATTTAAGATGGTTATATAAGAATTATACCCCTTTTTATTAAGTCGTGCAGCAAGAGACTTTGCATAATGGACCTTACTAAAAACACCAACCTGGACTGTAAATATTGCCCTTACGGGCTTTAAGGGTTGTGAAAGTTTTTCATTTGTTTTTTCTTTGGGCTTTGTCTTTGCACTTTCTGATATAGTTTCCCGATTAGTAGAAGAAGTTAGGGATTTAACATGTTCAGAAGATTTTTCTATAAGGACAGGATCCTCAGATAAAGAAGAAGACTGGGATTGAATTTGTTTAGCTACAACTTCCCTTTGAACAGGTGCTTTTAAGGATTTAATCTTTGAATTTTCATATATTGGGTTTTTCAAAACAAAATAATTAAGTATAGAGAAAAGTAAAATAGTAACAAATATAGCTGAAATGGTCAGTCCAACGAAAAATCTTTCTTTTTTTGTTACTAAATTTGCTATTTTTAATTTTGTTTCATCAAATGAGTCTGCTTTCTCTTGAGGTTTTTTTACTAACAGTGTTTCCGGTTTAGCTGCTTCAGAAAGTATCTCAGCCCCATTTACTTCATGCTTTTCTTCTTCAATATACTTTTCTGGCACTTCTTCTGTTGAAGAGATAGAAGATTTTAAATCTATCTCTACATCATGAACATTTTCTTGAATCCAGCCATGTCTGGGGCAAAAAACCCAACCAGGTTTCCTGAAATCCTCTTTTCTCCTTCCATATTTCTCAACCTGTTTGTTACAGATGGAGCAATATTTGGTTTCCTCCTCAGTCATTTGTCGTCTCCTTTGAACACCTAAGATTACCTTTGTTAATCTCTAATGCACAGATAATATAAGCCAAATTTTGGGCTTTGTTTGTCAGTAACATTACTGACGAACTTTTTTTCATCTTTTGCTATAAATCTTAATATCATTTTGATTATTCTTTAGTGTTTTATCCTGATAATTCGGGGAAAAAGACTCACAACCTATGAACTCCTCCTCAGAAAAAAGAGGGCTTTTTGTTTTTTTTCTACTTAACTTCAATATAGAACCCAAAATACGCATTATTCGCATCATTTATTTCTACAGCAAGTTCAATACCATTGATTTTATTTATAACATATTGATTTTAGGTATAAAAAATAGTTTGTGACTGGATAAGTTTAAAATTTTGACAATTTTAGTCAGAAAATTCTTTGACAAACTACTAAAACTGTCTTGCCCCTCATTTCTTAACTATGTAAATATTTAGTTTGAGATGCGAGGTCAACCGGCTATAATATTTTTTATAATTAATTCTATGAAGTCATAGAAAGAAAATATTTCTTTCATGTTCATCTATCTGGGAGAGATAGGCAATATGCTCACAGATCAAAAAAAAGAAAAGAAATTAAGGTCTATAGAGAGTTAAAATGCCTATTCAAGATATAATTGTTCAAATGTTAGATACAGGCCAGAGGCTTGATTCATTTCTTGCAAAAAGGACTGGTATTACAAGATCACAGATACAAAAATTTATAGAAAAGGGGAACATTTTTGTCAATGGGAAAACGGTTAGGCAACATCATAAGATAAAGAGCGGAGATCTTATTTGCCTTAATATTCCTGAAGAAAAAACTGAGGGGCTTATCCCCGAGCCAATTCCCGTAGAGATACTTTATAGGGATGATCATATTGTTGTAGCAAATAAACCCGCTGGTATGGTTGTTTATCCTGCTGTTGGTCACAATCAAGGTACGCTGATGAATGCCCTTTCATACCATTGCAAAAAACTTGCTACAATCGGAGGTCCATTGAGACCTGGTGTTGTCCACAGACTTGATAAAGATACATCGGGCGTGATGGTCGTTGCCTTGAGGAATGAAGCCTACTACGACCTCGTTAAACAATTCAAGCAAGGAACTATAAACAAAAGATATATTGCATTAGTTCATGGAGACCTCATTGAAAATGAAGGAGAGATAGCCCTTAGGATTGGCCGCTCTGAGTCTGACAGAAAAAAAATGTCAACGCGGATCAAAAGGGGTAGAGAGGCAGTTACGAAATGGAAGATTTTAGAAAGATTCAAAAAAGCTACCTTAATTGAGGTGAGACTTCAAACTGGAAGGACGCACCAGATAAGAGTACATTTTGCATCCATAGGACATCCTGTGCTGGGAGACAGGACGTATGGAAAAAAGGTTGAGGTTGAGTATAGGGGTAAGAGGAAGGTTCTCTTCCCGAGACAGATGCTCCATGCTGCATTATTAGGGTTTACTCATCCCGTAATAGGTAAGTATCTTGAATTTACGGCACTCATGCCGGAAGAAATGGCTGGTAAAATAGAAGAACTACGGCTTCTTAATTCTGGATCTTCAATTGTAATCCAAGGTCAACATTAAAAAAGGAGACTTTTGTATAATATTTTTTCATGTAGAACTTTTAAGGAGGTTTTTATGGGAAAGGAAGGGATAGATGGTGTTGAAGTCAAGAATGGCTCTATTTTTATAAAAAACAGAGGAGCTCTCAGGAATATCATGGATAGCCTGATTAACAAGGCTGTTTTTGAAGGAGATGAAGAAAAAAGGAAAACACTCTTTTTGTTCATTAAGGAGATTGCAAAGGCCTGTGGCGCTGTCCCTTCATCCATTCAAGGTCTCTATGAGGAGATGGGGAGAAACTACCCTGGATTTACCGTGCCAGCCATAAATATAAGAGGACTTGCCTATGATGTAGCGAGGGCGATATTTCGAAAAGCAATGGAGATGAACGTTGGGGCCTTCATATTTGAGATTGCAAGGTCAGAGATCGGCTATACAAAACAGAGACCATTGGAATATGCTTCAGTTGTTCTTGCTGCTGCGGTAAAAGAAGGATATGAAAGTCCTGTTTTTATCCAGGGTGACCATTTCCAGCTTGTGAGGAAGAATTATTTGAGTGACCCTGATTCCGAAATAAAATATATAATGGGTCTCATTCAGGAGTCAATAGAGGCTGAATTCTACAATATCGATATTGATTCATCCACTCTTGTCGACCTTGAAAAACCAACGGTGAAGGAACAGCAGAGGCCTAACTTTGAAAAGACCGCTGAATTAGCGGAGTATGTGAGAACTCTGCAGCCTGCAGGGATTGATATTTCAATCGGTGGTGAGATTGGTGAGATAGGCGGCAAAAATAGTACCCCTGAGGAATTAACAGCATATCTGGATGGATTCAAAGAGACTTTCAAGGGAAACAAAGGATTAAGTAAACTCAGCGTTCAGACAGGAACAGCCCATGGTGGTATTGTTTTGCCGGATGGTAGCCTCGCAAAGGTAAAAATAGATTTTGAAACGCTCAGGGTGTTATCAGACCTTGCGAGAAAAAAGTATTGGCTTTCAGGCTGTGTTCAACATGGAGCATCAACTCTTCCTGAAGAAGCATTCCATATGTTCCCTGAGACCGGCACATCAGAGATTCACCTTGCTACAGGGTTTCAAAACATAATCTATGACAGCAAGCACCTGCCAGCAGAATTCAGAGAGGACGTTTATAGTTTCATCAAGAAAGAGTATGCAAAGGAACGGAAGGAAGGACAGACAGAAGAGCAATTCATCTACAGTACGAGGAAAAAGGGTTTCGGCCCGTGGAAGAAGAAGTGGTGGGACTTACCTCCTGAGGTGAAGGAACCCATAATGAAGGAATTAGAGTCCAAGTTTGCGTTGCTGTTCGAGAAATTAAAGGTTGCCAATACCGTTGGAATAGTAAAAAGAAGTGTTCAACCCATGGTTCTAAAAAAAGAAATTCCTGCGTTAATAGAAAATATACTTTAGGGAGGAATAAATATGGTAGCTATCAGAAGGATCGGTATCATAACCAGCGGAGGAGACTGCGGGGGTCTCAATGCAGTAATAAAGGGCATTGCAAGAAAGGCGTACTCTTTAGGAATTGAGGCGAATGTCATACCAAATGGGTATGCAGGTCTTTATAATCTTGTCGACATGGACAGTTTGGTAAGTTTAACTCCCGAGAGAATCAGCAGGATACAGGCATCTATTGCAGGTTCAGAGGCCGGCCACTCGCGTGTAAAAATCGGGAAGATACAAGACCCGGGAAAATATGAACGGATAAAAAATGGTCTTGTAAAGTTCAAGATCGATGCTTTGATAATCAGTGGTGGAGATGATACAGGCAGTGTTGTTGTTGACCTTCTGGCACAGGGTATTCCCTGTGTTCACGTTCCCAAGACCATGGACCTTGATCTCCAATCTTACAGCGTTGGTGGTGATTCAGCAGTAAATAGGATTGCTGTTTTAACAAGGGAATTAAGGACAACAGGAATGAGTCATAACCGTGTTCTCGTCATTGAGGTCTTCGGGAGGTATGTGGGACATACTGCCCTCAGAGGAGGTATCGGTGCTGAAGCCGATTGTATCTTAATACCAGAGATACCTGTTGACTTTGATATTATTTATGAAGATATGAAAAGGAGATTCTTTGAACGTATAGAAAGGAGCGATGTAAAGGCTGGTACCTATGTTATCGTTGTATCAGAGGGCATTAAAACAGCTACCGGCGAACTCCTGTATGATGAGTCTGCAGGAGTTGATGCCTTCGGACATAAAAAGCTTACGGGCGCTGGCAGGTATGTCCGTCAGCAGCTCGAAAAGAGGCTTAAAAATGATCCTGAGGTAAAAGAATTCATGAAGAAAACAGGCATGTATGCGCCTGGGGTCTATGAGATTCCAGAGGTAAGAGAAGTAATTCCTGGTCATATTGTCAGATCGGGACACACCTCTGCTTTTGACGTCAATTTTGGAGAAAAGGTTGGGGCAGCAGCTGTCATACTCCTCTTGGAGGGCAAAAGTGGGAATACCGTAGTAAATGTTACCGAGAATAGGATCTATTATCAGCCAACGGCAGATATCATAAAACGCAGAGAAGTAGATTTGGATGAAGTAGCGCTATTTGAAAGTTTAGGGACATGTTTTGGGAGAAAACCTCAGGAATATAAATATGAATTATTGCTTGAAACAAGTCCAAAAATAGAAAGATATTTTTAATACAGCATCTAATCTCCAAAACTGATGCCGAGCGATCTGGCTGTCTGCATTAGTATTAATTACATTTTTTGGGTTAACAGCTATCTTCATTTGAATTCCACTGCCTCTTCTTTCGAAACTCTTGGAGGGGGACTGGGGATTTTTGATGGATAGCCGATAGCCACAAGAGCAACGGGTCTCAAATGTTTAGGAAGATCTAAAATTTCAAATACAGTATCCTCATGAAAAGCTCCGACCCATACGCTGCCTAATCCATTTTCATAAGCTACGAGCATCATGCTCATAAGACTACAGGCGACGTCCTGAATTGAATAAAGGTAAACTCCTCTTTCTTTGTATCTATACGATATCCGGCTATCGGTGCACCCAACCACCACGAGCGGAGCCTCGGCGAGAAAGTGCTGGTTCAATGCAGCTACAGCAATCTTTTTCTTGACCCCCGCGTCTTTTACGAAGTAAAACTTTCTTGCCTGAAGATTCCCGGCACTTGGTGCCCAGATCAGTGCTTCAATGAGTTTATCAATAATATTCTGTGGTATATCTCTTCTGTGAAAATCACGAACGCTTCGTCGCTCTTTAACAACCCTTAACATATCCATAAAATTAATACCTACCTTTCTGATTTTGGTTTTTGTCTTTTTCAGGGGAGGATTTATCGCTGAAGAGTATACGTTTGAATGAATAGAAAAAGAATCCGCCAATAAAGGTCCATGCAATTAACATGAACATCCATCCCTGCCAGTTCATCCTTGCACCTCTTTCTCTTTGCGTTTCCATACCGACCAGACACTAATACACATCCCCAAAAAGAGAACGATAAGGAAGATACGTGTCACCCATACGGCCCACCCCATATCCACACCCTCTAAAGCCTTCTGGAAAATAGTGCCTGTAAAAAATGGTTGAGCAACATTTTGATAAATCCATGCAACGAAGATCAAACCAAGGAAAAGAGGGGTAATATATTTGGCGGTATAGTAGAAGAAGGAGGGTACTCGAAGGTGTGCGCCACGATGCATCTCATTCCATATTCTCTTTCCTCCGAAAATCCACATTATGATAATGACCTCCACGAAGGCAAGAAATGGTGGACCAAATGTTCCTGCCCAGAAATCCATAACCTGCCACCCTCCGCGCAAGAATATGCAGAGATGGCTACTCAGAAACCACAGAACGCCTAAAAATATTGCCGCTTTCTCGCGTGTCATTCTGATTTCATCTTCGAGAAAAGCAATCATAGGTTGAGCCATTGCCACAATTGATGTGAAAGCCGCTAAAAAGAGGAGAACAAACCAGAGGAAACCCAGAAGGTTGCCCCATGGTAAAAATCCGAAGATAGCGGACATAGATGTAAATCCAAGATAGAAAGAACCTTGCGACGCAATAACCTGCGCTGAAGCAATGCCAAAAAATGCTGCTGCGGCAGGAATGGCAATAGAGGCACCCATAATTACTTCTGCAAATTCATTGGCTGAGGTAGTTGCTAATCCTGAAAGTACCACATCGTCATTTTCATGAAGATAAGAAGCATAACACTGAATAGCACCCATGCCTAAACTGAGGGTGAAGAAGACTTGTCCAGCAGCTTCAAGCCATGTCTGAACATCAAAAAGGACGAATACCTGCCTCCCACCTCGCTCAATGAACCATTTCGGCTCCCAAAGGAAGGCAAAGCCATTCATAGAGCCATAGTGGTCTGTAACAGGATGGCCTAAGGTGAAGACGCGTATTACTAATGCTACGCCAAGAACAAAAAGAATAGGCATAGCAATTTTAGCCAATGCTTCTATGCCTCGTGAGACACCTCGTGCCAATACCCGAACACTCAATAATAATACAAAGATAAAGACTACGTAAGTAAAAGGCTGTACATGTAAGAATTCTCCGCTTACCCTTCCAGTATAGGTGTTACGAAACTCCTCGAAAGGCCTAAGAATGGTTCTGGATATTTCTTGAGGGCTCATATATGGATGAAGGACAGATTTATCGACCTTAGGAAGTAAGTCGAGAATACTACAAATGCCATAACCAAGCGTCCAACTACCAATGTAAGTATAATAAATGAGGATAACCGTGGGAATAAAGATTCCTAATACACCAAGATATTTTGCAATGCGGCTCTGCCACATAGCCTGAAATATCCCCGGGGTTGTGCCGTGACCCCTAATGCCTCCATAACGACCTTGAGTCCATTCAAGCCACATAAGGGGTATTGCCATGAGTATGAGAGAAATGAAGTAGGGAATCATGAATGCCCCACCACCATTTCCTGCTGCCTTACCAGGAAAACGAAGAAAATTTCCAAGCCCAATAGCATTACCAGCCGTAGCTAATATAAGACCAATCCTGCTCTGCCAACGCTCACGCTCTCTATGATTTTTCATCTTTTATCCTTTAAACCGAAAAATGCATTTACATAATGCAGATGTTGTGGAAAAATTTATTTTTCGATACCTTAGTATCCCTTTAACTGATGATTATTAGAATGTTTTTATGGATATTACCAATAAAGATATTCCGATAAAATCATCGAGTTAAATAAATTTTTGAGCAATGTCTGCATTATGTAGGTAAAAGGTTTAAAAACTGTCTAACATTCTTATCTATGTCTCCAATAAGTATTGCCGATGCAACAGCAATAGCGTCGATACCAGTATTGAGAACAGGCATGATATTTTCGAGATTTATCCCTCCTATTGCAACCACTGGTATTTTTACTTTTGTTTTAACCTCTCTAAGCATATCTGTTCCTCTTGGTTCCCCGGCATCCTTTGTCACAGTTCTAAATACAGGGCCAAACCCAATGTAATCAGCACCATCCATTCCTGCATCAATAGCCTGCTGTAAATTATGGGTTGAGATACCAATTATCCTGTTTCTGCCTATTATCTTTCGAGCCTCCTTTAGAGGCAGGTCATCTTGTCCAAGATGAACACCATCTGCATCCACACAGATTGCAATATCAACATAATCATTAATTATAAAAACAGCATTATAATTTTTAGTGAGTCTTCTTAACCTGAGTGCTTCCTCATGAATCTCACGCCTCGATCTCTCTTTCTCCCTGTACTGGACCCACCTCGCACCTGCTTCGAGTACCTTAAGTGTCATATCTTCTATGGAGAGGCCTGATAGCTTACGGTCAGTAATAAAACATAATCCGTCGAGATACATTGAAGGCAAAATTTAGTGTCTAATCTTTTGTAGCTGACAAAGAAAGTACTTCTTGACTTAAGCTGTTTATCTTCTCTATAAACGTAGTATTAAAATCCCCTTTCATGAAATCAGGATTATTCAAGACCTTCTTATGAAAGGGGATTGTTGTTTTTACACCTTCGATTATAAACTCATCGAGGGCACGCCTCATTCTAACAATCGCCTCTTCCCTGTCTTTCCCATGGGCGATTAGCTTTGCTATAAGGGAATCATAATACGACGGTATAACATATCCACTGTATATTGCTGTATCTACCCTAACGCCTGGGCCTCCAGGAATGGACAGGAATGTGATCTTTCCCGGGGAAGGAATGAACCTTTCAGGATCTTCTGCATTGATCCTGCATTCTATGGCATGGCCGGAGGGTCTTATATGAGCTTGCTTATATTCCAAAGGGAACCCAGCTGAAAGTTTAATCTGCTCTTTTATGATGTCAAAGCCTGTAACTGCTTCAGTGACTGGATGCTCAACTTGGATGCGGGTATTCATCTCCATAAAGTAGATATTTCCTTCATGGTTTACTATAAACTCTACTGTACCTACATTCCTATATCTTATCCCCCTCGCAGCTTTTACACCCAACTCTCCAATCTTTTTCCTAAACTTCTCTGTTGTCGAGATAGGTGAAGGAGACTCTTCAATGAGTTTCTGATGTCTCCTCTGGATTGAACAATCCCTTTCGTTAAGATGTATAACATTCCCCTTGTTATCTGCCATGATCTGGACTTCTATGTGTCTTGCATCTGATATATACTTTTCTATATAAAGCTCACTATTGCCAAAGGAAGTTAATGCTTCTCGCTGTGCTACATAAAGTGCCTGCTCAAGGTCTTTCTCCTCTTTTACTATCCTCATGCCATGGCCCCCTCCGCCAGCAGATGCCTTAATTATCACAGGGAATCCTATCTTCTTCGCAGCCTTCATAGCCATCTCTTCTACAGCAACAGGCCCATCACTTCCTGGTATAATAGGCACCCCCTTCCTCTTCATCATCTGCCTTGCCTTTGCCTTGTCCCCACCAAGCCTTATATTTTCAGGGGTAGGACCTATAAATGTTAGACCAGAAGTAATACAGGCCTCGGCAAAATGATAGTTCTCGGATAGAAAGCCATAACCAGGATGTATAGCATCCGAGTCTGTTATTTCTGCAGCACTCAATATAGCAGGTATATTGAGATAACTCTGGTTTGGGTTTGCAGGTCCTATACATACAGATTCATCTGCAAGCCTAACATGGAGAGAGTCTTTCTCTACATCTGAATATACAGCAACAGTCTTTATTCCGAGCTCTTTACAGGCTCGGATGATTCTTACAGCAATCTCACCGCGACTCGCTATTAAAATCTTCTTGAATAATTTCATATCAATCTAAATAACTATAAAGCGGGAAATAGAAAATGGGAAATGTTCACTTCTTATTCTCACTTCTTATTTCTCATTTTTTATATGGGCTCAATGAGAAAAAGGGGCTCACCATATTCAACAGGCTGGCCATTCTCCACCAAGACCTTTATAACAGTGCCATCAACCTCACTTTCTATCTCGTTCATGAGTTTCATTGCCTCAATAATACATAAAACCTGGGCTTTTTTTACTTTGGATCCTATCTCTACAAATGGAGCAGCCTCAGGCGAAGGTGCCCTGTAAAATGTACCAACAATCGGTGAAGTAACTGTGATGAGCCTTGTCTCTTCTTCTGTTTCCTGTGCTATCTTCTCTTGGAGACCTCCAAATTTCTGTATCTCAATGGATGATAGAATCTTTTCTCTTTTGATTCTTACCTTTGTGCCCTCTTTTTCTAATTGTAGTTCCGTAATATCCGTCTCCTTGAGAAGCTCTATAAGATCTTTAAGATCTTTTAAATCATCAAGTTCCATTATTTTACCCTTTCTATATATTCCGATGTCCTTGTGTCCACCCTAATGGTGTCTCCCTCGTTTATATGAAAAGGGACTTTAACAACAACCCCTGTTTCTAAGGTTGCTGGCTTACCACCTCCTGACGTTGTGTCCCCTTTGAATCCTGCAGGATCTGTCTTTTTGACCAAAAGCTCAACAAAGATAGGGACATCTACACTCAAAGGTACGCCTTTCCAATAAAGAATTCCAACTACCATATTTTCTTTCAAAAAATTTCTTGCATCACCAAGCTGATCAATGGTAAGAGGAACCTGTTCGTACGTCTCCTCATCCATGAAATAATACATGCAATCTTGGGTATAGAGGTACTGCATCTTCTTTTCTTCCAGCTGGGGGGACTCAAATTTTTCACCTGACCTGAAGGTTTCCTCAAGAATGTTACCGGTCCTCAGGCTCTTCAGTTTTGTCCTGACAATAGCCCCACCTCTCCCCATCTTCACATGCTGGAAGTCTACTATCTCACAGGGTTCACCTTTAAACTCTATTTTAATGCCCTTTCTGAAATCACTTGTTGAAACCAAAAATATACCCCCCACTCAAATTTGGACAATTTTACCATTTTTATATATAACATTGCTTTGGAAATACCTTCCCTTTTGGTTTTAGGAAATTAGTTACAAAAAATTTTACAACTTTATCACAGTCATAAGATAATTTCTATTCTGTGCTAAGAGTTACATTTGGTAATAAAGACAAGCTATCCTATTATTTCAAGTTCTTTTGGAAGGGTTGTCATGATTTCCGAGCCATCAGATTTTACCATAACCATATCTTCTATCCTTACTCCACCGAGTCCCGGCAGGTAGATACCAGGCTCAATTGTGAAAACCATATTCTCTTTGAGTATTTCTCTTCTGCTCCAAGTTATTCTTGGTAGTTCGTGGACTTGAAGACCTACCCCATGGCCAGTTCCGTGTCCAAAGTACTCGCCATAACCTGCCTTTTGTATAATACCCCTTGCTGAAAAGTCGATATCTTTAGATTTTACCCGAGGTAAAATTTGAGAAATGGCTCTTTTATTTGCCTCTAAAACAAGCCGATAGATCTCTTTCTTTTTACTGGTATTAGTTCCTTTATCTATGAGTAAAGTTCTTGTCATATCAGAGAAATAACCATTAGCCTCTGCACCCCAGTCAATAACAACAAGATTACCCTTAGCGATTTTTTTTTCCGTTGGCCTGGCATGAGGTATGGCCGAATTCGGGCCCGATGCGACTATTACATCAAAAGGAATGTACCTGCAGCCTTTCTTTTTTATCCTCTCTTCAAGCCTCAGGGATATAGTCCTCTCTTTCACACCTTCTTTGATATATGGCCTTACTTCAAGAAAAGCTGCTTCTGCACGCCTTATTGCCTCCCTGATTGAATCTATCTCAAAGGCATCTTTTATTACCCTCAACCTTTCAACAAGACCTTTAAATGCCTTCAGGTTTATATCCTTCGATAACCTTTTGAAAAACTCATAAGAGGCAGAAGACTCAAAGCCGAGTTTCTTTATTCCAATTCTTCGAGAGAGGTATTTTATAGTTTTTATCACCTCTCCTTTTTGTATAACTATATCCCACCCTTTCACTTCTCTTTTTGATTGTTCCTTGTACCTAAAGTCTGTTACAAAGATATTCTCCTTTTTTGTGATTAAGAGAAGACCTGATGAACCCGAAAACCCTATAAGATACCGGATATTATTAATATCAGTGACAAGGAAGCCATCAATTCCTTTTTTCTCAAAGGATTTTCTTAGTTTAGTAAGTCGTGACGAATAATCAGTAACAGTCATTATTACTCATGATGTAATAAAATGTAATAAGATGTAATAAAATGTAATAAGTTGAATTCAAATAACCAAATTACAATAACCAAATAATTACCAATGATTCAATCACTAAATTTGGATTGTAATTATTGGACCGTAATCATCTCCAATTCCGTGATGGCAGGATATAGTATTTAAGCGGTTTCTTTTGAGGCAACGCAATTTGGAATTTTGCTTACTTAGAAAGGATACTTTTTGCTGCCCTTAGGGCAAGAAGGTAACTATCAGGTCCGAATCCGCTTATCTGTCCAATGGCAACATCTGCTATGAAAGATTGCCTCCTGAATTCCTCGCGTCTGTAAATGTTTGAGAGATGTACTTCTATGGAAGGTTTGCCTACTGCTAAGATAGCGTCTCTTATTGCTATACTCGTATGCGTGTAGGCTGCAGGATTTATAATCAGTACATCATAGGAACCTTCCTGTATAGCATCTATAATCTCTCCTTCACTATTCAGTTGCAGTATCCTGACATCAATGCCGAGGTCTGAAGCAAGGGAGAAGATACTACTATTTATTTCATCCAGTTGCCTGGTTCCATATATATTAGTTTCCCTTTTACCGAGGAGGTTTAGGTTAGGTCCATGAATGACTAAAACCTTCATTGCCTTTATTTTTCACCCTGAGGTTTCGATCTTTACTTTTCAATTGAGATTATCCTAAGTCCCCTATGAAGTTTTAAAAAACTCATTCTTCCTCTTTTTAATACCTTCAAGAAAGTCATTTAGCCTTGCTATCAATTCTTCTTTACCTCTACCAAGCAGATTCAAAAGAGTCTTTAATTCCTCAATACGTTGTAACACATTAATATTGCGTGGTTCTGCAGAAAGAATTCTTCTATATACATTCAAAGCCTCTGCATACTTGCCCTGAGATATATATGAATCTGCCTCGAATAGGCTTATTGGAGACTCTTCAAATATCTCCCTTTCAAAAACCTCTTCAATGTCCCCAGGAGCAATCTTTGATTCTTCAAAAACCTTCTCAGATATAAATTCCTCTCCTTCAAGAAGGCCTTTCTGTTCTTCAAGGGTCTCTTTAATCTCTTCTGCTGTGAGGTGGGCCTCCCTTAATTCCTTTTTGTCTTTTTTTTCTTCGCTGATAGGAACCTCTGGAGGCTTTTCTTCTTTCATTATAGCCTTTACTATTTCAGTAGCCTCCTCATGGACTACAAATTTTTCTTCAAGATTAGCAAGGCTTCTTGCAGCATCTTCATCTGTCGGATTTAGTGTCAACACCTTCCTGAATTCATCCGTTGCTTTTTCCTTTTCACCGAGGTCTCTATAAATTTCGGCCAACTTCTTGTGGGCGTAAAGATTGTCAGGAATTGCACTAACAACTTTTACAAATTCCGCACCTGCTTCACTGAGCATTCCCTTGTCAAAGTATATTTTCCCTAATGAAACCCGGGCACTCATATAGTTTGGGTATTTTTCAAGTCCCGTAGAAAGTATTTCTATAGCTTCATCGAGCATTCCAACTTTTTTATATTCCTCGGCAAGAGGAACAAAGAGCTTAGAGTCAGGGGTTTTTTTAAGCCTTTCCTTTAATCTTTCGATCTCTTCAAATGCCATAATATGCCAAAAATTTTTATTAAATCAGAGAAAAAAGTCAAGTTCTAAGTTCAACAAGCCTACCTAATATTGCATCAGCAACAGCATCCTTGCTCAGAATCGGAATGCTTATTTCTTTCTCTTTGTCAATAATAACAACACTGTTTGTATCAACATCGAACCCAGAACCTTCTTTCGCTACATCATTGAATATGATCATATCAATATTTTTTTCTTTCAATTTCCTTTTTGCCCGTTCAATCTTTCTACCCGTCTCTGCAGAGAAACCGATAATAAATGGCCTGTCTTTCCTTTTCCCAACCTCTAAGATGATATCGGGTGTTCGGCGTAACCTCAAGGACAACTCCTCAGATTTCTCAATTTTCTCTGTTACCTTTTCCTTAGGCATGAAATCAGAAACTGCTGCAGACATAATCAGCACCGTTGATGAAGACAGCGTCCGGTTTACTGCCTCTAACATATCAACAGATGTCTCTACAGGAACGAATTTGATTCCCTTTGGCTGGCTTAATACCGAAGGACCACTTATGAGTACAACATCTGCGCCCCTCCTGAAGGCAGCCCTTGCTATTGCATATCCCATTTTTCCTGATGACCTGTTTGATATAAACCTGATGGGATCGAGGTATTCTCTCGTAGGGCCAGCGGTTACGATGATCTTTTCATTAACAAGATCTTTCTGGGTAAGGGCAGATTTTATAGCCTCAATTATATCAGAGGTGTCTGACATCCTTCCGATCTCCTCTTCTCCACATGCGAGACTTCCTCTTTCAGGGCCTACTTGGATAACTCCATGGGATACAAGATATTTCAAGTTTTCCTGGAAAAAGGGGTTCTTAAACATCCTCCAGTTCATAGAAGGTGCAATAATTGTTTTACCAGTAAATGAAAGGAAACAGGTGCTTAGAAGGTTATCAGCAATACCCCTTGCGAACTTCCCGATCGTGTTTGCTGTTGCAGGTGCTATGACCATGACATCCGCATCAGCAGGCAACGTTACATGGGTTAGGGGATCACTAAGGCTGTCAGAATAAACCCTTTTTTGAGAGGCGATCTCGAGAGATAGGGGGGTTATGAATTTTTTGGCAGCCTCGGTCATGATCACTGTAACCGAGACACCTTCATCTCTGAGTC
>CAZXCW010000046.1:0-15876 GCA_964639385.1 uncultured Nitrospiraceae bacterium
GGAATCGAAAAAATAAAATGGTTTTCTTTATTACTTTCGGATAGATTAAAGATCGAGTTATCAGTAATGAAGCTTCTTTACCAGTCTGAGCAGATGAAGAAAAAAAGGGACGAATTGATGAGAACAATAGGTCAACGTGTGTTCGAACTAAAAGGACGTTCTGACAGATATGTCCTGAAAGACAGTGTAATCACAGATGCCCTTACTGAACTGGAGAAGATTAATAACGAGATTGAATCTACCAAAAAGAAGGCATCAGAAATAAGCAGTACAAGTTAAAATAATGGGTGCCTTTGAGAAATGTCACCCTGAACTTGGTTCAGGGTTTACTTTCCAAGAGATTCTAAAACGAGTTCAGAATGACAAAGTAATATTATGCATGAATTAATTCTATATATTTCTGTTTTCATGTTGGGGCTTGTTATCGGTTCATTCCTTAATGTCTGCATATACAGAATACCAAGAAGGTTGTCGATAATTATGCCTCCATCGAAATGTCCTTCCTGTAATATACCAATCAAGCCATGGGACAACATTCCCATAGTAAGTTACATGCTACTGGGTGGAAAATGCAGGTTCTGTAAGTCAAGGATATCTTTTCGGTACCCTCTCGTTGAGTTCCTTAATGCAGCACTTTATGTTTTAATTTTATGGAGGTTTGGTTTTGGATGGCATACCGTGCTGTATTTTGCTTTTTCTTCAGCGCTTCTTGTTATATCCTTTATAGACTTAGATTTTCAGATAATACCCGACAGAATCACCCTTTTGGGTGTCCCTATAGGTTTTTTGGCAGGTTCTTTTCTCCTCCCGGACCCCTTTGATAGGTCTTCATTGCTTGGAGTCAAAGAATCTCTTATAGGAGTGATTATAGGATTTGGGTTTTTTTATCTCGTGGCACTCTTAGGTTCAGCTATTTTTAAAAAGGAGGCCTTGGGTGGTGGAGATATTAAGATGATGGCTATGGTAGGTGCATTGATGGGCTGGAAGACAGTAATTCTGACAACTTTTCTTGGTAGCCTCACAGGGTCTGTCTTCGGGATATTGCTCATTGCTTTAAAAGGTAAAGAAAAAAAATCTCAGATTCCTTTTGGTCCGTTCCTTGCGCTTGGGACAATCATTACCCTTCTTTATGGCCAGGAGATAGCTTCCTGGTATCTCGGGGGCAGATAATGAAATGAAACCTGAGATGATATTTTTATTTTCCTTTATATTCTTCCTTTGGGTCTTAGTAATATTTTATATCCTTAAGGCAATTATAAAGTTTTACGGCGGAAAGAAAAAAACAACAGTAAAGGATGAATCACAAGTCAGCTTTGTTGTGGACACATTCCACGAACTTGTATCAAAACTTAAAGAGAAAGAGAAGGAACTTGAAATTCTGCGGCAGAAGGCAGAAGACAAGGTGGTAATTATTGAAGGTTATAATGAAAATATATTGCAGAGTGTTCCGAGTGGAGTAGTAAGTTTCGATGAGGAATTAAAGATTACGAAGGTAAATTTATCTGCTGAGAAGATACTCGAACTCAATAGAGAGTTCGCTATTGGAAAATACCATACAGAGATGTTGAACAAACCTATAACAGATCTTCTCGAAGAAAGGAAGATTATTGAAAGGGGAGAGATAATATATACAACACCTTCTGGTAAGAGAATCTGGTTAGGGCTTACCCTCTCTCCCTTAAAAGATAAGGAAAGGAAAATTATAGGCCAGATACTTGTATTTACAGATCTTACGCAACTTAAGGCACTGGAGTCACAGATAGAACTGAGGTCGAGACTTTCGAGCCTCGGTGAGATATCAGCTGGAATCGCGCATGAGTTGAGAAACCCCATGGGTGTAATTGCTGGATATACAAAACTCCTGTCGAAGAAAGTTGATAACTCTCTAAAACCAACAGTAGAGTCTATCGCAAATGAGATTAATGTCATGAATAGGATTATCTCTGATTTCCTTTCCTTTGCAAAACCTGCTGAACTCAATATATCTGATGTTGACCTGAAGAGGATTATAGAAAATTGTGTTATTACACTCGCAGGTGGGAAAGGTAATATTAAAACTTATCTCGATGTTGATGGGTTACCTATTTTAAAAGGTGATGAGATACTTTTGAGACAGGCCTTTACTAATCTTATACAAAATGCTGTTGAGGCTATGCCTGCAGGGGGAGAACTCGCGATAAGGTCTTCAATGGGAGATATCCTCGAAGTTGCTATATCTGATACCGGCCCTGGAATTACAGAGAACATGGCAGACAAGATCTTTCTTCCTTTTTTCACAACGAAAGACAGAGGTATGGGTCTTGGCCTTTCAATTGTTCAAAAGATTATTGTTTCTCACGGAGGAAGTATATTTGTTGATGGTAGTGATAGAGGTGCGACATTTAGGATCAGGCTTCCTTTAAAATAAACAAAAAGAGGGCTAATATGGCAAAAATAACAATTCAGGACCTTGTCAAGAAAAAAAAGGAGAAAAGAAAGATCACTATGCTAACTGCTTATGATTATCCTTTCGCGCGAATCATTGATGAAGCGGGTATAGATGCAATTATTGTTGGTGATTCTCTGGGCATGGTAGTTCAGGGTCTTGAGAATACCCTTCCTGTTACTATGGATGACATGATTTACCATACAAAGATTGTTTCGAGGGCGGTACAAAACGCAATGGTTATTGGAGATCTTCCCTTCATGTCCTATCAGGCGAGTGTTGAAGATGCAGTCAGAAATGCCGGGAGATTTTTAAAAGAGGCAAGTGCCTCGGGAGTTAAGATCGAGGGTGGTGCTGAAGTGGCAAACCATATTAGAGCAATGACAAGGTCGGACATTCCTGTTATGGCGCATATTGGTCTTACACCTCAATCAATCCACCGGATGGGCGGATATAAGATCCAGGGTAGGACTGAAGAGTCTGCGAAGAGGCTTATCGAAGAGGCACATATTGCTGAAGATGCTGGTGCTTTTTCACTCTTGCTTGAGGCAATACCAATGGATCTTGCTAAGAGAATAACTGAAGAGATTTCAATCCTTACTATCGGTATAGGCGCTGGACCTCATTGTGACGGACAGGTGCTCGTTCTCCATGACGTCATAGGGCTATTCGAGAGATTCCTTCCTAAGTTTGCCAAGAGATATGTAAGTCTCCGAGATGAAGTCCTGAAGGCAATTAAAAGTTATAAAGAAGAGGTAGAAAATGGGATTTTTCCATCAGAAGAACACAGTTTTAAGTAAGTTAACATAGAGCTTAGGGCATAGAGTCTCAAAATGCTTTTAGCTTTTTGCCCCTTGCGTAATTGCCTATTTCATCTTTTTCATGAGGTTACTGATAATATCGGTCAATGTAATTATACCAACGAGTTTTCCTTTATCCACAACAGGGACCTGCTTTACCCTGCGGAGAATCATAGTTGAACCAGCCTTAATGATAGGCAAATTGCTGCTTATGGTAATGGGAGGTCTCCCCATGATATCCTTTACTTTCACGTCGAAGAGCTTATGGACGCGCTCCTCAATATACTCGAAATCGGATACATATCGTTCATCTTCAACTATATCAGGATAACGTGGTAGAATTGCCTTGAAAATATCTGCCTTTGTTATTACTCCTATAGCCTTATCTTTTTCCACAACAACAAGACCGTTAATATGGTACTTGGAAAGTACTTCTGCGCATTCCTTCAGGGTACTGTCAGGTCCAATAGTATGTACTTTCTTGGTCATGATCTCAGTGATTTTCATATTTTCCTCCCTCTCAATTCAATAATTTAAAGACCAAACTATTTTACCATCTCCTTAAAGGGGAATCGAGCTTTAAAAAACTCCTTTGGGGTCTTGTCCCTCTTTCAATACAAGCGATTCAGATGCTAAACTAAGGTCTACGACCTGTGAGGGGAGGGAGATGCTGCCCATTTTTATAGAGGCTAAGACCATATCGGATGCCTGGTTCCAGCTTATCTACAATCTGTTTGACAATGCCTATGAACAAAAGATACAAAAGGGCTCATTTGAGAATGAGCAATACAGGTTGCAGTACCCAGGCATTGCCATATATATTGAGCATCCCTATTACGACATGATACCAGTCATGCCACCAAATTCGGGTATACCCACCCCTACTACAAAAGAGTATATCGAAGATTATTTTGCGAACTACCTCATGGATCCCGAACTTGCTGAGAATGAAACTTATAAGTATGCAAGCAGAATACACAATAGAATGCCAAAGGGTGGAACACAATTTGAACGCATTATAGCTATGCTTAAAGAAACTCCTCTTACAAATCAAGCAGTTATCGAAATAGCAACGCCTGATGACCTTGATGTATGTTATGGTAATGATGGGAAGCTTGACCCACCATGCCTGAGACTTCTGGATTTTAAGGTGATACCCATAGTTAATGATTTGATATTGACAGTGAGTGCTTATTTCAGGTCATGGGATCTGTGGGCAGGATTACCTACAAACCTCGGGGGGATAGAGCTTCTAAAGCAGTTTGTTGCAGGGGAAACATCACTCAAGAACGGCCCTATGTATGCCTACAGTGCTGGTGCCCATATTTACGGCTACCAGGAGGAAATAGCAAGGCTAAGAACCCTGAGGTTGACAAAGCCCTAACATAGATTATACGTAAAAGAGGCTATATTTTTATCCCAGATTATTCACAAATTTGATTGGAGATATAGTGTTCGAGCGGATTTAAATTCTTTCAAGGAAAAAAATTTACCTCGGTCTACGACTCGATCTCGCCCGCCTAAGGCGGACAAATCGGGGAATGACGAACATTGGAACATAGTTCGCTATGAATAATCTGGTTAGGTTTTAAGATGTTGCTTCTCAGGGTTTCCTCACGGGCAATCGTATTGTAAAGGTAGTCCCTTTTCCAGGTTCGCTCTCTACAGAAATGGTTCCCCTGTGGTGTTGAATTATCTTAAGCGCAAAAGTAAGACCAAGCCCTGGCCCGTATATTTTTGAGGTAAAAAATGGATCAAAGATGCTCTTAATTTTATCCTTCGGTATTCCCTTCCCTGTATCAGATATCTCTATTACTATCCGTCCATCATCTAACAAGGTGGCAATCTTCAATATCTTAGGGCTTTCCAGCATTGCCTCTATAGCATTTTTGATAAGATTGGAAATGGTCGCTTTCAACTGTTCTCTATCAGCATAGATAAAAGGAGGATTACTCATCAAATCTGTTTTTATTTCTATCCCTTTATCATTAAATTCCTTCTCAAATGATTCAATGGCCTCCATTATCACCTCGTTAATATCTGTAGATACTAAATAACAAATAGCCATTGACTTAAGCTCAATAAGCTGTTTTACCATATTTTCCAATCTCGACACATCACCTATGATCATCTCCATATACTTTTTGTTGGTGTCACCTTCAGGGAGCCTATCATAAACCCTTTTTGCGAAGCCTCCAATAGAAGCAAGAGGATTTCTTATCTCATGTGCTAACTCGTCCATCATCTTTCCCAATGCCTCTGATTTTTCTTCTTCTACTAATTTTTCTCGTGCTGCTTTGATAGAGAGTAACGATTTAATCCGTGCAGAGAGTTCTTTATAATCGAAGGGCTTGGGCAGATAATCATCAGCCCCGATTTCCAGTCCAATTACCTTATTTTCGACCTCACCTTTTGCTGTAAGCATGAGGATAGGAATATACTTTGTATTCTCATCTGCTTTAAGTCTTCGGCAGACTTCATAGCCATCTAATTTCGGCATCATAACATCAAGGACGATTAAATCCGGCGTGTAATTTTCTACTTGTTTAAGGGCTTCTTCCCCGTCGTATGCCTCATCTGTATCATATCCTTCGGAGCGGAATCTCTTCCTGAGTAGTTCAACAGTGTCCACAGCGTCGTCTACAATCAGTATCTTATTCTTTTTCTGCACCATAAATACTTTCCCACTTCCCTCGCAGGAAAGACCTTATCTGTTCGGGTAACTCGCGGATGTTAATGGGTTTTGAAATATATCCTTCACACCCAGCTTCAAGGGCCTTTGTTCGGTCTCCCTTCATTGCATGCGCAGTTAAGGCCACAATAGGGGTGTCTTTAAATTCTTCCATGGTTTTAAGTCTCCTTGTGACCTCATATCCGTTAATCTTAGGAATTGAAATATCCATTAAGATTAAATCTGGTTTTTCCGCTACTGCCTTTTCTAATGCCTCTTCCCCATCGGTAGCCTCGATCATCTTATATCCCTTATTTTTTAATACCTTGACCACTAATTCCCGGCTATCTTGATTGTCGTCAACGACCAGTATCTTCTTTGGCAGGCCTTTTGTTTCGTCCATACTTATCCCTTAGATCATTGCCCTTCGCTGACCTTGCTAATCGTCTCTTTAATTTCTTTTAGAAGATCTTCCTTGGTAAGCACTCCCTTGTTTAAAATCCCCTGTATCATACCATTTAAATCATCTATCTCTTTTTCTGAGAGATCTTTATGAGTAAGAAGTATAAGAGGAATATCCCTGACTCCTTCAGCCGTCTTTAAGTATTCAATAACATCTGAACCACTCATTTGTGGCATCGTCAGATTTAAAACTATAAGGTCCGGTCTAAAATCATGTATGGATTTGATGGCATCCTTACTATTATAAGCCGTCGTTACCTGGTAACCTGCATCTTTCATGACATTACCGATTAACCTTACCGTATCTGGCTCATTATCAACAATTAAAATTCTTTTTACCTTCCTTGTCTTTTCCAGGTTTTTTAGTTTTCTCAATAAAACCTGCTTTTCTATAGGTTTTAAAATATATTCTGCAGCACCAAGGCTAAAGCCCAATTTCTTATCCTCCACAATAGAGAGTATGATTACAGGAATATCTTGGGTCTCAGGAGTATTTTTTAATTCTTTGAGCACCTGCCATCCGTCCTTTTTTGGCATCAATATATCCAGGGTAATAGCCAGGGGTTTAATATCCTTTGCTTTCTCCACCGCCTTTTCACTATTGAGAAGGCCAACGACATTATAATCCTCCCCTAAATATTTTCTTAAGATATCAATTGCTTCTGGATTATCATCTATAGCCAATACTATCTTTTTCGTAACTTCCTCTCCTTTGAGTGGCTCAGCTTTTACTGGCCTATATTCCTTTTCTGACTCAAGTATTAGGCTCTTAATAACCTCACAGCCTTTGCAGAAATCTACCTTTTCTGGGTAGGCAGCTATTTTCATGCCTGCACAATGGGTCCCAAGGATTAGCCAGCATCTGCTTTCTTTACTACCGTAAGCAGGGCAGTTGGGTTGTCCACAACGTGCATATTCCCAGCATCTTATGGGTTTACCAGCATATTCAGGCTCCTTTAAAAAGATCTCAGCAGGCATTCCAAAATACTCAGCCAGGGCTTCAGCAATTCTCGGCTCTACCACAGGCTCAGCAGGTTTCTCGAGCATCTCTTTCTTCAAGGGCAATATAAAACAGAATTTACTGCCCTCTCCGTACTTACTTGTTACCCAGATCATGCCCTTATGCAACGAGACCAATCCTCTTGTAATACTGAGTCCAAGACCAGTGCCTTCATACTGGCGGATTGTGGTAAGGTCTACCTGGACGAACTTATCAAAGATTCTGCTAATATCCTCTTCCTTTATACCTATTCCTGTGTCTTCTACGCAGACCTCTACGAATATGGGTTGCTCCCCCGGTTCAATGCCGCGCTCAGAGATTCTGGCACTTATAGTGATCTCCCCCTTATGGGTGAACTTAACTGCATTGGATAAAAGGTTTATTAAGATCTGTTTAATCCTTTCCTCGTCCCCATAGATGAGAGGTAAGCCTTCGTCAATACTAATAGTAAGAGTAAGACCCTTCTGTTTTATCAAAGGTTCAAAGGTTGGAATGACAGAGTCTATTAACCATTTCAGATCAAGCTCCTTTATCTCTAATTCTACCTTTCCTGCCTCTATCTTCGATATATCAAGGACATCGTTTATCAATTGCAGGAGATGTCTGGCATTCGTGGCAACCTTTTTAAGGCTTTTTTCCTGTTCTTCATTAACAGGGCCATCAACCCTATCTATTAAGAGTTCTGTGTACCCGATAATGGCATTCATAGGAGTGCGGAGTTCATGAGACATATTAGCTAAGAAGGTAGATTTAAGCTTATCCAGCTCTCTAAGCTCTCTGTTAGCCCCCTCTAATAGCCCTAAGAGGCGCGTCCTTTCTTCTAACAGGGCTGTTTTTCTCTCTATCTCCTCCTCTAATCTTTTGCTATAGGAAGAAACACGTCCGACCATATAGTTGAAGGTGTTGCCGAGAACACCAATTTCGTCTTCTGTCTTTACGCCCACGGAAACAGTCATATCTCCCTCTGCGAACCTCTGTGCCTTTTCAGCTAAATTTTCTACAGGACGCCTTATAAATCTGTTCACTACAAGATAAACCATGGTGATTACGATGAAGATGCCGAATAAAGTTAATATTAAAGTTCTATTTCTCTGGGCAGCAACAGTCGAATAGACCCTTCTGGCGCCAGCCTTTACTATCATGCCGCCGAGGACCTTTCTTAAAGATCCGTGGCAATGGTAGCAATCTTTTTGATTTAAAATAGGGTAGAAGGAAACAACATATCGTTTCCCTGCAATCTTATCCTCAAATAGCTTCTTTGGTTCAATCCCGGTTCTCAATATCTCATTTAAGGTCTTCAGGGCATCTTTATTATGGATAGCGTTTGCCACCTTTGTATTTACCTTATCCGCATTAGTGGAATAGATTATCTCCTGTTCAAAGTCGCAGATAAACACTTCAACATCTCTTGCTGTTTCCTTGATGTCGAACAACTGTTTTCTAATAGCCTCAGCGTCTCCTACTGACATGGGATACTTTATACCTGCATATGTTGAGAAGGCCAGATCCCGGACTACCATGCTCATCAGTTCTATCCTGTCTTTGGTTCCAAAATATATTCTTTCAATAATTTCGGTTCCCATAATCAGAACTATAGTTATTAATATAGCGACCATTATCTTATTGGCCAGATGTTTTCTTAAAAAACTGATCATCCCTTTTCCTGTATTATTTGAATATTGATCACTTATCTATCAGCATTAAGAAACTCAATCATTAAAAAAACTTTAATTGTTTCACTTCCAACTTCTAACTTCTTAATGCGCCCCTCCGTGAATCAAGGGTTTATATCTGAAGGCCCTGACCCTTTCCGAGGTATGGCATACCTCACAGTCTTTTAATGTCAGATGCCTTTTTATGTACTTAGGGTTTTTTGTCTTTACATGAAATTCACCAGGGCCGTGGCATACCTCACAGCCTGCGTTCTTCAGGTAAGGTGTTTTTTCGGGACTTATAAAGCCTCTTGGTTTACCATAACCGGTTGTATGACATTGATAGCAACCCTTAATTTCTCCTTCCGTCAATTCCTTTTTAACTCTTTCAATGCTTTCGAAGGACCTGCTCTTTTTTGCATAAGACGTAAAGTTTTTATATTCCTGCTCGTGGCATCCTTTACAAACTGAAGAGCCTACATACTTAGGTATATTATTTTTCGATTCAGCATGGCTTAAAGGCAGGCTTTTTATAAGTGATATAAAAAAAATGACTATAAGGGTAAAAGATAGGTGTGTAAATAAACGTCTAAAAAAATTGGCTATTGCTATAACCTCCATCCCATAGATTGTTGAAAGTTATCTTATTTTCCTTTATTGCGTGAAAAAATTCAATAATTTTATAATAAAAATATATGGCGTTTATTATTGCTTTAGCTGGTAAAGGTGGTACAGGAAAAACGAGCATAGCTGGACTTACCCTCCGTTATCTTATTGAGAGGAAAAGGGGGCCTGTGCTTGCAGTTGATGCCGATTCTAATAGCTGCCTCAATGAGACCATCGGAGTTGATATTCCTACAACCTTAGGAAGGCTGAGAGAAGAGTCGCTTCAGTCAGTAAGAAGCGGTAGCGATAGGCTTGGAGGCATGTCTACAGAGCAGCTTTTAGAGTATCAGGTCCAGCAGTCAATCATTGAGTCAAAGGGATTTGATTTAATCGTTATGGGCAGACCTGAGGGGCCAGGATGTTATTGCGCTGCAAATAATATCTTAAGGAAATATATAGACAAGCTTTCTGAAGCATATCCATATATTGTGATAGATAATGAAGCTGGTATGGAGCACCTTAGCAGAAGGACAGCCCAGAGGATTGATTTACTGTTACTCTTAAGTGATCCAGCCATAAGAGGTATCCAGACAGCTAAGAGGATTGATGAATTGGCTGATGAACTTGGGCTTGAGATTAAGAGGCGTGTCTTAATTATAAACAGAATATCTGGAAATGAGGAAGGGGAACTGAAGAGTTTCGCAGAGAATTTAGGACTTTCTGTTGCTGGAATTGTGCCTCAGGACAACATGGTATTTGAATATGATCTCCGTGGAAGGCCGATCTTTCAGCTCCCTATTGATTCCAAGGCAGTAACTGCTGTATTCAACATCCTCGATTCTTTAAGAATACCTTAGCCCAGATTATTCATAAGCCCAGATTATTCATAGCGAACTCTGTTCCAATTTGTATGTCATTCCCGCTCTACGAGTCGTAGACCGAGCTTTCGCCTCTTTATATTTAAAATAGTCTTAAGGACTGTCGGTCTACGACCCGTAGGGCAAAAGAAACCGCTTAGATACTATATACTGCCATCGCAGAATTGGGGATGCTTACGATGAATTATTTGAAGTTGAATTAGCCTTATAATTTCTGTTTATATAGTAAGATTTGAAAAAGAAGGTTTAAGGGGTATAAATGTTCTTCAGATCTTTAGGCAGAGCAACCATGGGAATAGTGAACAATCTTGGGGCTGCAACAATTTTTTTCAGCAAGGCCTTTCTAATGATTTTTAGGCCAAAGCAAATACGCGGGATAATTCAACAGGTTTTTTATATTGGTGCTAAGTCCTCAGGTATCGTAATAATGGTTGGCTTGTTCACAGGCATGGTTATGGGACTCCAGATGTATCATGCCCTTGCTGAATATGGATCAGAAGGGGCGCTTGGTTCATCTGTCGCCCTCTCGCTGGTTAGAGAACTCGGGCCTGTTCTAACAGCTATTATGATTACTGCACGGGCAGGCTCCGCTATGACTGCAGAGGTTGGTATTCTTCGCATTTCCGAGCAGATTGATGCCTTATATACTATGCGTATCGATCCTCTAATGTATCTGATCAGCCCGAGAATAGCTGCCTCGATCATAAGCTTTCCCCTCTTGACTGCATTCTTCGACCTTATTGGACTCATCGGTGGTTATTTCACTGGCGTTGTACTCCTCGGTGTTAACTCTGGTACATACATTTACCGCGTACAGCATAGCGTAAAGACAGAAGACCTTACCGGCGGTTTTATCAAGGCATTAGTCTTTGCTATAATTGTCTCAACCATCTGCTGTTATCATGGGTATTTTACTCACATGCGTTCGGACAGCTACGGTGCCAAAAGTGTCAGTCTATCCACGACATCAGCAGTGGTATTGTCATGCGTAATGATTCTTGTCTCAGATTACGTTGTGACCTCTTTTTTTATGTGAGAGTAGATTGAGAGTAGGTAATGAAAAACTTATTGGTTGAATTTAGAGATGTGACAAAAAGGTTTGACAGCCGCGTTATCCTCGATCGGATTAATTTTAAAATTTATGAAGGACATGTCACAACTATTATAGGTAAAAGCGGCACAGGTAAAAGCGTTCTACTTAAACATATAATTGGGCTGCTTTCTCCAGATGAAGGAACTATTCTCTTTAGGGGTAAGCCGATTCATGAAATGAAAAAAAAAGAGTGGGATACGTACAGGAGTCAGATCAGCTACATGTTTCAAAATAACGCTCTTTTTGATTCAATGACGGTTTTTGATAACGTCGCTTTGCCTCTAAGACAAACAACAAACTTGGGCAAAAAAGAAATTGAGAACAGAGTTATGGACAGAATTGAACAAATGGAGCTCACCGAAGTTGCCTTTAAATATCCATCGGAGCTTTCGGGGGGTATGCAGAAGCGGGTAGCTTTAGCACGGGCTCTGGTCACCGATCCAAAGATTGTGCTTTTTGATGAACCAACGACTGGTCAGGACCCGATCCGAAAAAATGTTATCTTGAGTATGATTGCACAATACAAGAAAAAATTCGGATTTACAGCAATCATCATCAGCCACGAAATCCCTGATATCTTCTTCATATCAGACCGCATTCTCCTCCTCTGGGAAGGCAAGATTGGATTTCAGGGCACGTATGAAGAGGTTGTAAAATTTGAACATCCTATGGTTGATGAAATCCTCCAAAGTCTTGAAGGCTTTCAGGATAAATTGACCGGATTACTATCTAAGCAAATGTTTAGGGCAAGGTATGCAACGACATTGTCTCATGGACTGGCAGACACAAGCATCACTGCCATCCTATTCAGCGTGGAACTGGATTTAATTACTGAAAACATAGGCCCCAGGGCAGCGCTTGAGGTTGTGAAATTACTTGGGGAATACATCAATAAACATCTCGACGCCTTGGGAGGATTCTCCACACGGCAGAGCAGAGATCATATTCTTACGATACTTCCCCATGCTACCCGTAGGGAAGCGCAACAATTGCTCGACAAGTTTGCCAAGGAACTCCAGGAACATGCTTTGTTCAATATTCAGGCTGCGACTCAGGCTCGAATCAAAGTACCTCAGAACTTTGAAATATACGTTTATGCCGGTGTTACAGAAGCAAAATCTATCGATGCATTAGAGGAAATCATTCAAAAGGCGAAATCTAACCAGAAAATAATTGCACTCATCAGTGCGCAGACCGGAGGTAAGAAAAAATGAAAAAGTATTCAATGGAAACAACGGTCGGCATATTTGTCGTTCTTGGGCTCTTGTGTGTGGGATATCTGACTTTAAAACTTGGTGAGATTTCGCTCTTCGGAGACAACTCTTATTCGCTCTATGCACGATTTACTTCGGTATCAGGCCTGAGAATAGGTAGCCCTGTGGAGATACTTGGTCTTGAGGTTGGAAAGGTAGAACGTATGACATTCGATCAGGCGCAACAGATGGCATAAGTAGAAATAAAGATCAAAAAAGGCGTTAAGGTATACAGTGATGCTATTGCTTCGATCAAAACAGCCGGTTTGATTGGCGACAAATATGTTCAAATAGATCCCGGAGGCTCAGGTGGGTTGTTGAAACCAGGAGGAACAATCACAGACACATCATCGCCATTGGATATCGAGGAATTAATAAGTAAATATGCCTTTGGAAATGTCGGTAAGGATAAAAAAGGTGAAGAGGGAAATACAAAATAAATCAAAGGAGGTATCTATGAGAAAAGTTTTGACTGGATTACATCTTTTCATTTTTCTAATTTTTCCTTTCATTCTTTATGCGGGTGTGCCGCTTACTACTGTTGAGGGACATGTCAACAAGGTACTTAGTGTATTGCGCGACCCGGCCCTGAAAGGGGATTCAGCCAAAAAAGCCAAAAAAGAAAAAATTCGGGCTATCTCTGATAAGATGTTTGATTTCGCCGAGCTCTCAAAGAGAACATTAGGTACAAACTGGAAAAATTTCAGCCTCAACCAACAGAAAGAATTCGTTGGGCTATATAAAGATATCCTCGAAGGTGCTTATATGGATAGGATCATGACCTACAAGGATGAAAAAATAATCTTTCATAAGGAAAACATGCTTTCAGATGATACGGCTGAGGTTCAAAGCAGTATTATCACGAAGACAGCAGAGACACCAATTAACTACAGGGTGATCCTGAAGGATGGTGTATGGAGGGTGTACGATATTGTGATTGAGGGTGTCAGTCTAATAAAAAACTACCGCACTCAGTTCAGGGAAATCTTAGCGAACAAATCGCCAGAAGAGTTACTAAAAATCCTCCGGAAGAAGGTAGGCGAGGCATAATGCATAAAGCGTATCTAAAGGAGAATATTCAATAATGAAACTTAAACCATTGGATATAATTATTATTGGTCTTATTGTTTTTTTCTTATTTGGATTCACTCATATTTCTATAGCATTTATACTTTCTTCATCAGATCAAGACCAGGAAGTAAGGTCTTCTGAGGAAGACCAGGCTCCTCAATCGCAGAAGCAAACTGTTCAGGAGTCGGATGAACGTATAGATAAGGCTGGTCAAAAAGAAAAAGGCAAAGAAGAAGGCATCGAGGAAGAAGAGACTATAGAGATTGCTGACCCTCTCTATGTATGGAACAAGGGTGTGTACTACTTTAACGATAAACTCTATTTCTGGCTCCTGAAGCCTGTGGCCCGAGGATACTCTGCTATTTTTCCTGAAGGCGTTCGGTTTTCCATTAGTAATTTTTTTTATAACCTCACCACCCCCGTCCGCTTCTTGAATAGCCTCTTACAACTGAAAATGAAATCTGCTGGAAATGAGCTGATCCGCTTTGTTGTTAACTCCTCTGTGGGTGTCGGTGGCCTCGGTGATTTTGCAAAAGACAAATTAGATATTAAACGCCATGATGAAGATCTTGGCCAGACCTTTGGCCACTATGGTGTCGGACATGGTTTTTACATCATGTGGCCCTTTATTGGACCTTCAAGCCTGCGCGATACTGTAGGGCTGATCGGGGATGCTTTCCTGGATCCCGTTAACTATATTACACCAGTGCAAGACTCTTTGGAGATTACTGCATCTGATAAAGTTAATGACACCTCTCTTCATATCGGAGATTATGAGGACTTCAAAAAGTCAGCCATTGATCCCTATATTGCTATACGTGATGCCTACGTCCAGAATCGGGAAAAGAAGGTTAAAGAATAGAAAAGGGGTTTTCATGCTCAAAATGATTTTAAAAACCGATGATAGTGTTGCCCCGATATTTCTCAGACTTTCATTAGGGGTGGTCATCTTTGCACATGGAGCACAGAAGGTACTTGGGTTGTTCGGCGGTCCGGGATTTGAAAAGACAATCGAAATCTTTAGAAGACAGATGGGGTTTCCAATGTGGATGACGCTCTTACTCATGTTCATTGAGTTTTTTGGCTCTCTGGGTCTTATTTTCGGGTTTCTTACAAGACTCAGTGCTTTGGGCATTGGTACATCAATAACCGTATGTGCCTATCTGAATCACATCAAAAACGGATTCTTCATGAACTGGTTTGGTACACAAAAGGGTGAAGGCTTTGAATACCATATACTCGTTTTAGGAATAGTCCTTGCCTTAATCATAAAGGGCGGTGGACTTTTGTCTTTTGATAAAGCGTTAATGAAAGGTAATAGACAGAAATAAAAAACTTGGTTCTGCTTTTCGGTATCGAAATAAAAAAGGGCTTACATCTCTGCAAACCCTTTTCAATATTGGTGGCGGGGGATGGATTTGAACCACCGACCTTCGGGTTATGAGAGCAAAATAGTATTTCGGGACTCCTGGCGTGGTTTTCAATAACTTATTGATTTTATAAACTTTTTTACCATTCTGTCATTTCTGTCTGTTCTCATATTTTCTGCATTTTGTGCTATATTCTGCTACAATTTTGCTACAGTTGAAAAGATATGCTTATTGTGCCTATTCACCAATCCTCAAGCCCGGTATTATTTATAAGGTGGTATTTCTTCATATCCTAATGCCTTATATGCCTTGAGCCTTCTTTTATGCATGCGTAATAACATCGGAATATTTGCATCAACATAATCGTAAATTCTTATCTCGGTTTTACCTCGGTATTTCCGATGTAGTCTACCTGCATACTGAACCATTTTGCCTTTGAAAGAGAACGGCATAGCAAGAAAGAGGGTGTCAAGTCGTGGATCATCAAATCCTTCCCCAATATACTGTCCTGTTGCAATTATTAACCGTTCTTCTGTGTCAGGGATCTCAGCAAGCTTAACAATCATTTCTTTTCTTACGGTTCTTTTCATTCCTC
>CAZXCW010000047.1:0-15609 GCA_964639385.1 uncultured Nitrospiraceae bacterium
CTGCCCCTGAAAAGCTTATGAAGACAATATCCTAATGGTTTACCGAGAATTGCTGGTAAAGCTTAATTATAACTATACGGGCAGTTGTTCAATATTGCTCCCGTTACAATGTTTCAAAGCATATTAAAGAAACGCCAATTTTAAGGGGGTAAGCAGAGCATTTCTTTGCCAGGATCCATAAGAAAATGAGAAAGAAAGGTAGTCGCCTTTTGAGGCGATTGCCTATTGTGTAAAAAGTTGGAATTATGTTTAACTATTTTTGGTGGGCGATGACTACGGGTCCAAGTACTGGGTAGAGATTTTTTCCAGGGCGTCAGGACGTGTTCGTAAAGAACCTTTAATCCCGATCATCGGGAGCGCCAATCTCATTGTAGCTCGCCCACCTTTTTATCTTCTTACGTCGGGTCATATAAGGTCGAATCCTCTCGAAATTGGAGTATATTCATTGGAACATCCCTTCTTACCCCTCTTTGCTAAGGAGGGGTATCTGGGAGGGGAACAAAAGAGGAATAGGGTGAAAAAATTTTCTATTAAGGGGTGGTGAGTTGCGCAATCATAATAGAGTATGTCCCTGGTGGTTAGGCTACTTGCTGGCAAGTCCTTTGAGGCGATTTTTATACCCTCCGGAAGACATTTTAGAGCCACATATAAGGAAGGGTATGAACGTCTTGGATATTGGATGCGGAATGGGATTTTTTTCTTTACCAATAGCAAGGTTAGTCGGTGAAACAGGTAGGGTTGTATGTGTTGATTTACAAGAAAGAATGATTAAAGGCCTCATCAGGCGGGCTAAAAAGACCGGCTTGCTGGATAGAATTGATGCTCGTGTAAGTCAGAAAATTTCTCTTATGTTAGATGATATTGCGGGAAAGATAGACTTCGTTCTGGCCTTTGCCGTAGTCCATGAAGTGCCGGATAAAGAGCGGTTATTATCGGAGATATGGAACACAATGAAAGAGGGAGGGAAGCTCTTGATTGCCGAACCAAAGGCGCATGTATCAAAGACTGATTTTGACAGGACTATATCCATCGCTCGAAGCGTGGGTTTTGAAGTTATGAATGACCTGGCGATACGGCGAAGTTACGCCATATTGTTGGGTAAAAAGCAGGGTTAATTCTGGACAGCGGATTCATATCACGCAAATCGCGCTTTTATAGCATCCAGAACCCGGTATCTCCAGGACCACAGACCAATCTCAGCGCAGGGTGATAGGAGCGAATCCTTACCGATGATATATCTGTTTCCTCGCCACACAACGGTATTACTGATAATCGGAATGAACCAGATAATGCCTATGATAAGGTCTTTCACCGGTGATAAGAGGTACAAGAAAGGGTTCATTTCTGCCTTTATTTTTCTGCCGATATAGAAATCACCTGTGACTTTTATGCAGTTCACCAAAACCGCAAACAAACCTGTCAGCCTCGATGGTTCATAAAGAAAGAGAGGAAAACAAGACATGAATACAGAATTACTGATGAGTTCAGAGAAATATTTTATACCGCCAATTCTCCATCTGAGCTTTCCCCACCTCGTGTGCCTGTTGAGAAATTTCTTCAGCCCCCAGTATTCATTTACATTATTTACTATGTAATTTGACAAAATGACCTTTTTACCCTTTTTTTGCATTTTCTTTCCTAAGATGTAATCTTCAGCAAGGACATCCTTTACAGCCTTAAAACCAGCAATAGATTCAAGGTCTCTCTTTCTCATTAGCATAGATTTTCCTACAACACATGGCATCTTAAGATATTTGTCCAGAAAGCAGATACTTCCAATAATAAAGGTATTCAGGTGGAGGTTCTCAAAAACTGAGCCAAGTGTTCTGCCACCAGTTCCCCGTATCAGGTTTGTCACAAGACCAACATCAGGGTCACCAAAATGCTTAACGATCTCTTTCAGGTAATCCCTGTTAACCATGACATTACTGTCACTGATGAGAATATGTTCGTACTTTGCATTTGCATACGCAGGAATGAGATTGTTAACCTTTGGATTAAGGCTGGTGGAGCACTCTTCGACAACAAGAGAGATCTGTTTATCCGGGTATTTATCTCTGATTTTTCTTGCTACTTTGTATGCAGGGTCGTTGTGATCCTGTAGGGAGAAGATGATTTCGTATTCAGGATAATCGAGCATGCAGAAACTCTCAAGATTATCAAATAGATTGTCATCCAATCCTTTGAGAGGCTTCAGGATCGAGATCGATGGGTAGGGTTCTGAATCCTCTGTCTTATTTCTCAGAGTCGAGCGGATTGCCCAAATCTGGAGTCCATAGCCTACAAGTCCGAAGGCTGCTAAGCATGCAAAAATATAAAATATTTCCATGTCTTATTCCTTTCTAATTCCTGAAAAGGGTTATCGCAACTCCATTATTCTGTCTTATGCACTGCTTTACTGATTTTAGATCCTTGTCGCAATTGAGGAGAGTTTTCCAGGAATATAAATGTCTTGCCTTATGGAAATCGCTGTTTGCGACATATGGGTATTTTTTGAGGCTTATGACATTAAATACATCATCCCTGTTGGCTATTTCCCATGCATCTATATACTTGGCATATTTCTCTCTATTGTTCCAGAGAAAGAGGGTCTCTCTACCCAGATCTGATGTATGGTGCGGATGGCATGCCACTATAAGGGCATCCTGCTCTTTTGCAGCAAGGAATATTTTTTCATAACTCCAGCAGGCAGAGATAAACTCTTTTACATCAACAATAAGGATATGGGCTGAACTATCAGAGGAAAGGTGGTTCTTACTTATTTCGACGCCCGGGATTACGAGCATTCCATACTTATCCCATGCCCTTTCAGCCTCATGTCTTAAGGCAGATATATATTCGTTAAAGTTTGCTTCCGTGACGGAAAATCTAAATCTATTGACAATCTTTCCAAAGGCGTTATCTCCATTAACCACATGGTCTGTAATGGAGATTACATCGAAGCCTGCCTGTCCAAAAAGATCAACTGTTCTTGTCAACTCTACTGAGCCATCAGAGTATTTTGTATGTATATGGAAATCACATAGTAACATTCAACTTTTATAGTAAGCTTTTTAAAATTACAGGAATATTAAGGAAAGATTAATTTTGGGTTAAACCCGAAATATTGCATTATTTGGGTAAATAGGAAGTTCTGCTCTTTATTAGATATGAATAATATGTTGCCGCGTTGGTAGGTTTTCTCTCGAGGGTATCAAAGTTTACCCTATAAAGGCCAAAGCGTGCATCAAGCCCTTTAAGCCACTCATAGTTGTCAATAAGTGACCAATAAAAATATCCTCGTACATCAATACCATTTTTGATACATCTTTCAAGGGCGTCAATATGCCCCTTCATAAATTTCATCTTTTTCTGGTCATCGTAGGTTGCAATGCCATTTTCGGTTATTATCAAAGGAACATTAAGTTTTGAAGCATACCTCAAAACCTTTTCAAGACCATGTGGATGGATTTCCCACCCCATGTCTGTAAGCCCATATCCGTCAATATCCCTGTGTCTTAGTTCAACGCCCAAATTTTTAAATGGGTTAAATCTTATATGTACCCTTGTGTAATAGTTCACACCGAAAAAATCCAGCTTGTTCTGTATGGGACTGAGAGTTCGAAAGCTTTTTGAAAGGGGAATTTGATAGTTAAAGTTCCCGTTATAAAGGCATCAAGTAGTGAGTGATTATAAAAATATTTCGCAACCTTCGAGAGCAATCTGTCAAAAGGGTTCCATCTCTTCCATGGTGCAAGAGCAGCCATATTGTGTGCCATGCTTACCATTGCATCAGGTATACGAGAATGTATAATGTCATATGCCTGTGCATAACATATAAGGAGATTCTTCAATGCCTTCATTGCCAGAGAGGTATCTTTGATTCCTGGCGGCATACACCCCTCAAGATACCCACCGAGTAAGAGTACATATGGCTCATTGAATGTGATCCAGTAGCGAACGCCTTTGATGGTAGAGAGCAGTCTTTCTATAAATTTCATAAATCTGTCGATCGATGCTTCATCATGCCATGAGTATTTTTTGATAAACCATAAGGGATGTGTGAAATGATGGATTGTGACCATGGGCTCGATGTCGCTTTCATTGAGTATATCTATTATCTCTTGATAATGTGCAACTGCTTGATCATTCCATATATTTTCTTTTGGCTGTATCCTGCTCCATTCCAAAGAGAACCGATAGGCATTAACACCAAGGTCTTTCAATAAATCTAAATCCTTTTTATAAACATTGTAGTGATTTGTGATATCCGGATTTAAATTGAGTATCGAATCCCATGATGCCCAGTCTGCATAAGGAGATCCTTCGAGTTGAAAAGCTGATGTGGCAACACCCCAGAGAAATTCATTTTCCTTCAACATACTTTATTAAAGCATAACCTAATTTAATTAAAAAAAGGAGCCCTCCCCGAAGGGAGGGCGGAGGGTTAGCAGAGCTCTCTATTAGAGGTGCTAAAGGGCAACCTGCAGAGTTAACTGTACCCTTCTATCATCAGGTTTCCCATGTTGTTTATAGTCCACGTGATCATAATCGATGAGGACCATATTCTGATGCGGTTTATCCAAATAGTAAGCAACACCAGCAATATATCTGTTATTGGAATCGTCTTTCCTGTCAGTATTAGGGTCAAAATGATCATAGCGGCCAATTACGCTGAATCTGTTAAGCGCATCTTTAAACATATTGTAAAGTTTCAATTCGGTGAAGAAGGAATAGCCTTCCTTCTTGAAATCATCAGCACCACCCTGGTTACCTCTACCCTTATAATACTGCCCTGTTAATACAACATCTTCATGTTCAAAGCTCACGAATCCGAGATTCACTATCCAGATAGGATTGGTTGCCTTATTGCCTTTTCCCGTTATTCCAAAATAAGAGAGTTGGAGTCCGGGAACGATGTCAGGTAAAGGCCTCACTGTAAGTCTACCTTCTAAGGCTTTATTGTTATTATTTTCTGATGCATGATATCCTGAACCATTCATAACCGATAGAGCTATACTCCCGTAACGGCCGGGATAAGCACTATTTACCTTCTTCTGATACTCTTCATTTATCAGACCACCAAAAAGAGAAACAAAGTTTATACCTTGATCCGCTGAATTGAAAGTACTATTTCTTTCAAGAAACATTGTATCCTGGCAGCGGTACCAGTTCAGATTCTCTTCAAAGTCAAGCCACGGCATATGAACTTGACCAAACTCAATAAAGGGTTTGGTGAGGAAAGCAAAATCAGGGAGATTAAACTGACCATACAGGTACTTTATCCTCACTGCAAGAGAGCCTGCAAAATCGTCTGCAAGGTCATCCTTTACCGTAGTCACATCAAGGGTCATCCTGCTGGTAAACCATGGGAGAAAGTCCTTCTTCACTGTCAAATAACCTCTTTTCATGACAAAATGACTCATTTGTTGGCCACCAATATCACCATTTTGATAAGAAAGGTACCATAAGAGCCCGAATTTGAACCCTTTGAGTGCCTTGATTATTCCTTCGAGATCTTTTGACTCCTTCTGTTGTTCCCCCGTAAGAGATGCTGCTTCCTCTTTGGTTAATACTCCTTTTTCAACAAGCTTGTTGACAACAGCATCCTGGGTGTCTGCAGCTATAGCCGTTCCTGCCAACAACAGTATGCAGCAGAGGCATAAGAGAAAAATAGACAACTTACTGCTTTTCATACGTGCCCTCCTTTTGATTATTTAATGATTAGTGCAAATGCACTAAATGTCCTGAATCGCCGCAGCGACATTCTCACATCAAAAACTTGTGACTACTTTAGTGATTAATTGTTACAGAAATGTTAAGGTATGATTAAATTTCAGTTAACTCACAAGGCAGGATATAGTATTTGAGCGGATTTTTTTGCTGATAGTCCATTGAGAATATACTAATATAAAGAGGCAAAAACCTCGCAGGGCAATAGCCCGAGAATGAGCGAAAATGCTGTGTCCTGCTTATTTATCCCTTATAAATAATATGGGTCAGATTACAGGGCAAAGAAGTCGTACTTTTGTCCCCTGTCCCGGTGTGCTCTCGATCTCCATCTCCCAACCGTGAGCCTTTATTAGGTGCTTTACAATTGCTAAACCGAGCCCTGTACCCCCAAGCTCCCTTGAACGGGCCTTATCAACTCTGTAAAATCTCTCACCAAGACGAGAGAGGTGCTTCTTCGGAATACCGATTCCGGTGTCTTCGACAGAGATCTCTATAGAATGTGGAATGGCGATTTCGGATTGCGGAGTCTCTTTGCTAACACCTTTATTCCCCATTCTGAACTCCACATTCCGAACTCTTACTGTTACTCCTCCTGTCTCAGTAAACTTGATCCCGTTATCTATAAGATTGAGGAGTATCTGGATTAAACGATTCCTATCTGCTTTAATCTCCTGAAGGCCAGGAGCTATCTCCTTTTTGAGATACAGTCCCTTTTTCTGGGCTTTTTCCCTCAAAGTCTCGAAGGCCGAATCTATGACGGTATCAAGATTAACAGTCTCCTTTTCTATCTTAATGTCACCGAGCTCTATCCTGGAGAGGGTAAGCAAATCGCTTACGAGAGAATTTAAACGCTCACTGTGGTTCTTAATCGTCTCCAGAAATTTATATGCATTTTCTCTATCATCAAGAGCACCCTCAAGAAGGGTTTCAGCAAAACCCTTTATTGCAGTGATAGGCGTTTTTATTTCATGAGAGACGTTTGCCACAAAATCCTTTCTCACATCTTCAAGTTGTTTGATCCTTGTAATGTCATGGCATACTAAAACCACTCCCGATAATTCCCCCCTGACTGAATAGGGTGCAGCAGTCATCATTACATATAATTCTTTTGGATATGTTACTTCAATCTCGTGTGATGTGGTTTCCCTGGTTTCAACCACCTTATCTATTACCTCCATAAGTTCTGCTTTCCTCATGGTCTCCATCACCGTCTTTCCCTCAATACTCGATTCAATACCGAAAAGGCTTTTCATGGCGGAATTACTTAACATTATTCTGCCTTTCGGATCTGTCAACATTAATCCATCGGACATATTCATGAGGATCGCCTCTATCATATGTTTCTCTTCTTCACTTTGTTCAAGTCTGTTCTTGAGTTCTTGAGCCATGTTGTTGACATTCTTTGTTAGTTCTCCAAGCTCGTCCTTTCCTATCGGGAAAAGTCTCTTTCTGAAATTACCTGATGCAACTTCTTTTGAAAAAACTGTAATCTGCTCTATAGTTTTCACAATCCCACCTGTCAGTACGAGGCCTATCAGAAAGACTATGAAGAGAGACACAAAAGACGCAGTAAGGACTTGAATCTTTATCTTACGAACAGCAACCTCAATATCATGGAGAGGCACAGACATTCTCAGGAATCTTTTCTGTGAGTCCCTTGTAGTCGCAATTGCAAGATAGAATAGGTCCCTCTGAAGGGTTTTGCTAAATCTGACAGAACTGCCAATACCACTCGTTTCTGCCTCCATAATCTCCGGCCTATTCGAATAATTTTCCATGAGAGATAAAGGCTCATCAGAGTCGCCCAAAACTTGACCTGAGATATCAATGATAGTTATTCTTGCCCCTGTCTTTTCCTTATATTCCTTACAGAAATCATCGAGATCATCTTTAAATGATAAAGGAATATCTTCAGCAACCAATCGGCTCTGTACGGTAAGATTCTCCTTTAGTTTTGAGATATAGTTATCCTTGATTACACCTGAGAGATAGTTCCCAAGGATAAACAGCAGGAGAGACGCTAAAGCAAAATAGGAGAAGAAGATCCTCTTTAAGAGAACTCGTTTCATTACTTTACGTCAAAGAAATATCCAATACCCCGTAGCGTCTTGATATATCTGGGTTTAGCAGGGTTTTCTTCAATCTGTGCCCTTAACCTTCGAATATGCACGTCAACTGTCCTCGGTTCAACAAATGCCTCATCACTCCATATCGCATCGAGGAGTTGTTCACGATTGAATACTTTCCCTTTTCTTTCAGCAAGAAAGAGAAGAAGTTTGAATTCAGTTGCGCTCAGTTTTATAGGTTTACCTTTTACAGAAACAGTATATCTCTCTGTGTCTATTACAAGATCCCCAACCTTCAGCATCCTTTCGGGAGCGGGTTTTTCCATTGATCTCCTTAGGACAGCCTTAACCCGTGCCACCAGTTCTCTCGGACTAAAAGGTTTTGTGATGTAATCATCCGCTCCCAGTTCCAAGCCGAGTATCTTATCTACCTCTTCTCCCTTTGCAGTAAGCATGATGATAGGGAGTGCCTCTGTTTTTGGGTCATTTCTGAGAATCCTGCAGAGTTCCATGCCCTGAATTCCAAGAAGCATTAGATCGAGGACAACAAGGTCGTATCTATTCTTCCTTATCTTTGCGAGGGCAGTTTCACCATCCAGGGCTGAGTCCACACTGAAGCCCTCTTTCTTCAGATTATATGAGAGAAGCTCAACGAGGTCAGCCTCATCATCAACAACAAGGATATGCTTTGGTGTTTCCATATCAATACCTCAAGCTTTATATATCTATAATAAATCAGGGTTGTAAGAGCTCTTTTATCATCTTACCTGACACCCCTTTGTGTATTCTCACCTTTCCTATTTTTTCAGGCAGGATGAACTTCAACTCTCCAGCGACAGCTTTTTTGTCAAGTTCCATGGATGAGAGAACATGTCTTACATCTATATCTGCCGGCATCTCTGAAGGAAGGCCGTATGAATCAATAAGGGACTTTATCCTGAATACCTTATCATCATCAAAAAAGGTAAGCATGCTGGAGAGTCTTGCCTCAAGACACATCCCGATAGCAATCGCCTCTCCGTGAAGAAATTTTCTATACTCCGTAACAGTTTCAATCGCATGACCAATAGTATGTCCAAAATTCAAGATTGACCTTAACCCTGCCTCTCTCTCATCTTTTGATACAACCTCTGCCTTTATTTCGCATGAACGTTTAATTATATGCATCATTGAACCACTATCGAGAGCAAGAATTTTACTCCTCTCGTTTTCAAGGAAATTGAAAAACTCTTCATCCCATATCACACCATATTTAATTACTTCAGCAATTCCTGCAAGGAATTCCCTTTTCGGTAAAGTCTTAAGCGTCTCCACATCAATCCAGACGAGTCTCGGCTGCCAGAATGTGCCTATCATATTCTTACCAAGCTTGTGGTTAACACCTGTTTTGCCTCCTATAGAACTATCAACCTGAGCGAGTAAGGTTGTCGGAACCTGGATATAAGAAATGCCTCTCATATATGTGGATGCAGCGAAACCCGTGATATCCCCTATTACACCGCCTCCAAGGGCTACGAGCAGAGATGATCTATCGAGCTTTGCCTTGAGGAGCACATTATAAATATGTTCTAACCAGAGAAGGTCTTTGTATTCCTCACCATCTGGTATCGTTACAGTCAATACATCAAAGCCAACCTTTTTCAAAGAATCGGATACAGCTTGACCATATAAGGGATAAACAGTCGGGTTACTCACAATTGCAATCCTGGGGCTTAGGCCAAAGGATTTAATAGAATCTCCCATATCATTCAGGATGTTACTTCCTATCGATATGTCGTAGCTTCTATCCCCAAGTTCAACTCTTACTTTTTCCACTTCGCCCTTTCACCATTTGTCTCTTAAGACTGTCCTGTGATAACCACTCTCCAATATACATATAACTTACTTTAAACTTTCTAATTTCCTTTCTGTAATCCCCCTCTGTCCCCCTTTACTAAAGGGGGATGTAAGGGGATTGTTCAACCATTACCTTTTTCACATCTCCTCTTCATCTTTTATAAACTCTGTCTGACAGGGGATAGCCCTCGAGCGGTTTTAAATTCTTTCGCAGAAAGAATTTACCTCGGAGGCCGCCTCAGGCGGACGAGAATGAGCGAGAGGGTTATCCCCTGTCAAGATCATGCCTATTTCTTTTCTTCTTTTATTTTTTCTATTATCTCCTCTGCAACCTGAAGGGGTGTTTTGCCTTCTGTATCAATAATAATATCTGCCTTTTCATAAAAAGGCCTCCTGAAATTTAAAAGCTCCTCTATTCTTCTTAAAGGGTCTTCTACCTGAAGCAAAGGCCTGTTGCTACTATGGCACGTCCTTTTAAGGATTGTCTCGGGTGTTGCCATAAGACAGACAATTACCCCCTTTTTCCTCAGGGCATCCGTATTCTCCTGCCTTAATGCAGCACCTCCACCTGTGGAGATGATAAGATTTTCATTTTCAGATAGTCTCTTTATCATCTCTGTCTCAATCTCTCTGAACCTTGGCTCACCAAACTTTTTGAATATCTCATTGATGGTCATTTTCTGGGATTTCTCTATCTCCGTATCAACATCAACAAGCTTCATATTTAGAAGCCGCGAAAGCTTTCTGCCTATCGCAGTCTTACCCGTTCCCATAAAGCCAGTAAGGACTATGTTTTTCATGACAAGGATATTGTATTAGTTACAATAAGGGAGGTCAATCTGTTATATTTAAATATGTCAAAGGTTCTTGTCGGAATGAGCGGGGGAGTTGACTCGTCTGTAGCAGCATATCTTCTCAGGGAAAGGGGATATGAAGTAGAAGGTCTCAGCTTTGTCCTTTGGGAGGAAAGAAACGAAGCTGATCTCAAAACCTGTTGTTCCCTTCAGGCAGTTAAGGAAGCATCAAAGGCTGCCCAACAGATCGGGATAACCCACAGTGTATCGGACGTGCGAGATGATTTTATAGACAAGGTGATCGAGCCTTTTGTTAATTCTTATACAACTGGTTTAACTCCTAATCCTTGCATATTATGCAATAAATTTATCAAGTTCCCCCGCCTCATGGAAGAGGCAGAAAAAAGGGGTGCCGAATATATAGCAACAGGCCACTATGCAAGGGTTGAAAGAAGTCAGTTGTCAGACAATGACGCAGTCCTTCTCAAAAAGGGAATTGACCCGAAAAAAGACCAGTCCTATGTTCTCTATATTTTAAGACCGGAGGAACTCAGGAAGATAATCCTGCCTCTTGGTAATTACAGAAAAGGTGAGGTCAGGGAGATTGCAAAAAGACTTAATCTTCCTGCGGCAGAGAGAGCTGAGAGCCAGGAGGTATGCTTTATTGAAGGCAGAAATTATTTTAAGTTTATTGAAAAACTCTCTCCTCTTGTAGGAAAGCCAGGCCCTATCATTGATATGGCCGGCAAGGTGATAGGCACACATAAAGGGATTCATGCATATACTGTTGGCCAGAGAAAAAGGCTGGGTATATCATCTGAGAAACCTCTTTATGTTGTAAAAGTTGACGCTCTTAAAAATGCACTATATGTAGGTGCACAGGAAGCTGCAAAGAAAAAAGATTTTTCTGTTGAAGACCTGAACTGGATTCTGCCGCCGCCTGCTAAAAATTTCAAGGTAACTGTAAAGGTACGCTCTATGATGAAGGATGTACCAGCAAATGTTTTTTTAGGAACGCGTAAGGAGTTACGGGTTACGAGCAAAGAACAGGTTACGTACGCATCACGAATTACGCATCACATATCAAGCAGAATTGTTCGCTTGGTCTTTGATGAGCCTCAGTGGGCCCCTGCATCAGGTCAGAGTGCCGTCTTTTACGATGGAGATACGGTAATCGGTGGCGGGGTAATTAAAATACCAGCCTGACTATATTTGTTGCCACTTCGATCTTTGCCGGTATCTTGCCAAAATAATCACCATCAACCTGTATATGGGCGTTGCCTTTAACCTCCACAGTAGTTGCTTTTATATATTCCACATCTTTAAATCTGAGATGCCTCCCCACCGCTATACCAAGAACGTACCTGAGAATGTCTAAACGTTTTCTACCTCTAAAGAGACAGACATAAAGAAAAGGGTCAGTAAGTCTTGCATCAGGTGCAATCATGTAGTTTCCTCCATATTTCGCCGCCTTACCTATTACCGCAGAATATCCAGTATATGGGTTTCCATCAATATCAAACATTAATTCACTGGGACTAAAACCAGAAAGGGATTTTAATGCACTATAAAAATAAGCACCTTTTCCTGAAATCTTTTTAAGGGTCTTATTTACGCGAAGGACTGCTTCACCATCAAAACCTATACCTGCCATTAAACAAAAGTAACGCGCGTCCCTAAACTCTTTTTGCCCAAGTAAATGCGTCACCTTACCAAGGAAAACAGTTTTTGGAGCACTGCTTAAAGCAACCTTCATTGCTCCTTCTACAACCTCCGGTACCCTAAGCTCCTTAGCAAGGACATTTGTAGTTCCGAGTGGGAGAATCGCCATTGGAATTTCTGACCCTGCAAGCCCGTTAACCACTTCGTTGAACGTACCGTCACCGCCAGCCGCAATAACAAGAGAAGGAGATTCCTCTATCGCATCCCTCGCAAGACTTTCTGCATCTCCTTTTTGCCCTGTGAAGAGCACTTCAACTTTGCATCCACTTGCCTTAAGGTAATGAAATGCCCTTACAATTTTTCTGTCTGATGCCCTTTTTGCTGTGGGATTAAATATTATGATGACTTTTGATTCCATCGAACAAAACCCTGCCCTTACATGAAGATACTTTCCCTATTATTACCGGCATCCTTTCAAGATATTCTATGATACCGCTGACATCTGCCTCTTCCTTCACAAAAAAAGCCCGTCCTCCGCTTCTGCTTCCTTTAATCTTTATATTAGATATCCTTAAATACCCAATGCCTTTAGATGCCACATAACCTGTTGTGTAGTGCGGGTCATCCGATACACATAATTCGGCCACAACATGCTTGCACGACAAAACCTTTGATGCGAGTATCAATGCCTCCTTAACAGTTTCGGTATTAATCCCGTGTCTTGAAAGCTTAGATGAAAGCTCCTTTAATGCAGATTTCGTTATACCAAGTCTGGATACTCTTATTCCCCTTTTTCTGTCGGGTTCAAGGCGTTTACCTTTTTCGGACGTGATAATGGAGGCTCCTCTCATACCATCTTTTTTGATCAATTCAAGGGCACTATCAACAGCCAACTTCGATACCCCTGTTAACTCGAGTAACTGCCTCGCGAATTTTTTCCCTTCTCTTGGTATGGTATTTTCAATAGTAGCTACAGGTAAGGCGAAGATTATTTTTGGTTTCTCCTTTACGTTCTCAATGGTTATTACAACTTTATCAGCTTTACCTCTGGGATGTTTTAGTGCCCTTTCAATATATTTTCTAACAACTTTCTGAATATCTGACCTCCCGTAAATCCCTTCTGCACCGGAGATGTGAATCTCAGTATTTTGTGAGTTCTTATTTCTGTGTTGGAAGTTTTGACTTTTGCCTTTCGACTCAGGACCCTGGACTGTTTTCGATGCCCTCATCCTTATGCTCCAGAGATTTTTCATGCTAAAAACTTTCTACCCCTTACTGTTCTAAAAGGATTTATTTAGTATAGTAAGACATATAGATAGAAGAAAGGAATAGAAGATTTATCTGTGATAGATAGTACTTGATATTTTATTCATGTATGATTAGGTTTTAATATTTCTACATAGTATTAAACAAAAATGAAGATCCCTGACTTCCGTTGACTTCTTCCCGAATTGCTGTTAGATATAAAAATTTATATTGTTCTATTATTATGCAGTTGTGATTATTAAATATTGCCTTTCAATGCAACACTCCAGACAGTAATAGCAAGATAAGTTCACTTTGCCATTTTTTGGGTATTCCTATACCAAAAACGCCCACTTATTTTTGTGAGGACGAACCCAAATTTTTAAAAACCTCTATTTATAAATAGGTTAGCTTTTATTTTAGAATTGGCACGCTTTTGGTTAAAAATAGGTGAGATGCAGCTAAAAGCGGATAATAGAGGAAAAGAATGGAGAATTTAAAGGAAATTCAAATACTTCTAGTTGAGGACAATCCGAATGACAAGGAACTCACGCTCAGGGCGTTGAGTAAACACAATCTTATCAATAAATTACATGTCGTGAATGATGGTGAGGAAGCACTGGAGTATATTTTCGCCACAGGTGCCTATGCTAAGAGGGACATTGGTGATAAACCGGATGTGGTACTCCTTGATTTGAAACTTCCCAAGGTGGACGGCTTGGAGGTTCTGCGAGAAGTTAAGTCCGATGAACGAACAAAAGAAATTCCTATTGTGGTGTTGACATCTTCAACAGAAGAGCATGACATTGTAGAGAGTTACGGACTCGGTGTGAATAGTTATATCGTCAAGCCAGTAGAATTCGATAAATTTATTGATGCTGTTTCAGAGGTCGGTTTCTACTGGGGGTTGTTGAATAAGCCACCTCAGTAAAAGTATGAGGGACGAAAGGCGTGGGCAGTGAATCATAGACAAAGAACTTCGTTCTATAAAATTGCCGTTACAGAGAAAGGGGAAGATTAAGCCCATGAAAGGAAAGTATAATTTTGAAGAGATTATAGACACAGGTAAGAATTGCGGAATTGCCTATGCAGAGATAAATGATACTGCTCTTTCAGAATATTTCTCCTCGAGTGAGTTAGAAGAACTGTTGGGTAATCTACATGATGTGGGCGAAGTTATAGATGATCAGGCGCCTAATATTACCGAGGAAGAAGCCTTGGTTTCAGAGGAAGAAGGTGAGGAGTATGAAGAAACAGAGGACATTGTTCAAGCATATTTCCATTCGATGGGGAATATCACAATACTAACAAGGAATGAAGAAATAGAGCTTGGGAAGAGATTAGAAAAAGGAAAAGAGATTATTAAAGGAATTGTTACAGCACTGCCTTTATACAAGAAACTCAGAGCGAGTTTAGGTGGCAAAGACCAAAAGCACTTGAAAAATTCAGGGGAAGAAAAAACAGAAAAAGCTCTTGAAATGAGCTTGAAAATACTTGACAATCTTATGATAAAAATAGAAATAGCAGATAGAAGGATTACAAGATATGGGACATTAAAAGACTTAAAAAAATTAATAAATGGAAAAAGGAAACAAGATGTCAATTCTGTTCAACTGCATGCTATTGCAAAAGAAGTTCAGAATGATTATAAGCAACTTGAATCAGAGGTCGGGATCAAGATTGACGAATTGAAAGCTAAGTGGGATAGAATAACCAAGGCTAGGACCCTTATTAGCGAAGCAAAGAATGAATTAATAACTCACAATCTGAGATTGGTAGTAAATATAGCTAAAAATTATGTAGCTAAAAATTATATAGAAAGGGGATTAACTCTGCTGGATCTGATTCAGGAAGGGAATATCGGTCTTATGAAGGCTGTAGATAAGTTTAAATATGAAAAGGGTTTTAAGTTCAGCACATATGCAACATGGTGGATAAGACAGGCAATAACAAAGGCATTAATCGATCAGGCAAAGACTATCAGGGTTCCTGTACATATGATGGAGTTTTATAATAGAGTTACAAAGTCATCAAGAGAACTGACTCAGCAGCTAGAGAGAGAACCGAGTAAAGAAGAAATTGCCAAAAGATTGTCAGTATCAACAGAAAAAATCGAAGAAGTATTCAGGGCAATACAGGACCCAATAGCCCTTCAAACTCCCTTAGAGGATGAAGATTCAAACCTTGAGGATCTTGTTAGTGATAAAGATAGTCCCTCCCCGTACATTGATACAGAGAAAAATAATGTCACCGAGCAGATACTAAAGATTCTGCACACCTTAACTCCCAGGGAA
>CAZXCW010000048.1:0-15404 GCA_964639385.1 uncultured Nitrospiraceae bacterium
CTCAAAAATTTATTTAACTCGATAATTTATTGGGAATATCTTTATTGGTTATATCAATAAAAATATTCCAAAAACCATTTGTTAAAGGTACACTTAGGTATCGAAAAATAAATTTTTTCACAACATCTGCATTGTGTAAATGCATTTTTTGGTTAGCAGAAGGTTAAATCATAGGTAGTAAATGCCTGTAGAGCCCTTACGTAGGATTTATGAAACACCGTCGATAAAAAAAAAGGATAATGAGGGGTTGCCTCTACGAAAGAGGCCAAAAGAGCAGAAAAAGAAAGAACAAAAAAAAGAATCAGGGAAGATAGATATTAAAGTATAGTGGATGAACCAGTCCTGAATCAAAAGATAAAAAGAATGCCAAAGAAGACTCCCAAGTCAAAGGTGGAAGATAAAGCGAGTAAAGAGAAAGGTCTTCTCCTCCTGGAACTCGCAGAGATAAAAGAAATCTCAGACAAAATATTTGAAAGGATTGAGAAAAAGATCGAGGTCTTGAGAGCCCTCGAGGCATCAGTCGATGAAAAGATAATGGCTTTAAAAAGACTTGGACAAGAAAAGGACTCTCCTCTAACAACTTCAGAGACCATTGATCACAAGCAGGCAATTCTCGCCCTGCAACAAAAGGGGCTGAAAAATGAAGAGATAGCAGGCATTCTTAATTTGCCTGTGGGTGAGGTTGAGCTTATCCTTAATCTTAATAAAGACCTTGAAAGTTTTCAGGATGATACCCCTAAGGCCCATCGAGAACTGAAAAGTTCTTTTAAGAAGTTATTAAAGCATAAAAGACGTTTTGGCATTATTCCCTGGAAGATACTCGGGTCTATTTCGCTACTTATTGGCATTGTAGTTATATATTTTTACTTTATACAGCGAAATAATACCCCTTCGATACCTCAAAATATTGAACAGAATCTTACCTTTCAGCAACCAAAAAGTCCCGAAGTAGAGAAGTCAAAAGCTATTGATTTAATTCGACAAAAATATAGTGCTCCATCAAAGACGCAGATGGGTGATCAGGACATAACGGTGGGACAAACAGAACACCTAAAAGGGGGGATACCAAAAGTCCAGGCAATCGAACAAAAAGACCAGAAGAAGACCATTAAAGTCACTACTACATCTGCCACCGTCAGATCAAAACCATCATTAGACTCCCAACCGGTGACGTGGGTTACAAAAGGAATTGTCTTTGAGATAAGAGAGGAATTTACTGATGGTAATGGGAAAAAATGGTATAAAATCAAGACCTCAGACGGGAGAGAAGGCTGGATTGCCGATAAGGTAGTTATACAGTCATCTTAGCTATCCTCAGCCCTGTTTATCAGGCAACTCTTACCAAAAAGGAAATTTTTTCCTACTTTGAAAATCCCGTAATAGTTCTTATCTTCCTTACAGACCTGCACATACATGAGATTAAGTGCTGTAAAGCCTCCAGGCATTAAATTTGCTGGCTATGATGGCATGTATAAAGGAATCTATTTAGCATTATCAGGAGCAGTATTAAAATATGCTCAAATGGAAATCATCTCTCAAAATCTTGCAAATGCAGATACTGTTGCCTATAAAAGGGGCGACGTTGCATTTAAAGATTATCTTATACCTCAGGATGAGGTGAACTTTGATCCCGATGGGAGAGCCATGAGCTATTTCTCATCATTTAATACCGATTTATCTGCTGGCACTTTGATAAGAACAGGAAACAATCTTGACATTGGAATTGAAGGAAGTGGATTTCTCTCCTTAGAAGGGAATCGCTATACAAGAAGAGGTGATTTGAAAAGGGACAGCAAAGGATATCTCTGCATTCATAACGGGATGAGAGTCATGGGAGAAAAGGGTCCTATTAAATTGCCTGACGGAGCTTTAGAGATCAGTGAGTCAGGCGATATTTTAGTAAATGGAGCAAAGGTAAATTCTCTTAAGATTGTGAATTTTCAACAGACAGAAAATCCCGATAAAGCGGGAGGGGATATTTTTTTTTCTAAGAGTAAAGTTTCTCCATCAAAGGCTATTGTGAAGCAAGGATATTTAGAGAAATCAAATGTCGATGTTGTAAAAGAGATGGTTCGCATGATTGAAATGCTAAGAGAGTTTGAGTCATATCAAAAAGCTATCCAATACTTTGACGAAGCACAAGGCAAAGCCACAAATGAAATAGCGCGGCTATAAAATGAAAGGAGGAAGGAAATGTTGAGGTCATTATTTACAGCAGCAACAGGAATGGAAGCACAGAAGCTCAACATTGATGTTATTGCAAATAACCTTGCTAATGTTAATACTGTTGGGTTCAAGAAAAGCAGGGCCGACTTTCAAGAACTTTTCTATCAGGATTTGAAAACACCTGGTGCAATATCTGCCGAGGGAGCCCAGGTACCATCAGGTATTGAACTGGGTCTTGGTGTAAGACCTGTTGCTGTACAGAAATTATTTCTTCAGGGCGATTTCGTCAATACAGGCAACAGTCTTGACCTTGTTATCGAAGGAGATGGATTCTTTCAGATCATGATGCCTGATGGGACAATTTCCTACACAAGAGCAGGGGCATTCAAGCTTGACAGTGAAGGCCGTATTGTAGATTCAGATGGTTATCCTTTGGAACCAAATATAACTATCCCTTCAGACACATTAAGTACAACTGTTAGTTCGGACGGAAAGATTACAGTGCTTCAGGCGGGTAGCTCTGCCCCAACTGAGATAGGGCAGATAGAGCTTGCCCGTTTCATAAATCCCGGGGGGCTTAAAGCAGTGGGGAGGAATCTATACGTTTCTACCGCTGCCTCAGGTGACCCACTCTTAGGCACTCCCGGAACAGAAGGCTTCGGAACGACTGCACAGGGGTTTGTGGAACTTAGTAATGTAAATATTGTAGAGGAGATGGTGAACATGATTGTGAGTCAAAGGGCGTATGAAATTAATTCAAAGGCTATTCAGACCTCTGATGAAATGCTCCAGATTGCCAATAACCTGAGGAGATAATGAGAAAAAGTTTCATTCCTTTCTGTTTGCTCCCTATTATTTTGTTTTTCCTTTTGCATCCCCTTTCAGCAATAGCACTATCGTGGAATCTGGAGACCATACTAAAAACATACATGAAAGACAATTATCCGTGGGCAGAAATTGAAATGCAAAACCTGATGGTAACCGGGAAACTTCCTGATGAACCTCCTGTGAGAATAGATGTGGAAAAGGGTCTCCCTGGCAAAACAGTCTTCGCTATGGAATTCAGAGATGGCCTGGAGCTCACAGCATCTGCTAATGTAAAGGCTTTTGACTGGATTGTTATGAGTGGGAGGGCTTTCAGAAAGGGCTACAATTTCAAGAAAGATGATGTATATGTGAGACTCATGGACGTTACACGGATACCAAAGGGCGCCATAAAAAGCCCTGAGCAGGTTATTGGGAAAACCCTGACCCGCTCAATAATATCAAACACTCCTTTGGTGGATAATATGGTATCTGATGTACCTGTTGTAAAAAGGGGACGTAGGGTAATACTCTTTGTTGAATCACCGTCATTCATAATTACCACAGCTGGCGAATTGAAAGAAAATGGCTATGTTGGGAGTCAAATAAAAGTCAAAAACCTTGCATCAAAAAAGGTTATAAGTGGTCTACTCATGGATGAAAATACCGTTAAGGTGGAATTTTAAGTGTATAACATAGAGAAAATTAAGCACAGGATAAAAGGTAAAAGTTCAACAAAAGCCTTTACCCTTTTACCCATCATCTGTTCTCTCTTTTTTTTCTCCTCATGTGCTACTACACCAGAACTACCACCTCCTCCACCGAAATATATACAGGAAGGAAGGATAGAACAATCCTCCCTAAATTCTCTGTGGAGAGATACCGCGAGTCTCTATGAGGATGTAAAGGCCCGAAGGCTCAACGACTTGGTGACAATAAAGGTATTAGAAGACATTTCAGGGTCGGGAAAGGCTGACACAAATACCAGCAGGGACTCTTCCCTTGATGCCAAGGTTGAAGACATATTTGGTGCTCCGCTCAATTTTAACTACAAAAATTTTTGGGGCCACGGTTACACATTTTCACCTACAGCGAAAGGTTCCATGACGGATGCTTTTAAAGGCACTGGTGAAACGACTAGAGAAGGTAAACTTATAGGAACCATAACTGCAAAAGTTGTTGAAGTTATGCCGAATGGTAACCTCGTTTTAGAATCAAGAAAAGAGATAACCATCAATAATGAGAAGCAGTTTTTTGTTCTGAGAGGAATGATCAGGCCTGATGATATTGCTGCAGACAATACTATACTGAGCAGTAAGGTTGCAGATGCACAAGTCTATTTTGTTGGAAATGGTGTTGTTCAGGATAAACAGAGACCTGGCTGGCTCGTAAGGTTTCTGGATAAAGTATGGCCATTCTAAAAAGAGTTAAAGGTTTAAAGTTAAAAGTTAAAGGGTTAAATATAAAAAAACCCTTGTTGGTTATGCTACTTTTCTTACTCTTCACTTTCAACTTTCAACTTTTAACTCTTAGCTATGCTGAACGGATTAAAGATATAGCCAGTTTCGAAGGTGTAAGGGAAAATCAGCTCGTAGGATATGGACTAGTTGCTGGTGTAAGTGGTACAGGAGATACGGGACTTGCTACTATGCAGGCGATAGCCAATGTGCTTCAGAGAATGGGCATTACGGTGAAACCAAGGGATATTATGGCCAAAAATACGGCTGCTGTTATAGTAACAGCTACCTTACTCCCATTCCCAAAATCTGGTACAAGAGTCGATGCTTTGGTATCAACCCTTGGAGATGCAAAGAGTCTTCAGGGTGGAACCCTCCTTCTTACCCCCTTGAAAGGCCCTGATGGCAAGGTCTATGCCCTTGCCCAGGGTCCTGTCTCTATTGGAGGATTTATAGGTGGAGGTGGCGGGACAACAGTTCAGAAAAACCACCTTACCGCAGGAAAGGTTCCTCAAGGCGTTATTGTTGAACGTGATTTACCTTTCACTCTCGGAAATGGAGAAGAGATAAAGATATTTCTTGATAGGCCGGATTTTACTACAGCAACGGGGATTTCGAAAAAAATAAATGAAACATTAAATCATGAGTATGCATCGGCAATAGACCCATCGACAATTAGATTGAAGATTCCCCCTGATTACATGAATAAAAAAGTGGAACTCATAACACTTATTGAAGGGCTGGATATATCTGTTGACCTCCCGGCAAGAGTTGTAATAAATGAAAGGACCGGAACTGTTGTGATCGGTGACAAAGTTAGGATATTGCCTGTTGCTATTGCCCATGGCAACCTTACGATAGAGATAAAGACAGATTTTAAGGTATCCCAGCCTCCTCCTTTCGCCCCTGAAAAGGCACAGACTGTTGTCGTCCCAGAAAAGGAAGTAACAGTGAAAGAACAGAAGGCGTCCCTTATGGAGGTTTCTGGCGCTACTCTCGGAGAAATTGTCAGGGCGTTAAATGCCCTGGGCGTTACACCCCGTGACCTGATTGCTATACTACAAGCTTTAAAGGCATCAGGTGCATTGAGTGCTGAATTAGAGATTATATAAATGTATAGTCTGCAAGGCACACCGGCTTATTATCTTCGTAATATCGAGGAATATAGGGGAAGGAATGATCCGGAGGCGGTGAAAGCTGTTGCAAAAGAGATGGAGGCCCTCTTTGTATATGAATTGATTAAGGCGATGAGACAGACAACTGATATGGAATCATCGAATGGCCTCGGAAAAGACACGTATATGAGTATGTTTGACATGGAACTCTCAAGACTTCTCGCAGAGAGAGGGCTTGGACTTCAAGAGATGTTGGTTAATAGATTAAATAAAGCAAAAAGTTCGGAGTCAAATGTTAATGATGAAAAAGTATCCCAAACCCTGACTCATAATGACGGATTAAATGGAATTTCCCCATCATCAATAACTAAATCCGGTCTAAGATCGTTTCCTTTTCCTGTCCATGGTATAATTAGCTCCCCTTTTGGCATGCGCAGGCACCCGATTTATGGTGATTACCGATTTCACACAGGTGTGGATATAGCAGCGCCGGTTGGAACCCCGGTTTACCCTGTTAAAGAAGGCAAAGTTGTATTCAGCGGGAAACAGGCAGGTTACGGCAATATTGTTATTATTGATCATGGAAATGGGCTCATCAGCAAGTATGCACACAACAGGGTCAATCTTGTCCAGGAAGGAGAGCTTGTGAACACAAATACTATCATAGCTCAGGTCGGTTACACAGGGGAGAGCACAGGACCCCATTTACATTTTGAAATTAGTGACAGAGGGGAATACATTGATCCTGTGAAGTTTATTGCAAGAAGATGAAATTAAAGATTTTTCTCGCAGATTCCGATAAAAAAGAAATATCCTTTGAGAGGAGGACTTAATGAAGATCTACGGGAATAAGCCACCTGACGGTCAAGAGGTAAACCTCAGTAGCCAGAAGGTTTCTCGGGCGCGTGCACAAAATAAAACTCCTGAATCTGGAAAACCAACATCAATTGATAAAGTTGAGATTTCCAGACAGAGCAAGATGGTTGCAGAGTTGATGTCGACTGTGGAGCAATTGCCGGAAATGCGGAATGAGAAAATCAAGGCACTTAAAGAGGCTATAGAAGCAGGCACGTATCAGGTGGATTCTCAGACAATAGCACAAAAGCTCATAGAAGAGCTATGAGCACTATTGATTTCATTAAAAATATCCTCATTGAGCAGATCAAAAGCTATCGCATGCTTCTCGAACTGCTCCAGAGAGAGCGGGAATACCTTGTTAATCTGGACGTTAACGGGGTCGAACGTCTCTCAAAAGAGAAGGATACTCTGCTTCTCAAACTCAGGCTCCTTGAAGAAGAGAGGATAAGGCTGATCAAAACGTTCACAGCCGATAATGCAATCAGCGGGAGCATCACCCTGCAAGAATTATCCGAGTTGACCGCGGACAATGACTTCCAAATCATGAGATCCCAGCTAAAGTCATTGCTTCAGAGTATTCAAGAACTGAACGACTTTAACATGATTTTAATTGAACGCTCCTTAAATGTTGTAAGGCACTCAGTAGGATTTCTTGAATCATTTGGTCTGTTCATTAATCAGAACAATACAGGAATCATGCTCTCGAAGGAGATTTGATTGTCCTTATTTGGATTGTTCGATATCGGCAAATCTGCAATCCTTGCAAGTCAGACAGCACTCGCCGTAACCAGCAATAATATTGCTAATGTAAACACTCCAGGGTTCAGCAGGAGGGAAGCCCTCTTTGCCGTTGCAAGTCCTGTTACTCTCGGTGGCAACCTGCTAGGAAGTGGTGTGACAATTTCAGGCATTAAAAGATATTACGATAGTTTTATTCAGACACAATTATGGGAGCAATATCAGAACTATGGAAAGTCCTCTGCCCTGGATCAAACGCTGAGCCAGGTAGAGCAGGTTTTCAATGAGGCACAAAACATCGGTCTCGCTACTCCACTGACAGATTTTTTCAACGCATGGCAAGAGGTAGCCACAAATCCAGAACGTTTTGCTGAAAGAAGCGTTTTGCTCCAGAAGGCAAATGCACTTGTCTCTGTTGCAAAACAGATGGAGTCCGGAATTACAGCCACCCTCAAAAATATGAATGATTCAATCGACACAATAGTTGACCGTGTTAACGCTATCGCGTCAGGCATTGCAACAATAAACAGCAAGATAGTCCAGATAGAGGCGGGGTCTCAGACTGATAGTGCAGGTGATCTGAGAGACCAAAGGGATGCTCTCTTGAATGAACTTTCCAATCTTGTAGACTTCAATTCCTATGAAGATAAAAATGGTTCTATAACGGTAACAGTAGGAATGAGAAATCTTGTTTCTGGTGAAACGACAAACAATCTTTCCACAATAACCAATGGAGATGGCGATAAAGAACTCTATCTTGATGGAATAAATATCACGGGAAATATTCAGAAAGGACAACTTGGAGGATTTTTCTCTGTTCGAGATAACATTAGAACAAACTCATTAAACGGTCTGCAAAGACTTATTGCATCTCTCATTAAAGAAACCAATATCCTACACAGGACAGGTTATGGTCTCGATGGAACCACCGGGAATGATTTCTTCACTCCTCTTCAGCTCTCCACAAGAGATTTCTCATCAGGTGCGGACATGACAGCTACTATAACAGACCTGACCCAGTTAACCCTTGACGAATACAACATACAGTTTGATGCTGCTAACAACTATTATGTATACGACAAGCAGACAGGCGCCCTTGTCACGTCTGGTGCATATGCCTCTGGAACGCCAATAAACTTTGACGGCATACAGATGGTCATTACAGGGACTGTTTCTCCAAATGATAAATTCACTATAAGCCCTTTAACAGATGTAATCAAGAACTTTGGTGTAGCGATTACGGACCAACAGAAGATAGCTGCTGCGTCATCAGGTACCACCATACCTGGTGACAACTCGAATGCCCTTCTCATTACGCAGCTCTCTGAGAACGCTATAACAAATCTCGGAGGTGCTACTTTCTCAAGTTATTATGGAGGACTTGTATCAACTATTGGCTCGCTGAGTAAGGCAGCTTCAGACAGCTTAACATTTGACAATAACCTCCTCTCGGAACTGAATAATAAACGAGAATCTATTTCAGGTGTTTCCCTGGATGAAGAGGCTACAAACCTCATAAAGTTTCAGCGGTCATTCGAAGCAGGTGCAAAGATGATTCAGGTGACAGATGAACTCTTACAGACCCTATTAAATTTATGAGAATCACATCTTTTATGATATTCGATCAGCTTGCCCGTGCCCTCCAGAGTAACATGGAAGATTTTGCAAAACTGAATAACCAATTAGCAACGGGTAAAAAAATAGAGAAACCCTCAGATGACATCGTTGGAATGATAAGAGCTATGGATTACCGATTAAGCATCAGTAACAATGATCAGTATGAAAAGAACATTGATCAAGCAAACCTCAATCTTCAATATACTGACAAAACTCTGTCTTCTGTTTCCGATAGCTTGCTGAAATTGAAAGAACTACTTTCCCTGGGGCAAGATGATCAAACTCAGGAAAACAGGTCTTCTTACGCAAATCAGGCTGCTCAGTTAAGAGACTTCCTCCTGGAACTATCAAATACGAAGTTGGGAGGCAGATATATATTCTCTGGATACAATACAGATCAGTATGCTTTTCAATACAATTCAGCTACCCAACACTATGATTACAACGGAGATTCAGGCGAGATTAATGTATTGCTCGCCAACGGAGCCACTCTTCCCATGAATGTGCAGGGGAGTAAAGCATTTAGTTCTGCTCTGGATGGACAACTGCCTACACAGCTCTCTGACGGTACTCCGATTAATTACACTCAAGCAACTGATCCTTCAACAGGAATCACCACAGTAACTGTAGAGATTGGCAATGCGGGGGATCCCAGCTACGATACCTTCTCATTCTCAAACATCATGGATATCGCTAATATTGCAAGCTGTGCATGGCAGTATAAAAATATTGATGGTTCTGACTTGAATTCAGATCCTGCTATAAGTAAAGAGATGGCAACGCACAGATTAATGGCTCTCTCAATTCCTCTTGATGCAGCACGCAATCAAATTTTAAATGTACAGGCAGAAATTGGAACGAGACAGGTTGCTCTGAATGATCAGAAAACAAGGTTTGATACGTCTACTCTTAACCTGCAGAATGCCCTTTCAAAAACGGAAGATGCAGACATGGATCAAACAGCAACCGAAATCCTCAAGACACAGACGGCGCTCCAAGCATTGAGAGCATCAGCATCTAAGGTGCTCTCAGAATCATTGCTTGATTTCTTGAAGTAAGCCAAGAAAGTGAATCAGTGATATAAACTGTCGTTAGAGATAGGATTAACTCAATTAGTTGAGGAAGTCATTGCATAAGATATATCTGCAGGGAGACAGCGGATGCATCAGAGTTCGTATCATATCATAGAGCAATTTCGTGATTTGATACAGAAACACTTTAAAGACGATAAAGTAAAAATATTGGATGTCGGCAGTTACGGTGTAAACGGCACATACAAAGATATATTTTCAGATGAGAACAAATTCATCTATACAGGGTTGGATGTCCAATCTGGCCCGAATGTTGATTATGTTGCTGAAAACCCATATGTCTGGTCAGAACTGAAAGACGAATCCTATGATGCCATAATCTCAGGTCAGGCTTTTGAGCATATAGAGTTTCCATGGCTTACTGTTCAAGAGATGAGTAAGAAACTCAAAAAAAATGGTTTGATCTGTATTGTTGCACCCTCAAGAGGGCCTGAACACAAATATCCAATTGATTGTTGGAGATATTACCCTGACGGCTTTCGCGCTCTGGCGAAGTGGGCGGGCTTAGAAGTTTTGGAAACCAAAACATTTTGGGGTTCCACAGGTTTCTCTGATGGCAGTGATCAATGGGGAGATACCTACTGTATTTTACGTAAAGGTGAAAACGGAGGCACTATCGGAAAACCTGAATACCGCAGTACCGCAGGGCAGCGTATCGCGAACAAGAATAATCCTCTGCGATCAGACAAAGCTGATTCTTATTATACCTTTGCAAGAGGTGAAGTTATTAATACTATAGTCAAGAATGCCCTTCCGGCCAAAAAGATATTAGAGATCGGTTGTGCTGGAGGCGCTACCGGAAAGAAATTAAAAGAGATTCTCCCTGTGGATTATTATGTTGGGATCGAAATCTCTGAGCAGGCTGCTGTGATTGCCAAGCAATATCTGGACAGGGTCATCATAGCTGATATTGAAAAGACTGACCTGTGGAATGATCATGGTTTGAAACACGGGGATTTTGATCTGATACTCGTACTGGATGTCTTAGAGCATTTATATAATCCATGGGATGTTTTAGCGGATCTTTCAGAATATTTAAAGATAGGTGGATACATAGTTGCCTCTATCCCGAACATACAGAATGTAACAATCATTAAAGACCTGATAAAGGGTAAATGGAAATATGAAAATGCCGGCATTCTTGATGCAACACATGTAAGGTTTTTTACTCTCGAAGAAATTGAGAGTATGTTTTCTGGTGCAGAACTTTTCATCAAGAGGACTGATTATATTCTGAATCCATCAATTGATGTTTCCTCAATAAAAGAAGCAGGGAATAATTTTAACCTTGAAAACCTCAGCATCACAAATCTTAGCAAAGAAGATATTCTTCAAATGTTTATCTATCAATATGTAGTCATCGCAAAAAAAGAGTCAGATATTTCTCATGACTGGGAATTCAGACTGAAAGAAATAGAAGAATTAGTCCCTGCGTTGAAGATACAGGAAAAGAGAAATGACAAGATAGCAGGGTCAGAAATCATCCATCCGACTTTGTTTGAGAAAAAAGATATTATCAATGGATTAGTTTCTATCGTCATCCTTACCTTCAATCAGCTTACATATACCAAAGAATGTGTCGAAAGTATCAGGAAGCAAACGACTGAGCAGCATGAAATAATATTTATTGACAATGGCTCAACAGATGGGACGGTGAAATGGTTGAGACAGCTTGTTAAGGAGAATCCAGATTATAAACTTATTGAAAATGATAAGAATCTTGGTTTTGCGAAAGGTTGTAATCAGGGGATATTAGCCTCAACGGGCGAGTATATCCTGCTTCTCAATAATGATGTGGTTATAACGGATGGCTGGCTTTCAGGGATGCTTGACTGCATCAATAGCTCTCGTGACATTGGTATTGTTGGCCCGATGACGAACAATATAAGCGGTCTCCAGAAGGTTCCGGTCGTTGACTATACGTCTATAAAAAGCCTTGATGATTACGCGAAATCATTCAGAGAAAAGAATAGGTACCGCCGAGTATCTTCTGGGAGAATAGTCGGGTTCTGCATGCTTTTCAGACGTGAGCTGGCCGAGAAAATCGGCTTGCTTGATGAAAGTTTTGGTACCGGAAACTTTGAGGATGATGATTATTGTCTCAGGGCTTCATTAGCTGGTTACCGGAACCTCATTGCAGGGGATGTGTTTATCCATCACTATGGCAGCAGAAGCTTTATAGGAAACAGGATTGACTATAGTTCATCCATGTCTGGAAACAAGAAGATATTTACCGAGAAATGGAGCGGCATAGAGGCTCAGAGCCCCCTCGGGAAAAGCCTTCTCACCGCAAATGCAATAGACAAGGCGTATGAATTAAATCAGAAAGGGGAGATTGAAGAAGCTGCCAAGATGCTTCTTGATGGTATAAAACATTCTCCAGATGACAGGAGAGTATATTATATGCTTTCAGAGATGTTGATAGATGCCAAACAATTTAAAGATGCCCTCGATGTGCTCAATGAGATACCCCAGGATGACAGAGACGTAAGGAAACTTACACTGATTGGTTACTGTAAAGAAGGCATGGGACTCTATGATGAGGCTGAGGAGTATGCCGATCATGCACTTTCGCTGGATTTCACTTCGGCGTTGGCATTTAACCTAAAGGGTATACTGGAATATAAGAAGGGAGAGAAAGGCAAGGCAGAAGGCTTCTTTGAGAAGGCTATAGAATCTGATCCGGGCTTTGGTGAACCATATACAAACATTGGAGTGTTAAAGTGGACTGAAGAACTAAGAAAGGAGGCGCTGGATTATTTTGAAAGGGGGTTCATTCTCTCTCCAACCGTTACGGATATTGTCACGACTTATTACTCAGCCGTCAGTGCCCTTGGGGAGTTTGAGAGGGCTGAGCGGATATTTCAGGAGGCGAAAATGCTTCATCAGCAAAATAAAAGGATCGCTTTTCTCCTGATAGATATCGCAATGCAACAAGGTAAGTATGATGCCGCAATGAAGGAAATTGAACATGCAATGCTTACATTTGGTATAGACAAGGATATACTAACTGCTGCTCTTGAAGTCAGGGACAGAGTCGGTGTCCAGAGAATAAGCAGAACCTCTAAGCATAAAGGTATCCTTTCCTTGTGCATGATTGTTAAAAATGAGGAGCAACACATAGCACGATGTCTCATGAATGCGAAACCAGTTGCTGACGAAATTATCGTGGTTGACACAGGCTCAACCGATATGACGAAGGACATAGCAAAGGCATTCGGGGCGACAGTATATGATTTTCCATGGACTGGCAGCTTCGCTGAGGCACGAAACTTCTCACTTTCGAAGGCTTCCGGTGACTGGGTTCTCGTCCTCGATGCCGATGAGGTGATTTCGCCGCTTGACCATCCCAAGTTTCAGAGGGTTGTGAGGACACGAGACTCTAAGCCTGTAGCTTATTCTTTCGTCACAAGAAACTATATCATTCCTGTATATATTACTGGTTGGACTGCTAATGAAGGCATATACAGCAATGAAGAGGCTGGTACTGGGTGGTTCCCGAGCATTAAGGTAAGGCTGTTTCCCAATGACAACCGTATACAGTTTGAAAATCCGGTTCATGAACTTGTGGAACCTTCGTTGGTAAGAATCGGCATCCGCATAAAGAAATGTGACATCCCTGTCCACCATTACGGCAAACTGGATTCTGAAAAGGATATTTGCAAGGGTGAAGACTACTATCTCCTGGGCAAAAGAAAACTTGAGAAAATGGGTGAAAACGTGGATGCCCTTCGCGAGCTGGCTATTCAGGCAGGGGGGTTAAAAAAGTATGATGAGGCTATAGAACTTTGGCAGAAGGTAATCAAACTCAAGCCTGACATGGCTATAGCTTATTTAAACCTTGCGTCTTTGTACCTGGAGATTGACAAATACAGCGATGCCTTGACAGCCTCAAAAAAGGCTGCTGAGGTCAAGCCCGATCTAAAAGAAGCTGTTTATAACTATTCTCTCTGTGAATTGTATGCAGGTGATGTCAAAATGTCGATTACGGCTCTTGAAAACCTGACGAAGAAAGGACCTGATTACCCATCGGCCAAAATCATGCTGGCCCTGGCATATTGCTGCGACGGCAAAAAAATGCGGGGGCTTGAGTTGTTTAAAGAACTGAAACAGATGAATTTTGACTTTGCTGAATCCATTCATAAATTTGCCAAAAAACTCGTTTCAGCCGGAAGATTCGAGTATGCCCTCTCACTGCTCGATGTCGCAATAGGAAGTAAAAATATAAATAATGATATACTTAATCTTCACGAAGAGTGCAATAAATATTTGGCTCTTTGTAATCAATGTGATAAGACAGAAAAGAGATGAATAATGAGCATTAATGTCTTCAATGACGTATTCTTTTCTGCTTTGTAAACAAGCCAGAAATCCCGCTCAGGTGGCATGTTGATTATTGTGGCAAGCCTCTTAGACCGGCTGCAAGATTCAGGTTTATATTGATAATGATGGTGAGTTTTTCAGGCTCAGGATAAGACATAATCTCAAAAATCTGTTTGTCGATAAAAGCACTCAGGCTGAGTATATCCTGTCTCAACTCTTTTGGAAGGGGGTTGCTCTCTTTTATCAATTCTCCCTGGAATATACTCCAGATAAGCTGGTTGAATTTAAGGGCTTCGTCCAGTTTTGTATTCCGGTCAGAGGAGCCCCAGTTGTCCTGACAATCCTTGAGTTTAAGAGCTGCCTGAGTGAGAACCGATGCCTCTATCTCGCGATCTGACATAGTTGTTTTTAGCGCAGTCCTATACGCTTCTAACTGGCTTGCATACATTTTTAATTACCTCCTGCTCATATTCAATTAATTTGCGAGCTACTTTCAAAGCCTTGTAATATCGACCGTTGAGAATCTGCTCACTTATCTGATTAATCAAAAGTATTGTGCTTGGAGCTGCATCAATAATATCTCGCACTAATTTCCAGTATGTCTTGTAGTGCTCTGTCAGGTGTTTTTCATCCACATACATGAGCTGTATAACAAAATAGATCTTGTGGCAGGGAGTATTAGCATCTTTTTCTCTCATAATATCTTTTTCACGAAGAATAGGAACATTGTTCCCTATAACCAGATCAGTACTGTTATTGCCGTTGGTTATAACAGCGCTGCCGATGATTACTCGTTCTTGAGGTCTTAATCTGATTTTGAGGGCCATTTTTTGATAACCTCTGCGAATGTGTTTATCTTACCTTCATGAAATAACACTACTCCCTTTCCCTGAGCAAGGGGAGAAGCTGTCCTCCCCTTGCTCAGACACTTCTTAAGCAAACAGCCTCAAGACCGATTGGGATGCCTCAGAAGACAGTTTCAAAGCAGTTACCCCAAGCGATTGTCGTGTCTGGAGCATGAGCATGTTGGCTCCTTCCTGGTTCATGTCAGCAAGTGTCAGCTTGTCAGCACCTTCTGTAAGAGTATTAACCAAATTCGTCGTAAAGTCCAGACGGGCATTGACTACAGCAAGGTTTGAGGACAGGCTTGAAGAGTTTGTTCTCAATGTTGTTGTTGCTGTATCAAGGTTAGTAACGGCTGCGGTAATGTCACCGTCAGATGCCCAGCTGTTTGT
>CAZXCW010000049.1:0-15282 GCA_964639385.1 uncultured Nitrospiraceae bacterium
CATTATCGCTCATTCTCGGTCGTTCCGACCTCCGAGGAATTTTCTTGAAAGAACAAAATGTTTTTTCAAGAAAATAAAACCGCTCAAATGCAGTCTCCTTCTGAATGCACACAGAGATAATTTGTAAACAATCTGGACCATTTACTTGTCAATGCTCATTTTCAATGGATATAATAGGCTTTAATTTGCTTTGGAGGCACTTTGGAAGAAAAATATAATCCTCAAAAAGTAGAGCTAAAATGGCAAAAATACTGGGCTGAGAAAGAACTCTACATGGCCGAATTAGATCCTTCGAGAAAGAAATTCTACTGTCTTGAAATGTTCCCTTATCCGTCTGGTGAAATACACATGGGTCATGCGAGGAACTATGCCATTGGTGACGTGGTGGCGAGGTATAAGAGGATGCGCGGCTATAATGTCCTCCACCCAATGGGTTGGGATGCCTTCGGCCTTCCTGCGGAGAATGCCGCAATAAAACACGGTGTTCATCCATCAGAATGGACATATAGAAATATTCATTATATGAAAAATCAGATTAATCGCACAGGTCTCAGTTATGACTGGGGAAGAGAGGTAACTACTTGTAGCCCCGATTACTACAAATGGAACCAGTGGTTTTTCCTTAAGATGTTTGAAAAGGGGTTGGCCTATAGAAAATATTCATTTGTGAACTGGTGTCCATCGTGTGCTACTGTCCTTGCTAACGAACAAGTAATAGATGACAGATGCTGGAGGTGTGAGAGTATTGTTGTTCGGAAAGAGCTTGAGCAGTGGTTTTTAAAAATTACAGATTATGCAGAGGAGCTTCTCAACAGGTGCGATGAACTGAAAGGTTGGCCCGAGAGAGTTGTAACCATGCAAAAGAACTGGATTGGTAGAAGCCAGGGTGTAGAGGTTGATTTCAAGATTGACGGGATGGATAAGAACATAAGGATCTTTACAACAAGACAGGATACGCTTTTCGGAGCAACTTTTGTCTGTATTGCTCCTGTTCACCCGCTTACCGAAAAGCTCGCCGCTGACAAGGAAAGCCTTAAATACCTTAAGGAGAGATATGGCAGAATGGATGAGAAGCTGGGTATCTTTACGGGATTTTATGCAATAAATCCGATTAATGGTGAGAGGGTACCAATTTATATAGCGAATTTTGTTCTCATGGAATATGGCACCGGAGCGATTATGTCTGTCCCTGCCCATGATCAGAGGGATTTTGATTTTGCTCAGAAATATGGATTACCGATAAGGGTTGTTATCGTCCCCCCCGGTGACACGGAGAAAGGGATAGAGGGTGAGGCTTATGAAGATGAAGGTATTCTTGTTAACTCCGGTCAGTTCAGCAGCCTCAGAAGTGATATTGCAAGAGAGAAGATAGCTCAATTTATTGAGGATAAGGGCATTGGCAGAAGAATAATAAATTATAAATTGAGGGACTGGGGTATATCAAGGCAACGGTACTGGGGGACTCCTATTCCCATTATTTACTGTCAACAATGCGGAACAGTACCTGTACCTGAAGCGGACCTTCCTGTAATACTCCCGGAGGACGTGAGACCTACTGGAAAAGGTGGCTCTCCACTTCTTGAGTCTGAGAAATTTATAAAAACAGAGTGCCCGATATGTGGTGGAAAGGCAAGGCGTGAGACAGACACGATGGATACCTTTGTTGACTCATCGTGGTATTTCATCCGGTATTGCCTTAAAAAGAATGACATTGATTTGCCATCAGCCCTCAAGAGCCTCAACTCAGAGGTTAGATACTGGATGCCTGTCGACCAGTATATAGGGGGCATTGAGCACGCAGTCCTACATCTCCTTTATTCGAGATTCTTTATAAAGGTAATGCGTGACCTTGGACTTATAGATTTTAGTGAGCCTTTTCATGACCTTCTCACCCAGGGGATGGTTATAAAAGATGGTGCAAAGATGTCTAAGTCAAAAGGCAACGTTGTAGATCCTAATCACCTAATAGAAAGGTATGGAGCCGATACATTAAGGTTATTTTCTCTTTTTGCAGCGCCACCTGAGAAGGACCTTGAGTGGTCTGACAAGGGAGTTGAAGGAGCCTACAGATTCTTAAAAAGGCTATGGGGAATCATTCACAAAAACAGTGACAAGCTGCGAGCAACGAGTTACGGAAATAGAGACAAGACCTCATCACACATCACGGATCACGCATCACGGTTGTTTAGGAAAACACATCAGACTATTAAAAAGGTTACAACAGATATGGAGCGTGATTATCACTTCAATACTGCAATCGCTGGGTTGATGGAACTTGTCAATGAGATAGCTTCCTATAAGCCCAAAACAGACGAGGACTGGGCAACGTTAAGATTCGCAGTAGAAAAGATATTGCTCCTCCTTTCTCCCTTCTCCCCTCACGTAGCAGAGGAATTATGGGAAGCCTTGGGGAATGGGCCAAGTATCTTTGAGGAGAAATGGCCTGATTGGAATGAAGAGGCTGTAAAGGAAGAAAGGATCGAACTTGTCATACAGGTAAATGGTAAACTAAGGTCAAGGCTTCTGATACCCTTTGGCATCTCTGATGATGAGATAAAGGAAATGGCTCTTCAAGAACCAAAGATAAATGATATTATCGGCAATAAGAAAATCAAGAATGTTATTATCGTAAAAGGCAAATTGGTAAACATTGTTGTTTGAGATGAAGAAAAGAGCTAAAGTGGGGCTGGGGGGATTATTGCTAATTGCTTTATGCTCTGGGCTGATCTGCTTATTTAGCTGTGGTTACACACTCCAGAGCAAAGCAATCTTGCCTTTCGATTCAATACGGATTGAAAGAATTGAAAATAAAACCCCTGAGCCAAAACTCCAGGACAGGCTCTATAAGGCCATCACAGAAGAGTTTTTGAAACATGGTGTAACTGTTCATCCCGATGCAGGATATAGACTCAGTGGAACGATAAATAGGTTTGAGCTCAATATTCTCTCTGAAAAAAAAGATATAGCAATTGAATATGAGGCTATTATTAAGGGAGATTTCAGACTGACTGGGCCATCTGGGGACACAAAGGAGCTCAAAAATATAGGCTCTCCTTTTATCGTCTCCTTTCCTGTTTCCGGGATGTTAGAGGACGTACTTGCCCGAAAAGAAGTAGCTTCAGAAAAGGCTTTAAGAGACATGGCAATGGAGATAGTAGGTACCCTTATTTACCAATACAAATGAGCTTCCAGGCATTTCTCAATGAGATAGAAAAAAGCCTGCCTCACCCGATCTATCTCCTGCATGCGTCAGATCCTTTTCTCAATAGAGAGGCTATAAGGGCAATAAAAAAATTTATACCTGACGAGGAGAGGGATTTCAACCTGGATATATTCGATTTCTCACGGGGGGCAGATGAGAGTGTTCCCTTTGATCAGATATTATCTGCAGCAAATACTGCACCCTTCTTCGGAAAAAGGAGGTTTATAATAATTTTAGGAAATCCTCAGGGGCTTTTTAAAAAAGATATCAAAAAATTAGACTCCTATATTTCAAATCCTGCACCTCATACAGTGTTATTAATATTACATGAAGGAGCTTTAACAAAAGATATGAGGGAAAGATTCAGGGTTCTGAAAACCCTTTCCCTCGACATAAGGGAAGCAGAGATTACATCGTGGATAATACAGAGGGCAAAACTAAAAGGTCTTGAGATATCTACCGATGTTGCCGACTACTTATTAGGCCTTTTAGGACCAGACCTTGGTCTCCTTACAGCAGAGATTGAAAAGATCCATCTTCTTGGAAAGCGGAGAGTATGCGTTGATGACATCTCTGAAATTATTGGAGGGGAAGGATTTTACACCCCTTTCGATCTTGTGGAGGCCCTGGAGGAGAAGAATTGTGAAAAGGTATTCAGGATTTATAAAGTCTTGAGAGAGACAACAGAAGATTATAGTCTTGTCGGTATCCTAAACTGGTTGTACGGCCGTAAGCTCCGTTCCAAGGCCAGTCAAAAGGGAAATGAATATTTTTTGAAGGTATTTGAGATTCTTAACAGCGCCGACCTGGATATAAAGAGGTCGGGAAGAGACTTTCCGATGGAATATCTTCTCTTCAGGCTGCTTCGGCTTTAGAAAGGGTATTTACTTTTTTCGTCAACTTAGATACCCATCTTGAGGCATTATTTTTGTGGATGATGCCTTTTGATGCAGCCTTATTAAGAGCCCTTATAGCTTCCGTAAGTGCACTGTTAGCATCTTCTTTATTTCCTGAGGTTACAGCTAACTCAACCCTCTTTATAAGGGTCTTAAGTGCTGTGCGTACAGCCTTATTACGAACATTCCTTTTTACAGCCTGTCTTGTCCTTTTCAAGGCTGACGGATTCTTCTTCGGTTTTGCTTTAGCCGGCAAATTGGTCTCCTTTCAAAGTTTATTTGATACCATAAAAGAGCTCAGAAAATCAATAGTTCCTTTGTCAAGAAATGAACTTGATAATGTTACGTAAAAATCATTTGTGTACATATGGGAAACTATTTCTGAAACTATGTTTAATTACTTGGGTTATATTCGTTTAAATCTTGAATAGAGTGTTTTATCCCGAACGCCTACGTAAGCCTCTTCTCCCATGACATGGCATCTTCATAATCATTGAACAGTCTCTCACGTCTTCGAAATTCAGAGGTATGCACCAATCTCCTGCCATTCTTTCTTTTCTCGTCCAACATGCAATGAAGCATTTCGTGATACACAATATACTTGATAAAGTAATGCGGAACATTTTTCCTATCCAGGACGGAATTTATCAAAATAGTGTTAGTGCGTCTGCTGTAACTCCCTAATGTACGCTTCTTTACTGTCCTTCGTATATTTCCTTTTCTCCAGCTGATCGATGCTGTAATTTTACTCCTAAAATACTCCTTGTTGAGGGCATCAAAAATTTCTCTCAGGTCATAAAATCTGCCCTGTGTGTGGATTTTGGCTTGTCTGGATTTCTGCTCTCTCTTTTTCAGACAGGTTTGATTCTCGCTGATAAATCTTCTGATAAGCGGCGTCCGACTCCTGCCTGTTTTAATGAAACTAACTACCTCCCTGATAACTTCATTACTGGCATTGAGAAACATCCAGTGCATTCTGACAGAAACCGAATTGTTCTTCATTTTTATTGAAAGTAGATTAGTAGAATTGTCTGTAAGGATAAGAGAAACAGATTTCCCGATCACATGCTCAAGGTAATCCCTAAAGGCATCTTTATTGTTGGAAAACTGCAAGCTGAATTGAAACATGATAATCCATTATAAACAAAAGACGCTCATTGGTTTTTAGTACCTCAATCATGTAGTCATTTTCTTGGGTTAGCCAGAAAAAAACTGTATTACAGCACAGTCTAAACCAGATTATTCATTTCATGGATTTGATTGGGGATATAGTGTTCGAGCGGATTTAAATTCTTTCTTCAAAAGAATTAACCTCGGAGGCTCGGCAGAATGTCGAGACGAGAATGAGCGAAAATACTATATCCCCAATCCTCTACTCGATTTATAACAATTTTATGAATAATCTGGACTAAATTATAGGGACCTCCTCTTGTATTCTTTTATTAAGTCTGCTACTGTTAATTGAGTAGTTTTTTTACAGGTATAGGTGTATTACTTTAAAGAGATTTTCTTAGATCAATGGAGGATATACCTCCTCTTTACACTGCCTTTTTAAAAACCAATTATTCCTATATTAGATAAAATGGGCTATAATAGTTTCCAAAAGATCAGGAGGATTAGATAGAAAAACTACCTGACAAAAAAGGCTACTTTGGTATCTATGGTGGACGTTTTGTACCTGAGACCCTCATGCCTGCACTCAAGGAGCTTGAGGAGGCATTCTTTAGATCAAAAAAGGATAAGGACTTCCAGAAGGAACTCAGTCACCTCCAAAAAACGTATATAGGAAGACCAACGCCGCTTTATTTCGCCAGACGCTTCACAGAATATCTCGGAGGTGCAAAGATATATCTGAAGCGTGAAGACCTCGCACATACAGGTGCACACAAAATAAACAATGCCCTTGGCCAGGCATTACTTGCGAAGAAAATGGGTAAACAAAGGGTGATTGCAGAGACAGGTGCCGGACAGCATGGAGTAGCAGCTGCAACAGGCGCAGCCCTTGTTGGCCTCGAGTGCGAAATATATATGGGCACAGAGGACATGAAAAGACAGGCATTGAATGTATTCAGAATGAGACTCCTTGGTGCTAAGGTTACTGAAGTGCCTCTTGGGTCAAAGACATTAAAAGATGCGATTAATGAGGCATTGCGGGATTGGACTACGAATGTCAGGACAACACATTATGTTCTGGGTACGGTGTTCGGCCCCCATCCCTTTCCTGTTATGGTTAGAGACTTTCAGTCAATTATAGGGAAGGAGGCAAAAAAGCAGATACTTGACGTTGAAGGTAGGCTTCCTGATTATTTAATAGCATGCGTTGGGGGCGGGAGTAATGCTATCGGACTCTTCCATGCGTTTCTGAAGCAGGGTATTAAGATGATTGGAGTTGAAGCAGGAGGTGAAGGCATAGAAACTGGAAAACATGCCGCAAGGTTTGCAGGCGGTTCTATCGGGGTATTCCAAGGTTGTAAAAGTTATCTGCTACAAGATGATAATGGAAATGTACTCGGAACACATTCTGTCTCGGCAGGTCTTGATTATGCATCTATCGGACCAGAGCATCCCTATCTGAGAGACAAAGGACTTATTCAATATACATACGCAACAGATAATGAAGCATTGGCTGCTTTTGAACTCTTATCGAAGATAGAGGGTATTACTCCCGCACTTGAGTCTGCTCATGCCCTTGCAGAAGTCGTGAAAATTGCACCTAAATTGTCTAAAAAAGAGATTATCGTAGTAAACCTTTCAGGTCGCGGTGACAAGGATGTTCAGCACGTAGCCAGAATCAAAGGCATAGAATTGTGATTTCAAGAATCGAAAAAACATTTAAGGAATTAAAGAAAAGAGGGAAGAAGGCATTTATACCTTATATCATGGCTGGGGATCCATCCTTAGAGGGTACTAAAGATATTGTGCTTTTGTTTGAAGAATGCGGGGCTGATATCATTGAAATAGGCGTGCCTTTTACAGATCCCCTTGCAGATGGTCCAACAATCCAAATGGCATCGGAGAGGGCATTAAAAGCGGGCATCACGCTGAAAAAGGTTATATCATTTGTAAAAGATTTAAGGCAAAGCACCCGGATACCTCTGGTCCTTATGACCTATTACAATCCTGTATTTAAATATGAAGAAGAAAACTTTTTAAGAGATGCAAAAGATGCAGGTGTTGATGGTATCATCATTCCTGACCTACCACCAGATGAAGCAAAGAGTTTGATAAGTTCTTCACAGAAAATATCACTTAATACTATATTTCTCCTCGCACCGACGTCAACTCCTGAGAGGATAAAGAAGGTGGCGAAGGCATCGAGAGGTTTTATATACTATGTCTCGGTGACAGGAATAACAGGAAGCACGCTTTTACTCAATGGTTCTATGGAGACATTGATATCGGAAATAAGAAAATATACAGATAAACCAGTAGCAGTTGGTTTTGGTATTTCTACACCCGATGAGGCATCAGCAATCTCAAAGGTATCTGACGGCGTAATAGTAGGAAGTGCCATAGTCAAAAGACTAAATGAATTCCCTGATGGTCTGAAAAAGTATATTATTAGCCTTAGGGAGGCAATAAAATGAATGATATCCTAAAGAAAAAGCTTCAGCAGCTTAATACCTTGGTTGAACTTTCTTCTCTTATAAATTCAAGCCTTGACACGATGGAGATCAAGAAGCGCGCAATTAATGCTGCCACAAGTCTTTTGGATGCTGAGACAGGTAACCTTTTACTTATTGACCAGGAAACAGAGGAGATATTCTTCGAGGCTGGCCTTGAAGAAAAATTAAAAAAGCTTAGGTTAAAAAAAGGTGAAGGGATTGCTGGATGGGTAGCCGAAACAGGAGAGGCCTTGATTATCCAGTATACGAGATCAGACCATGAGTTTTTAAAACAAGTTAATAAAAACGATACCTTTGCCATTCGGGATATGATATGTGTACCTCTGAAGGCAAAAGACAAGGTTATAGGAGTCCTTCAGGTAATTAATAAGAAGCATGATTTCTTCGATGAGGATGATAAAGAGGTACTTATAGCTCTTGCAAATCAGGTTGCAATCGCCATAGAAAATGCGAATCTCTATCAAGAACTGAAAGAGGCTTTTTATTGCATGGCTATGGCTCTTGCAGAAGCGATCGAAAAACGGGATTCTTATACCGGAGGGCATACAAAAAGAGTAATGGACTATAGTGTCTCTATAGGAAAAACCATGCGACTTCCAAGGAGAGAACTTGAGAATCTTGAGCTTGCTGCTATACTTCATGATGTCGGAAAGATAGGGGTAAGGGACGATATCCTTTTAAAGGTTGGCGAGCTTGACCATAATGAACTCAAAGAAATGACCAAGCATTCGAGGTATGGCGCTGAAATACTCAACCATCTTAGACAGCTAAAAGATGTAGCCCCTGGGGTTAAAGGACATCATGAAAGGTTCGATGGCAAAGGTTATCCAGACAGACTCAGTGGGGAAAAAATACCTTTAATAGCAAGGATAATTGCTGTTGCGGACGCCTTTGATGCAATGACCACAGACAGGCCATACAGAAGGGCCAAGAGTCCTGAGAAAGCCCTTAAGGAACTCAGGGATAAAATGGGGACACAGTTTGATAGAAAAGTTGTTGAGGCCTTTATAAGGACATAAAGGGGTATAGGGAGCCCTCCGAATCACCGTATAAATCATATAAATATAGTAAAGATTGTGAAGCATATAACCCGAATAATACAGATATTGCTCAAAAATTTATTTAACTCGATGAGATTATTAAAATATCTCATTTCGTTTTATGCATAAAAATATTTGCAAACCCATCAGTTCAAGGTACACTAAGGTATCGAAAAATAAATTTTTTCACAACATCTGCATTATATTAACTGCACTTTTGGGGATAAATGTGATAATAACCAGATGTGAATTGAATTACGTGAGCTTATTTGGAATTTAATTGAAATGGCTTGGTTTAAGAAAACAAAAGACATAAAATCCGATAAAAAGGTAAGGATTCCTGAAGGACTGTGGATCAAGTGCGATAGCTGCAAAGAGATAGTATATAGGAAGGAAATAGAGAAAAATCTCAAGGTCTGTCCAAAATGCAATTATCACTTCCGGATAAGTGCACAAGAAAGGCTGAAACTTCTTGTAGACGAAGGAAGTTTCACAGAATTCAATAATAACCTTTTGTCAGCTGATCCTCTTGATTTTAAGGACTCTATCTCCTATAGGGACAGAACAAAGGAAAACCAGAAAAAGAGTAATATCAAAGAGGCCGTGATTTCAGGAGATGCCCTTATAAAGGGTTATCCTGTGTGTCTCGTAGTGATGGACTTTTCCTTTATGGGTGGAAGTATGGGTTCTGTTGTAGGTGAAAAGGTTTCAAGGACAGCTGAACGGGCCCTGGAGAAGAAGCAACCCCTGGTAACTGTTTCATCCTCTGGTGGGGCAAGGATGCAGGAAGGTATATTTTCCCTTATGCAGATGGCAAAGGTCTCTGCTGCTATAGGGAAATTACAGGATAATGGAATTCTGTATATCTCCGTTATATCTGATCCTACATTTGGTGGTGTTACTGCGAGCTTCGTTATGCTCGGTGATATCATTATTGCCGAACCAAAAAGCCTTATAGGTTTTGCCGGCCCACGGGTCATTGAGCAGACTATAAAACAACCTCTCCCGGAAGATTTTCAAAGGGCCGAGTTCCTTCTCGAACATGGCCTCATAGACATAGTTGTAGAAAGGAAAAGCCTAAGAGATATGCTCGCAAAGCTCTTCGAACTTCTGCAATGAGCTATAGCGAGACAATTCATTATCTTTATAATCTACAGAAGCACGGTATCAAATTCGGACTCAATAATATCAGCAGACTTATGTCGGCCCTCGAAAACCCTCATAGAGCATTTACATCCATTCATGTTTCAGGCACAAACGGGAAAGGCTCAACATCTGCTATTATTGCATCTATTTTGAAGGCTTCAGGTCTAAAGGTCGGGCTTTTCACATCACCCCACCTTCTCAGTTTTACCGAGAGAATCAGAGTTGACAATGAGGAGATAACAGAATATGAAGTCGTAAATTTGGCTGAAGAGATAAGGGAAAAAATCTCAAATCTTCAATCCTCTATCTCGGGGTTCTCACCTACATTTTTCGAGGTAGTTACTGCGATGGCACTTCTTTATTTTAGAAGAAAAAAGATAGATATAGCTGTAATAGAGGTAGGTATGGGGGGAAGGCTCGACGCTACAAATATAATCATACCTGAAACAACGGTAATTACTAGCATAGGTTATGATCATAGAGAATTTCTTGGGAATACACTAAGGGAGATAGCTTATGAAAAGGCAGGCATCATAAAAGATAGCATACCTGTTGTTGTCTCCTCTCAGTCTCCAGATGCCTTGGAGGTTATCGAAGCAAAGGCAGAAGAAAAAAATGCAAGGGTGTATCTTTATGGCAGGGATTTTTCATCAATGCTTAAAAGAGATAACACTTCAGGGATATATTTCGACTATTCTGGTGATGACTCTTTTATAATTCATGATTTATATCTTCCCCTTGTAGGTAAGTATCAGATGGAGAATGCCTCTGCTGCTATAAAAGCTATTGAAGTCTTCTCTAAAAAATTAACTTCTCTTTTATCACCCTCCCCCGCCCCTTCCATCATTGCCCATCACTTCATCAGGGAAGGTCTCAAAAATGTAAAATGGCCAGGAAGACTCGAGATTGTGAAAACTGAACCTCTAATCCTTATTGATGGGGCACATAACGCTGATGCTGCACTGGCCCTTTCTTATGCACTGAAGAAAAACTTCCTCGACAGATTTAAAAGTATTATACTTGTTCTCGGCATTATGGGTGATAAAGATATGGAGGGTATTATGAAGCCTCTTCTTCCTTTAGCTACTGAGATAATACTCACTTCACCCGATTATGAGAGAGCAGCCTCCCCTGCAAAACTTGTCGCTATAGCAGTGTCCCTGGGATTCTCTGACGTGCATACAGCACCGACTGTAAAAAATGCCCTTGAATTAGCAATAAATATTTGCCAACAGTCAAATCCCCCCACCCTCCCTCTTAATAAAGAGGATATTAATAATTCAGCACTCTTTACTCACTACTCGTCACTTATTTTGGTCACAGGTTCTTTCTACACAATTGGTGAAGCAAAAGAGTTCATTGGACACAAAGGGGTACTTACAAGGCTGAGGGAGTGACGGTGAGATATGACTTATGGTTCTTAGGATAACGAATAAAACATGCTGTCTGAAACTTATTTTCTTATGTTTCACCATTTACTGTTCACTGTTTACGAATCACTGCTTTGCAATAGATGAGGCAACCATAACTTCTGAAACCCTTGAATACTCAGAAGATACATCCACGTATATTGCAAAGGGTTCTGTGAGGCTCGAGAGCATAGACAAGGTCATTGAATCAGATGAGATGAGCTATAACGTGCAGACATCTGAAATTGTTGCCACCGGCAATGTGAGATACGATGATCCCGATGTGTGGTTCACTGCGAGCAAGGCGGAGTTAAATGTTGAAAATGAGACAGGTAAGCTCTACAATGCGGAAATCCTCTTCAAAGAAGATAATTACCATATCGCTGGAAAAGAAATTGAGAAGAAGGACGAAAAACACTACTTTGCTCCTGAGGCTACTTTTTCGACTTGTGATGCCCCTATTCCTGCATGGTGCTTTAAGGGAAAGAATGTAAATCTTCTGGTTGATGAAAGATTGAAGGCAAAAGATGCATATTTTCTTATCAAAAATACTCGTATATTCTATTTCCCTTATATTTCGGTCCCGTTTCTAACTGAAAGAAAGACAGGATTCCTGATGCCAGTTTTAGAGAGTAGCAATACAAGAGGAATACACTTAGGAATACCATTTTTCTGGGCTATATCAGAGAACACGGATGCGACTGCCACTATGGATATATACTCGAAGAGAGGTATAGGAGAGGGTCTGGAATACAGATATATAGAACCCGGAGATATCAAAGGCAACTTGTGGCTTTATCATATATGGGACACAGAGTTTAATAAAGATTATTTGGAGATTAAGGCCTTACACGAGGAGAGGTCAGAAAAGGGAATCGGGGGCTTTCTAAGTATAAACTACGTGAATAGAGGAGACTTCTATAGAGAATTCAATCCGTATTTCGAAAAAATTACACTTCGATTTCTTGACTCAACAGGAGAGATATCCCTCCCTTTTAAAAACTCTCGCATTTATTTCTTATCTCAGTACTGGGTTGATCTGAAAGAACAAACAAATCCTCCCCCTCAGAGATTACCAGAGTTGGGATATGTCCTTAATCCTACAAAAACCGGCCCTTTTTGGTTTTCTGCCACTGCCACAGCCTCCAATTTCTGGAGGGATGAGGGTACTACCGGACAGAGACTTGATATTTATCCGAGGATATTACACGAGTTAGGAAATGATATTATTCTCTCCCAGGCCCTCGGTTTTAGAGAGACTGCCTATTCATTGCACAGGAGTGAAGATAACTTCCTTCATAGAGAAGCCATTGAATATAATGCACTGATTCACACGAGTTTTTTTAAAAGATATGGCTCTTTTATGCATGTATTAGAACCTTCTATCGGATATACCCTCATCACAGACTCTGAAAATCTACCCCTTTTTGATTCAACAGAACTTTTTAAAAAGACATCCACGATAGAACTATCCCTTATTAACAGGTTTTTAGATAACAACGGAGAGTTTATCATTGTCAGGGCATCACAGGCATTCGACGCAGATTTAGGAGACAGGCCATTTCTGCCGTTTAAACTCGAGCTTGGGATGAAAAGGCCTATATCCTTGCGAGCCGATGCGACCTATGATGTATATGAAAAGAAGCTCAATAGTGTTGATTCAAACATAAGATTCAGTATCCCTAAAGGGACGATTTCGATTGGGCAGAGATATAACAGGTTAGAAGATGTGATCTATTACACATCAGGATTTATGCTCACCCCTTATAAATCCTGGACTATGTCAGGAACAATCTGGTACAACGCTGAAGAAAAACAGTTTAAGAATATTGCTTTAAATCTTAAATATATGGGGCAATGTTGGGGTGTAAATATGGAATTTATTAATAGGCCTAAGAATTTTACTTTCAAAGTAATGTTTGAACTTAAAGGTATTTCTAAAACTAAGACATAAATCTCGTTATCTCTTTCTCTATTTTTGCAATGGAATCTTCTGAAGAAGCTTTACCCGTATCTACTATAATCTCCGGATTCAACGGCTCTTCATAGGGCACAACCATCCCGGGTACTGGCCAGCCTTCAGCACCTTTTTTATAAATATCCTCAGGTGCCTCATGTCTTTCCAGCCTTTGTTTCTCTCTTTGCGTGCATAATTCAAACGGGCATTTCAGATATACCTCTATGTATCGCGGCATAAGCAACCTTGCGAGTTCTCTCCATCTCCTAAGGTTCCCTGTAGCATCAATGACTACATGATGATCGAGGTCTGTGAGCTTCTTTGCCATATAAACGAGCGCCCTATATACCATTTCCCTTTCTGGATCAGAATAGGTTGGTTCTGGTGTAACAACCTTTCTTAACTCGTCCATCCTGAGAACAATAAATTCCGGGTGCGCCTTTTTAAAGGCATCAGCAATAGTACTTTTTCCGCTACCCGGCAGGCCAGTTATCCATATAGCAATACCGCCCATAGGTTTAAGCCATCTTAACCCAGATGATGCAATTGAGATAATGCAGATATTGTGAAAAAATCTATTTTTTGATACCTTAATGTACCTTTAACTAATGGTTTTCGGAATATTTTTATGGATATAACCAATAAAGATATCCCAAATAAATTTATCAAGTTAAATAAATTTTTGAGCAATATCTGCATTATTCAAGTTAAACATCCACTTTAAGACAAAAAAGGGAGATTGCCAGGGATTATAAATAAAAGGGAGACTTTTTAAAGACAAGGGGGGGAGAGACTCAATCGAACAATCCAGTGAGTACATTTGCCTTATCTTCAATTACCTGTGCCAGTTTCTCCTCTTCGTTCTTCAACCTAAACAGTTCGTCAGCAATATTCAGTGAAGTAAGGATTAATGCCTTCACAGGCATCATATTGGGTAAGGAGCTGTTCACTTCCCTAAGTTTCTCATCTACATAAGAAGCAAGCTTTCTAATGTATTCCTCAGGGGCATCTCCCTTTATAGTATATTTCTGACCCAGGATGTAGACTTCGACACTCCCCATTGTCTATTCTTTCTCTGATTCGAGCATCTCGATTTCATCGAGGAGACTCTCGATCTGGTTCTTTATTATATGTTTCTCTGACTTAAGCTGTTCGATCTCCTGAATCTTTTCACCAAGCAGTACCTCAAGTTCTTTTATCTTTCTATGCAAGGTTACTTTTTCTTCCTTCAGGGTCTTGACCCTCTCAATAGCTGTTGTGATCTTGTCTTCAAGATTTTTAAGTCTTTCCAAGGGCATAACCTCCTTTCTTATATCCTTAGATTGATCCAAAAGTTGGTTATCATCAAAGAGGGTCTTCTTCAAAACCATCGCATCTAAGATAACAAAGATTTTGACTAAAGTCTACAGGTTTATCTCGTTTAAGATAAAAGAGTTCCTTTTTTTAATGAACTACCCCGAAGCTGAGTTTCGAAGAATTCTTTGATTAAATTATTGTATTGCATGTGATTGCACGGAAGAACTTTTTATCCCCTCTTCTTCAATAGGAGACCTTTTATACTCAAAAAAGGCAACCATAACTCTCTTTACATAGTTTTTTGTTTCACTGTATGGAATGTCTTCAATGAATTCATCTACGGACTTATAAGTTCCTTTTTGAACCCATTTTTTCACCTTCTCCTCACCTGCATTATAAGCAGCAAGGGCATAAATGTAAGAGCCAAATTCCTTAATTAAAGTACTCAGGTAGTATGTGCCAAGCTGGATATTATTTTTAATATCACTAATCTGGGATATATTGTTTATTCTCAGTTGTAGATTGCTGTCAAGCCGAAATGCTGTCTGAGGCATGAGCTGCATGAGGCCTATAGCCCCAGCCGTAGACCTGGCTTCGGGATCAAACATGCTTTCTTCTCTCATTACAGAGAGAATAAAAAGAGGGTCAACACCATGTTTTTGAGCAGTCACTTTGACAGTATCCCAATATGCACGAGGATAACAGAGATA
>CAZXCW010000050.1:0-15122 GCA_964639385.1 uncultured Nitrospiraceae bacterium
CGGTGTAGCTCAGGTGGTCAGAGCATGCGGCTCATATCCGCAGTGTCCGGGGTTCAAATCCCTGCACCGCCACTCCTAATAAGAGTTTAGAGTGACCGAAATGCCCTATATGTGCTAAATCGCTCAGTATTCACAAATCCTGTTACTTAATGCTAAGACTACTTCTAAAAAATCAAGGTATTACAAGTAGTTATAAGGTTGGAACAAAGGCATAAGTTTTGCGATAAGTCCTTTAGGTAAAACTGCAATAGAGGAGGGTGGAATGGAGCTTAGTAGCGTAATAATTCTTATCCTGTTCGCTCTAACAGTAATTGCTATTATAATTACTATCCAGGCGCACTTCTCGGAGGAGAAGGCTGAGATAGAGAAAGATTATAACAAAAAACTATTTACTGAAGAAAACAAGATTAATGATTTACGAAGAGAGATAGAAAATCTTACGCAGGAGAAGGACAAATATATTCAATTTTTAATAAGTATCCCTGATATTGTGAAGAACCTTGTGTCTCATCTGTCATTTGAGGAGACAGTTTCATCGATCTTTCGCTTGATAAAGAGCCTTGTTGCTCCAGAATTAATAGAACTTTATATGTTTGACAGAATGGCAAGCTCTCTTATTCCCGTTATTTTCCATGGGCATAGTGGGAAGAAAAAGAATATTTTAAAATTAGGCGAAGGACTTGTAGGCTTGGCTGCTGAAAACAGAATGTTGGTGTCGCGCACTTCCCAATTACCAATACTGGGTGTCGATGAAGGTATAGATATTGCTGTCCCAATACTTTTCAAAGAGAGGCTTATAGGGGTAATAGGGCTTGGTAAGATAAAACCACGGGGAGGAAATGAAAGGAGGTTTATCTTGATGGTCGCTGACCTTGCTGGCGTCGCCCTCCAAAGCTGTACATATCTGGAGACAGCAAAAGAAGAGGCCATTACGGATCCCCTGACAGGGCTTTATAATAGAAGATACTTTTTTGAGAGGGCAAAAGAGGTAACTTATAAGGCCATAAACGATAATTCCCCTCTATCGATATTCATCTTTGATATAGACTATTTCAAGATGTACAATGATATGAACAGCCATGCAGAAGGTGATTATCTTCTTAGAGAGTTAAGCCGACTTCTCAAAGAAAACTCCAGATCAACAGATGTAGCTGCCAGATACGGAGGAGAAGAATTTATCATTCTTATGCCTGATACAGACAAAGATAATGCCTTACAATATGCAGAAAAGATAAGGAAACTTATCGAAAACTATCCCTTTAAACACAGAGAGAGGCAACCATTTGGGCATATCTCAATAAGTGGAGGGGTTGCTGCGTTTCCATTCGACGGAAATTCAATTGATGCTGTAATCAGATACGCTGATACAGCACTTTATGACTCAAAAAAGTCAGGCAGAAACAAGGTAGTAAAATATGAGCCCTTTCAATTTTCAATGGCTGATTGAAAAACACCACTTTATTGCATTCTGGAACATCTTCAGCCAGGGAGAGACACCAAGGTTTTTTCTCCATTCCTCTGGCATATAAGGCCACTGCCATTTTAGAAAGGTCCTTTCCGGATGAGGCATCATAGCAAGGTGCCTGCCGTCAGGTGAACATAGGGCTGTTATTCCAAAAGGAGAACCATTTGGATTAAATGGATATGTCTCGGTGAATTCTCCTTCTTCATCAACAAACCGTATAGGTGCTATCTCTCTTTTTAGAATCTCCTCCATTATCTCCTTTTCAGGAAAATAGAGTCTTCCTTCACCATGTGCAACCCAAACCCCAAGGCTGGAACCCTCCATACCTTTTAGCATGATGGAAGGGCTCGGAAGGATGTGGACAGTCGGGAATCTGGATTCAAATCTACCAGATTTATTGTGTATGAATCTCGGCTTAAGCCTATCAGGAATCCCTTTCCAAGGAATCCACCCAAGGAGCGCCATGAGCTGGCAACCATTACAGACACCGAGGCTGAAGGTATCATGCCTTTCGTAAAAATTCTGAAATTGTTCATAAAGTCCTTTATTAAACCTGATTACCCCGGCCCAGCCTTTTGCTGAATCGAGAACATCTGCATAACTGAATCCTCCTACAAAGGCTATACCTCTAAAGTTATCGAGATTTGCCCTGCCTTCAATAAGGTCTGTCATTGTAATATCCCACACCTCAAATCCAGCGTGGTAAAAAGCAGAGGTCATCTCACGATCCCCGTTGCTGCCTTCTTCACGAATGATAGCTACATTTGGGGCAATATCAGGTAATTCCATCCCCTTTTTTTCAAATCCCCCCTTACATCCCTTTTCTAAAGGGGGGGTGGGGGGATTACTGGGGTTTGAAGGTGGATTTTCTGGAGTAAATGTAAGGATATATTGAGGTCCTTTTCTATCAAAGTTGACCTTTCTTTCCTCATCTACGCAATCAGAATTTGCCTGGAGCCTCTCAAGGTGGTAACTTGTCTCTTCCCATATATCCCTTAATACCCGCATGTCTCTGTTCAAAATGACACCATTGTTAATTTTTATGGTGATTTCTTTTTCTGATAAGGTCTTACCTATCAACTGGAATGTAATTGAAGAATCTCTAAGGATGTCGGTAATTATTTTTTCTTTTTCTGGAAGATATTCTATAACAAGGCCGAGCTCTTCGGAGAATAACAAGGGGAGTTCAGAGTTTTGAGTTCGGAGTTCGGAGTTTTTACCCCCCCGATCCCCTCCCTTAATAGGGGGGGGTAATAAGGGGTTAATATTTATCTCTAATCCACAGTTACCACTGAAGGCCATCTCAAGAAGCGTTGTGATCAATCCACCATCACTTCTGTCATGTCCAGAAAGAATAATGTCTTCTGAGATGAGTCGCTGTACTGCATTAAAGGTGCGTTTAAGAAGGTGAGGGTCGTCAAGATCAGGAGATTCATTCCCGATTTGTCCAAAGGCTTGGGCTAAGGCAGTACCACCGATTCTATATTTTCCGTTACCAAGATCGATATAAAGCAGCCTGCTTTCTCCCGGCCTCTTTATGTCAGGTGTAATAACCTTTGTGATATCAGGGCATGTAACATATGAAGAAATAACAAGTGTTCCTGGTGACTTAACTACCTCGGTCTTTTTAGATGAATCAACAACCATTGCAGCCATGGAGAGGCTATCTTTACCTCCATCAATGGCTATGCCGAGTTCAATCATGATATCTCTTAATGCCACTGCTGCATCATAAAGCCTTGCACCTTCGCCCTGAAGCTTCGCTGCCCACATCCAGTTTCCCGAGCATTTAATATCTTCAAGAGCGCTTACTTTTACCCAGACAATATTTGTAAGTGCCTCTCCAACACTCATTCGGGCCATTGCCTGGGGGTTTATTAAACCCTTTATGGGTTGCTCACCGACGGAGATAGCTGCTCCTGTTAATCCAAAATGGCTCTGGCTTATGACAGCCACATTTGACAGAGTTAGTTGAAGTGGTCCTATGCATTGCTGTTGAGCAATGAGACCTGTAACAGACCTATCAACCTTATTAGTAAGAAATCTCTTTGAGCCTACAGAAACAATGCGGAGAACCTTTTCAAGTGCATCTTCTACTGTTATGTTTTCTGGTAATCGCAAAGGTTCAAGAGTGGGTTCGAGGCGTTCCATGCGAAAAGTTTTCTGTGGCATCTCACCGAGAACCTTTGATAGCTCAAGGTTCACAGGGGTACTATCGTCCTCAGCGTCATATAGGACAATAGTACCATCGCCTGTAATTACTCCGATAATAGAACAAGGAACCTTCTCCCTTTTACAGAGATCGAGAAACACCTCTGCTTTTTCGGGCATTATAAGGAGGGCATTGTTCTCCTGATATTCTGCCCCCCATATTTCAAGGACAGAAAGAGTATTATCACCGACCAATATATTTCTCACACTGATCGTTGCACCTGCCGGATAGATAATCTCCTTGATTACGTTAGAGTTACCGCCAGCGCCCTGGTCATGAATACTTACGATAGGATTCCGATCCACCATCTCTGCGCATGCCCTGATGGCCCTGTTAACCTTTTGTTCCATCTCAGCGTCCCCACGTTGCACTGCGCTGAAGTCCAGCTCCGCAATATTTTCTCCCTGTATCATGCTTGAGGCAGCACCACCGCCGATTCCAATCCGATAAGCAGGACCACCTATCTTAACTACAAGCATGCCCTTTTGAGAGTCCCTCTTTTCAATGTGGTTGTCATCAATCTGGCCAACACCACCGGTAAACATTATAGGCTTAATCCATTCTCTCCTTTCACCATTCGGCAGTCTTAATCCGAAGGACCTTGTAAACCCTTGTATGACAGGCTCACCAAATTTGTTTCCATAATCAGAAGCACCATTGCTTGCCTCTATCTCTATCTGAAGAGGTGTAGCTAAGTTTGCTGGGTATTCAAAAGATGAATCTTCCCAAGGCAAGGGATACCCTGGAATTTGCAGATTGCCAACACAATACGCTGCCGTACCAGCTATAACAATGCTCCCTCTGCCGGTTGCATGAATATCTCTTATTCTTCCTCCTGTACCTGTCTCTGCCCCTGGGAATGGTGCTACCCCAGTAGGAAAATTATGTGTTTCAGCAGTGAAAATGATATGATAATTGAGCTTAGTATCCTGAAATCGAGATGGTTTGCCGGGATATTCTGGAATTATCGTCAGTACCTTATACCCATGGATTGCGCTTGAGTTATCTTTAAATGCAATAATGCTGTTACGAAGGTCCTTCCTTAAAGGCTGCTTGATTATATCCATCAATGTTTGAGACATCTCTTTTCCATCAATAATCAATCTGCCTTTAAAAAACCAGTGTCTCGAATGTTCACTGTTTGACTGACCGAGATCAAAACACTCCACATTGGTAGGATTGCGACCTATGTCGTTTACAAAGAGGTTGTAATAATATTCTATGTCCCAATCATCAAGACCAAGGCCCATATCAATGTTAACCTTTCGTAGGGCCTCTTTGCCTTCTTCTATTAATGGAACTACATAAACAGGTTCTGGTTTTATACCAGTTTCAAATGTAGCAAGCTGTTTAGGATAGGGACATTCTGTCATTCGGTCATGAATAGGTTCTAAAAAGGGTTGAAGGTTGAGGGTAATCTCCCCATGCCCCTCTTTTTCAAATCCCCTCATCCCCCCTTTACTAAAGGGGGGCAAGGGAGGATTTGGCTGTGGGCTTAAAATTATCTTATACCTTCTTGATCGTTCAATATGGGTGATCTTTGTTAACCCACAGGCATGGCATATCGACACTGCATTTGTTGACCAGGCGGTTGTGAAGTTCAAGCGGGGACCAATCTCAAAGATTAGGTCCTCCGACTCCTCTTTGATAAAGTAATCCGCCTGTTGTCCTCCTCTACTAAAGGAGGTTTGGGGGGTATTATCAGTTAAGAAACTTTCATTTGAGAAATTCTCTGGCTCGAAGGTCTCAGATAAAAGCCATCGAAGTATATTTATCTCTTCATCTGCAAGTGGAGCTGTTGCCTCGATATTAAAACAATATTCAGTTTCTATATCACTTATGTCAGGAGATAAGCCCTCTCTTACAAGTAAGAGCAAATTGTCTTTTTTTTCCTGTGAAAGGGCTGGTTTTCGATAGAAGTGTAATAAACCCATGTATATTTTCTTCTATTTTAGCAGAAATAAAAGGTCAAACAATTAGCTTCTCTAATCTCCCTTAGAACGGAGACAGCCTTTTCTGTCCAATCCAGTGTTAAACTTGATCAATATCATCGGGGTGACAGAAGACCTTACCACCGAGGTGATGAAGGGTCTTCGCCTGATCAAGATCAACTTTTAGATAGCCGTCAAATATGCCTTCCTTCACTGAAACAGCCACCACTTCTCCTACAAAGATTGTATGGTCACCAGCTTCGTGAATAGAATAAAGTTTGCACTCTATATTGCCAATGCACTCCCCGATTAGAGGGGCTTTGACCTTTTGTGCCTTCATGGGAGTTAGCTTGCAGACCTCAAATTTATCCATATCCTTCCCCGATTGGGTTCCACAACACAAAACTTCCTTAATCATTCCAAGATGAGGTACGTTAATAACAAACTCACGGCTCTCTGTTATGAGCTTGTGAGAAAATCTCTCATGACCCATGGAGATTGCTACAAGCACTGGCCTGAAGCTGACAGGCATCTGCCAGGCAGCAGTCATAATATTGATTTTTTCTTTGTGACTTGTAGTTATAAGTACCGTCGGGCCATGATTTATTAAACGGTAGGCATTTGTTATAGGAATGTTCTTGAATACCATGTTACTCCTTTCTTAGACATAAATCAGACTTTTCTGTTTTTAAAAGCAAATAAATTTTAAATATATATATTCCCACCCTACCATATGCAATTACACTTTATTTTTTTATAATCCATCTTTAAACTATTCCACATTGCTATTGTTTCTTTGCAAAGAGCAATATTGTTATATTTATATTTCGATCTTAGGTGTTCTATCACCGTTGAATACATTTTGAATCGTGTTTGGAATTCAATCTTTTTACCCCAATTAGAAGACTCGCTTAAATACTTGACCCAGCTTTTATCTGAACAGCCATTTATAGTGCTTTGAAGTCCCCTTAAAGAACCTAAAGTAATCCGTTCTGGGATAAGATTCTCAAAAATCAAATTTACCAATTGAAAGTAAGATTCTTTCCATCCATCTATTGGAACCATCGGATCTATCCTTAGCCTGACTTCATATCCCTCCTGGTAAACCTTTTTTGCTGCCTCTATTCTCTTTAAAACAGATGGTGCTTTCTTTTCCCACATCTTGGCAACAGGTATGGCATTGAGACTGAAGCTTATGATTGCTTGCTTATGAGGTTCGATCTCCAAAAGATTTTTTACATTAATTGATTTGGTTAAAAACAAAACCTTATGAAGGCTTTGCGTTTCAAACATCGGGATAATGAATTTTGAGAATGGATTGCCTGAGTTTTCAGACATTAGCGAATCAGCAATTTCGCCAGTGTTTAATACCTCTGGTGTTTTAACTTCTTCTAAGAATGTTTTTGTATGAAGTTCAATTTTTGCATAGTCCTTTATAACAGGCTCTTTGCCATTAGGTCTGAATCTAAAAGTTCCCTTCAAATAACACCAACTACAATCATAAGGGCAACCATATGCCCATTTAAGCTCTAGGAAATGTGGACAGACTACATCAGTTGAATTCTCAGGTAAAGGCGTCTTATCAAATCTTGTAATTATAGAGCCATCATTGACACGTTCTACTAATTTCTCCATACTTCCATTTAAGAGCTTGTAATCTTTATGTATTAGTTTTGGCTTAATAGAAAGATATACTGATGGATTCTCATGCACAAAATTATCAGAGCTATTATTTAGTGATAATTTCATCTGGCCGTGGGAGAGATTTTGCTGATCTCTTTCCAGAGTTTATAACCCACTTATGTTCCTGCATTATTTTCTTATCTCGGTCCCCGTAGCTAAGGTTCTAAAACTCTGTGGCCTATACGTTTCAAGGTCTTGCGGTCTCACCTTCAGGTACTTCCATGATTTCCCAGACAATTTTTCCACATTCTCGCACCAACGCAGGGCCTCTCTATCCTTTACTGGCACCTCTATCCCTTCCATCCCCTTAGTCTCCACAAGATACATTGCCTTTTCCTCCTTCACAACAAAGTCAGGCTGATAATAGCGTAAATACCCTTCCTGATTGTAGTAAGGAACATGGAGCGGGTGTCTGGAAAGCACTTTGGCAAAAGCCTGCACTTCATCCTTTTCATCAAGGTAATTCATAAACTCCTTTTCAAATGCACTGCGCTTTGAATACGGCAAGTCTTCAAAAACTGCTTTTTGTACCTTTGTGGCTGGTTCAGAGGTGTGAAGGGGCGGCGTCTCACTTACCTTGAAATACCTTGGTATACTGACCTTTTCTTCTTTCCTAGAGAGAGGATTGATTTCTTGTGAGAAAATCTGAACCAATTTTTCTCTGATAGGGATGTAATTAAGTTTCTTTGTTACCTCCAAATCTTCACCATTTACTTTTTCATCAAAAAGGTAAAGTTCGATATAGGCTTTGACCTTTGGCACAAGTTCAACAAAGATACTTGATGCACCAGTCTTGGAGGTAATGGCTTTGCAAATGTATGAGAGATACAGAGAGAAGTTCTCTGTATAATCAAAGGCCAGAATCTTCTCCCTGATAATCTTTTGCTCTAGTAAGTCCCTCTCCCGATACCTCACTTTTGGTAATTCAATCTCGGATAGCCTAAAAAGCCTTGAGGGAAGTCTTGCTATATTAAGCCTTGCCAGATCTGGCACTGTTCGGGTGAGACCACCTTCCACAACAGGAATCTTAATATCATACTGAAGTTTCTCAGGATTGACAATTATGAGGTTACTCGGCTCATAGGCTTTTTTCGCAGATGTAAAGTCAGCAATCAATTCCCCTTTGTCAATCTCAGCCTGCCAGAGCTGGCGAAATCGTGGATGGTCAACAACGATAAGCTTCTCCTCCCATGTATCATCCTGAGGAGACATCCTCCTTAAGCCTCTTCCTAAGGTCTGTTCAGGCAAAACCGGGGAGTCAAAAGCTCTAAGAGGAACAATCACACAGACATTTCTCACATCCCACCCTTCTTTGAGCATCATGACGCTGACAATGATCGCGTAAGGATTTTCAGGGCTGTCAATCCTTCTTGCTGCCACTCTTGCTTTCTCTAAGTCCTTTTTGGTGATGACCCCTTTAGTATCAGTGTGGATAACCAACACCTTGCCCGCATAACCTTGCCTCTCTAAATATTGCCCTACCTTATCGGCATTTTTAGTAACATCCGTCATGATAAAGAGTGCAGGCTTTTTACCCGTGTCCTTAAACTCCCTTTGAAACTCCTTAAGAATCTCCAGTCCCGTGTCAATCTGGAGACGATTCTTTTTAACAAAGTCCTTGCCCAGCGGCTCTGGGACATTCTCAATCTCTCCGATGCGAGGTCGTTTAACGATTTTATCTCTGATAGCCTCTGCCAGGGGATAATCGTAGATGATGTGGGGGAAAAGGTTGCCATGGAGGTCTTTCGGGGTTGCGGTGAAGTCCAGTTGCATCACCAATCCGCTGCCGTTCCGCTTTTTAAGTGTTGAATCCAGATAGCCAATGACCTTGTTCCACTCTAAATCATCGCTGTGGACATGGTGAGCCTCATCGTTTAAGACCATCAGGTCGTCATAATGAGAGAGCTCTGTTCGCAGGGAATCGTAAATAGCATCTTCTTCGCGCTTAGGTTTAGGGCCAAGAACCTCGTCTAATGGATTAACATGACCCTCTGCTTCTCTCTCGTAAATCTGCTGGATGTTGGTCAAATGCAGGATACCCATCCCTGTTCTTGGAATAATTTCACTCTGGAAGATGAGCTGTAAATCAAAATCCGCCTGCCACTCAGGTGGGATAAAGGGAAAATTGTAGAAAATGGCGTTATTAGCAAAACCACTTTTATCAATCTCCCCTTCTTCTGATGTCCCATATAGCCTATCCAGCACAATAAGGTTAGGGGCAAGGAGAAGAAAATGGCTGGAGTAGCGCATGCCGTTATCTGTTTCAAAAATTTTATTAAAATACTGCCAAACCATTGCCAGAGCCATTACCCAGGTCTTTCCAGAACCGGTAGCCATCTTGAAACAATATTTGGGCCAGAGGTCTTTTGTAGGGTCAACAGGGATGCTTACCCCGAAGCCCCTTGCCATGTCATAAAGGCTGCGATATTTGCAGACTTCATAGATGTAGATCAGGGCTTCTATTCCTTCCCGTTGGCATCGCCAGAATTCAAAGCGTGAAGCATCGGGCAAGATATGTTCCTCTTTAAACCAGAACTCAAGGAGTCGTTTGGTAATAGGGCTTGCCCCTTCGTAGTTCCGCTCCCGCCAGGTCTCAAGGGCTTGTTTGATTTTTATGTCAAGGTCAATAATGGCCATAATACCCGGATCTTTGTTAGATTAAACATCATCTTCTACTGGAAAAAGCGTTGGAGGAGGTTCTTCTTTTTTAACCCATTTCAGTCGTTTAAATTTGGTAATCGAATCAATAATAGCTTCTTTATTTTCGCCTACATTTATCTTCAGACTAAATCCTTTACGAGGTTGAGGTAACACAGTCTTTTCAAAATGTCCTTCAGCAATTTTCAGGGCATTGGTTACCAAATCTCTGCAAGATCTTCTTAATGCTCGACCTATGTTTTTCGATTTCCACCGTGCATAAAAATTAAATGTTGCATCATTTAGTAAATCGTCATATTCAATTTCAATAGTTGCTGGAGGTATTGTTCGTCCTATTCTCGTTACAAAAGCAGAAAGTATACGTTCACAGAAAACCTGTTCACAATACATATTCATTTCATCTGATGACTGCGAAACATTAGGGTCCCAAGGAATATAAAAGAGTGGAATTGGATTTTCATCCTGCTCAAATTCCTGAACTTTAACTTCCTTATCTACTATGCTTCCTATTGGAGCTGGGATCGTCCCAAAATCATAGGCATCACATAAACAAATTTGATTGTCTTTATTCATAATCCCGACACCACCGACTGGGACGGTTGCAAACTCTTTTCTATATAACTCGTTGCTAATTTCGTAAAGATTCTTCACATGGTTCTCAGATGAAGAATGTCTCGAAATATAAAGTAAGTAAAGGCTTGGAGTTGCATTAACTTCTAGACCGATAGCTAAATTAAACTGTTCCCCAGATTGTAAAAGTAGTGCGCGAGCTTGTCCAGCAGAAGTTGACTCACTTCCAAATAATTGGCGTTTACACTCTATAGTTACAAATTCCTTCACTTCATCTCTCGAAAGCAAGAGGTCAGGCTCTGGTTCTAAAGCACAGTCAACAGAGGCTGAAATAATTTTCTCCCTCAGTGCTGGCGAAAGGGGCATAGAAGGGCCAATGGCAAAAAGTTCATAACCTGCTTCTTTTAGAATAGGTCGCAAAGGGTAATTGTCTTTAAGGGGCTGTAAAAGCCATAACATTAAATTTAATTGGTAAAGAGGGTCATCTACAATTTCTTCAACTCTCATATTTGATACCTCGTTTATCAACCGCTTTCGCAATCAAGTCTTTATAATTTTGATCACCTATCCACACATCAACCCCAGCATCAACATACCGTTGAATGTTTGTCACAAGCCTGTGAATTGTATTTCCACAAGTTCCTTTTGGTAAGATCGCAATTAAATGCTTGTCTGTAATTTCTAAGAATATAGGTTGCCAGAGATGTCTATCCGCACCATAGATATGAACCTTCTTAGACCCAATGTAAATCGGATTACCCCATAATCTAAATGTATTTCGTTTTCTCTGAAAAGTTGAAGTAATCCATTTTCCAAAGGTTTCAATAGAAAGGGGCTCTCTAAATTTCATAACTACAGGAGCACCATGAAGGGTTGTAAATTCGCCTTTTACCTGTAAAGTGGTTTTTTCTATGGAATACCAAGCCTTCTGTTCTGTGTCCTCAGTTGCACCTTTGTATATTTTCAATACATATAATAGGTGTGCTCGATGATCAGCAAAGCTGTCACTGCGATTTGTCACTTTACCATTATGGTAAAAATCATGGCCACCTCTACCAGCAGCAGGAAAACGCAACTGAGAGATGGAATAAAGCGGATAATATATCTCCTGAAGCCTGGGTAGCCTGTTCTGGATAATTTCTAGTCTATCTACCATTGTAAACCGAGAAGCCCTGCGCTCTTTGTATAGTTCAATTTTCTCTTCTGGCTCTTCTTCTTTCTCAAGTTCTTCTATATCTTCATCTTCCTCAACTTCCTCGCTATCTACTTCAAATATACTCTGATATTCGAAAGCCAATCTTCCATATCTCCTTCCCGGATTAATGTCCAAAACCCTTTGCCACAATTTCTCAAAAGTCCATCCGCTAATCCAAAGCCTGTCTAATTCATGAGTTAAATTTACTAATCTTCTAACCCAAGGATCGCTATCTTTAACGTCTTCTGTAGTGTAAAAAACTGGATGGCGTGGAATTAACTTCTCTAAGAAGCCAAAAGTCTTACTTTGTTTAGTATCCCAAACTTTATAAAGGGTTTCATCTATCCTGTCTATGCGGATGCCTACATTTTGGAAAACCAATTCAAGGTCAGGCTCTTGGCGAAAACTTGGGACTGTTTCCAAAAGGTAACTTTTTACCAACCCCTTCGTTACATGTTTAACATCTAATTCTTCTTTTCTTTCCATAGCATAGCCTTCTAAAAAATTCATTGCCTGCTCACGGGTTTTGATATTTTCAATAGTCATCTTTAAGTTCTCAGTTCTAATAATTTATTCGTATCATTCCCAAAAATATCCACTACCTTAACCAAGACTTGATACTTTCCTGCCTTCTCATAGGTATGTAAACATTTTGTCTCTAATGCTGGATGCTTTCGTGTTCTGAAAGACTGCCACATATTGTGAAATGTGTCATCTTTGTAATCAAAATCCACAGCCCAGTAGTCAATGTAGTCTGTGAATTTTTTGACCTTCTCCTTTACTTCTTCAGGAAGATATTCAGGATTGGAGATGACAAAGTCCTTCAGGGCAATAGTCAGATTCTTCCCATTCAACTTGTGCTCAATCTCAAGATAATTCAGGTCAAAGAACTTGACCTCTTCCCTGGATGCATCCTTGACCTCCAATGCCTCTCGTGGAATCTGCACCAGCCGTATCTTGACCAAATACTCATTACCTATCCTATCAACCAAATCATGTAACCCCATCTCAAAGTCCCAGCCAAGGACATCCACAGACCTTATCCCTGCCACTTCACATTCCTTTACCGTCTCTCTTATTTCCCTCTCGGTTACGATGGAGTCTACATCCCCAATATGCACCATCCTGCCGCCTTTCTTGCCATGAAGGGTCATATATCCTGATAAAGATTCGGCACGGTAGAGTTTCAGAATAAAGTCAATGTATCGGCTAACACCATTCTCTTTCAGTTTTGCCTTTTGGTATTTGCCCAGATTTAGGACTTCAAAGGGCTTACAGCCAGAGATGTCTAAGAGTCGCTTACGGGTGGTATGGATGGCAAACTTGGAGAGGTCTGCACCTATCCATCGTCTGCCCAATTTTTCAGCAACAGCTAAGGTTGTCCCTGATCCGCAGAATAAGTCAGCTACAAGGTCGCCAGTGTTGGATGAGGCTTTGATGATGCGCTCGATCAACTTTTCAGGTTTTTGTGTTGGAAAACCAAGCAGTTCAGTTGCTGGAATTTGACCCCCAGTGGGAATATCCGACCACCAATCTTCAGGAACTTTGCCCTTTTTATATTCTTCAACAATTTCGTCAGGTCGTTCCCTGCCTCCATATATTCCGCCAGTTCCCTCGGTATATTGCCTCCGTTTTAAGAAACTTTCACTATACGGGATTTTAACAGCACCGAGATTTAATACTCTTTGCTCTCCTTTTGAGTAACGAAGAAGTAAGTCGTGTTTGTCGGGGAAATCTTGAACCTTTCTTGAGGGGCCAGTGTAGCACCAAACAATCTCGTTCCTAAAATTCTCTTTTCCAAAAATCTCATCCATAATAATTTTCACATAATGCCCCACATGCCAGTCTAAATGAACATAGATTGAACCGTTGTCAGCCAATAGTTCCCGCATTAGGACCAGACGGTCATACATCATCTGGAGATAGGAATCTAAGCCTCTGCCCCATGTGTCACGATAGGCTTTCTCCTCAATAACCGATGCTTCTTTTGTCCATTCCATATCGCCCAGTTTGATATTGATGGAAAAGTCCGCTCCCGTGGCAAAAGGTGGGTCAATGTAAATAAGGTTGATCTTCCCTGCGAGCTCCTGCAAAAGGCTTGCTATGATGAATTTGTTGTCGCCCCAGATGAGTTTATTTCGCCAGAGATTATCTTTTGCCTGCTTGGTAAAAAAGTCTCTTTGAGCTTTCTCTCTGTCTGCTTTGCTTTCATTGATAGTCTCTACCACCTGAAAGGGAAGGACAACCCTATTCACTTCAGTCTGTTTCCCGGGCCAGTAGAGCCCAGTCTGATCGACTTCGTTAGTTTTTGTATTATTCTTTGCCATCTTTATACTTCATTCTATAACAAACCAACCAATAAGCAAAATTCAACATGGGCCAATCTGGAATCTTCTCCACGAGTCATAGACAATCCTTGTCATTTCTCCTTTTCCTCCCTGAGAAATCCGATCCGGCGGCGTTTTGGTTCTGGAGGAGTCATAAGTTGGCGTATTGCATCAAAAATCAGCTTTATTTCTTCATCGTGTTTTTCTATTTTTCTTTCAAGCTGTGCTAATTTATGAGCAAGTTCTTTATGAGTAGAAAGCATTTCCCGCAACTTAACAAATGCTTTGATTATATTGATGCTTATTTTAACTGCCCTATCACTCTTTAAAACACTTGCAAGCATAGCAACCCCATGTTCAGTAAATGCATAAGGCGGAGAACTTGAGTGTTTCATTGTTTTGAACCGGTGACAAATTGTCACCAGTTGATTCCGTTCTTTAATGGTAAGCTGAAACATGAATTCCTCGGGAAATCGCTGGATATTGCGTTTTACCTGCCTATTAAGGTGCTTTGTTTCTACTCCATATAGTTCAGCAAGATCCCTGTCTATCATGACCTTTTGATTTCTTATTAAAAAAATCCTTTGCTCAATAGTTTCCTGCGGGATCAAGTCTTTCATAATTCCTCTTCTTTTAAATTCAGAACACTCGGGAGCATGGCTACACCTTGTTCTGTAAATGCCATTACGTTTTTTGAGAATTTCAGTGTTTCATGGGCAGAGGATATCACAATTTGTGATATCCTCATGATTTCGTTGCGGGTCAGGGTAAACATGAAATCATTAGGAAAACGGTCAATGTTCCTGCGCACTGCCTGATTTAATGCCCGTGTTTCTACACCATACAATTGGGCTAAGTCTCGATCAAGCATAACTTTTTGCCCTCGAATCAAAAGAATGTGCCGCTCAATTGTCTCAAGTGGAATAATATCAGATATTCCTTTCTCCATTTGAAGTCACAAATTGTGACTTCCCCATGAGTCATAGAACATGTTTTACCTTTTTGGGTTAAATTCTCTTTCTCTATACCCTGAAATAGAGATAGAACTCCCAAAAAGACTAAAACCCTTTCTGGTTTAAAG
>CAZXCW010000051.1:0-14839 GCA_964639385.1 uncultured Nitrospiraceae bacterium
TGCTTGAACCTGCAGGATTCGGAAAATGGGAGGCTGCATCGTCTCTCGTTGCAGGCCTGATAGCAAAGGAGATCGTTGCAGGTACTATGGCAGAGATATATGTCCCGAAGAAGGAAGAAAAAATGGAAACACCTTCCTTTGTAGATGATCTGAAGGAGATGGGAACATCGTTCCTATCCGCCGTAAAAGATGCCGGGGCAAACGTATTTTCAAGCATCGGAATCAAGAGCCTCTCCTCAGAGGAGACGTCAGAGGAAAAAGAGGAAAGGGCTCCTCTGCGACAGGCGTTGGGGAACGCCTTTACTCCGCTCAGTGCCTATGCCTTCATCGCCTTCGTCCTACTTTACTGGCCCTGCGTAGTGGTTGCCGCTGCCATGAGGCAGGAGTTCGGGACCTGGAAGATTTATGGTCAGGCAGTACTCATCCATTCAGTTCTTGCATGGGTCGTGGCGGTTGCAATCTATCAAGGCGGTAGAGTGTTGGGAATGGGATGATAAATGTCATTCCGTGCAGAGTGAGGAATCTCGATAAAGATTGCTCTACCTTGCAATGATAGAGAATAAGATGGGAGGTTATTATGGGTTTTGTTGATATTTTGTTGATGGTTTTAATCATTACCGGAGCGGTATATATCTTATACCGCTCCATATGGAAGAAGAAGGGACATTGTGCCAACTGTGATTCAGAGTCATGCATAATAAAAAAGAAATACGATTCAAAAGGTAGATACTGAAAAGTTGATAAGTTAAATCAAATACAGCAGTCTTCAATACATATATTCTTTTTCGGAATCGAAAAGACTAACATGGTGTTACTATAGGAAACGATCTTAATCAGTCCATATAAAGGGAAATTAATGTTCTACAAATGGGCATCTGCACTGGCTCTCATTACCATCTTCTACAACTTGATAGAGGGAATTGTTTCTGTTGTCTTTGGATTACAAGATGGCACTATCACCCTCTTCGGATTCGGGGTTGATTCCTTCGTTGAAGTAATATCTGGTATCGGAATCTGGCATATGGTCAGGCGAATGAGGCGGAACGACAATAAAATCCGGGACAGCTTTGAAAAGACTGCCCTTAAAGTTACTGGAATAGCTTTCTATATTCTTGCTGCAGGCCTTATCATTACTGCATTTATAAATCTTTACAAAGGATACAAACCGGAAACAACCCTATGGGGTATTATTGTTTCAATTATTTCAATTTTCTCTATGTGGGCACTTATTCATTACAAGGTAAAAATTGGAATGCAGTTTAACTCCCAGGCATTGCTGGCGGATGCTAACTGCTCGAAGATATGCATGTGGCTTTCTGTTGTTCTTCTCATTTCGAGCGCTGGATATGAATTGACGGGCTTAGGCCTCCTGGACTCTCTCGGCGCTATAGGTATTGCAAGTCTTTCTTTTAGAGAAGGCTACGAAGCATTTGAAAAAGCAAAGGGTAATTTGGTATGCGGTTGCCAAGGCAAATGTTACTAATATCCCTTCATGGCTTCGTCGTTTGTCTTTAGATGGTAATTCAGGTCTCACCGCCAGCCGCTGGCCTCATGTTGCGAATTTCTAAAAATACCTCACACTTGTTAAGAAATATTCGGCATGCAGAGTAGATAAAGCAAGTGATAAAAATCTAATTCTTTCGATTCTGCGGACTCGTAGGTGGAGGTCGCAGCCCCTCCACATTATCCACTGTGTACATTTGATAAAGTAATCAATAAGAATTAAGAACTTTTTATACTATGGACTGGTAAGTGGAAGTACCATCTTATCTGCTATAATTCTGCAAAATTTAGAGCGTAATTGATAAACCTGTGCAGGTTATATTACAAAAAAATCAAATAAGATATGAAAGCTAAAATTGTAAAAATACTTTTGTGGTGGCAAGGGCTATATTATGGGATCACTGGAATCTGGGCAATTGTGTCTCTGGATAGTTTTTCTCGGATTACTGGACATCACGAGGCATTTAAGATAACAAAATATGCAAACTATATTAAGGTGCTTTTCAAAGCAAGTAATCGTTTATCTTCTCAAGTTCAAACCTGTCACTATCAAGGACATTATTGACAAACCGGAAGATAATTCTTCTCTGGTCGAGAGTTAATTCTGGATAAAAGATTGGGTTTGCGACGACAGCACCCCTGAAGGCATAGAAAGGGGCAACAACACTGTAAAGTTCATCATCTCCTGTCAAGGTTACATATCTTTCAAAAAACAATCTCAGCCCTTCGAGATAGGATCCTCTCACCGCACCAAAATTTTTTATAGAAAAGAATATGTAGTTAATAGTTAATGCTGTTATATCATCTGCGGGCTCGCCCCAGGGACCACGGCTTCTGTCAAGGAGGACGAAATCTATTTGAGTTCGGAGTTTGGAGTTTGGAGTTGGTAATCCCCCCTCACCCCCCTTTAGTAAAGGGGGGATTGTGGGGTTAAACCATATATTTCCCGGGTGGAAATCTCCATGTATCTGTGAAAGCCTTCTAAATTTTGGTTTCAACCTTACAATCCAGTCTATAGATTTCTTAATAATCTCTGCCATCTCATTATACGGAAGAGTACCATCTGGATATGAATCAAAGACACCCATAAGACATTCACCATGGCCTACGGTGTCCCTGAGCTTTCTCCAATAAAGGGTCTTCGACTCTTTTTTAATGGAGTGTATTTCAGCAAGGTATGAGGTCATTGCCTCTATCTTTTCTATATCAAAAATTTCGAGTTTGTCTCTATGAGAGAATTCAGTTAGGTCATTGAAATAATGTCTGCCCGTTCCTCTCTCCATTAACAGATAATATTCTCTTCCGCCACCGATGGACTTTATCGAACCATCCTCCATCTCAGATAATACATCAATGGCCCTCACGTGCCTGGGCAGATTTTTGTACTCATCAAGGTCAAGAAGGAATACAGCCGCCCTATCAGAGGGATAATCATGCCCTAGACCTTCGGATAGGAGTGTCTTTACAACATATGATCTAATACCATCCAGGGTTTTCATTTCTATAAGAAAGCCCGAACCCTGGACACCTGAGCCGAGCTTTCTGATATCTACCTGAATAATATCTTTGAATTCTTTCTTGAGGTAGGTTTTTAATGCTTCTTCATTGATCATGAGCGAGGGTCTTGGTTTTTTCTGTCATTTCGACTTGTTCGGTCTACGAGACATTGGCCAGACAAGCCCGCCTCAGGCGGACAAGCTGGAATGAAACTTAATTGGAATTTATTATAACCACATTCACAGCTCCCCAAAGTTACTTTTGTATCTTTCAATAAAATCTTCATATGTATAGTGATGCTCCTGAGTACCATATTGCTCTATCGCAAATGCGGCTGCAACACTTGCCATCTTCGCCGAAGTTTCAATGTCTCTGCCCGAAACAATTCCCTTCAACAACCCTCCCCTGTAAGCATCCCCTGCGCCTGTGGGGTCAACAACGGCATAAACTTTTGCTGCCGGAATGGTAACATCAAATTCTGAATTGCTTATAAGAGACCCTTTCTCTCCAAGGGTTGTTATAATAGTCTTTGCCAGACCTAACAGTCTCTTTTTATCCATACCCGTCATCTGCATAATCATCTCAAGTTCGTAATCATTGGAGATTAACAACTTTGAACCATCAAGCCACTCTCTAAGGGTCTTCCCTTCCCATTGTGTAAGAGATTGACCCGGGTCGCATATATAATCAATGCCTTTCTCCTTGCATATCTTTGCATATTCGACCATATCCTGAAGGTTTCCAGGGGCAATCAGGCATATTGAGTTTCCAGGGTCAGCATTATTAAACTTATATGCGGATGGGTATTTCATTGCTCCAGGATTGAATCCTGTTATCTGGTTGTCAGCTTTGTCGGTTATTATATATGCCCCGGCAGTGAACTCTTCTCTAATTATCTTTATCCCTTCTTCCGAAATATTGTTCTTCTTCAGCCAGGCGAAATAACTTTCATAGTCTTTGCCTATAGTTGCAATTAAAACCGGCCTTTCGTTAAGAAGACTGAGTGAATAAGCTATGTTTCCGGCAGTGCCTCCACATTTTTCAACCATCCCGTTAACAGTAAAACATACATTCAGGATATGTATTTTATCCGGCAGGATGTGGTCTGATAATTTCCCTGGAAAGTCCATAATCCTGTCATATGCTATTGAACCTGTAATATAGATATTCACAACGTCTTTATCATCTCCTGGAAAATCATCTTTCTAAAACTCCTCTAAGGCGGCCTGTCGTGGCGATTTCTAATCGAGCTGCATTATCTCAAAGATCTGAGTTCGCCTTCTATGTAAGCCTTCTTCTGTAAGAGTCCTCCCTTTTTCTCCTGTACTTGCGAAAGCTCCTGCTGGAGTGGCTCAATCTGTTTTTCTATGAGATATCTCTGATATGGGTTATATCTTGTTTTGCTTGCCAACTTTTCTTCAATTGAAGCCTTTAACCTGGCCTCATTCTCTTCGACAGTCTTTAACTCAGAATTTATGGTATCTAAATCGGCCTGTAATGAATTCACTCTGGCCGCTTTTTCTCTATCAGCAGGCTCTTCGATGGGAGCTTGAGCAGGGGCTGCTGCCTCTTGTCCCTTCTCTGGTATTTCCTTTGAACGAAAGTCCTTTTCTGGCGCCTCTGTCTCTTCGATCTTTAAAATATCATTTTCAGATATCCCAAAGATTCCACCACCGATATAGAGAGTGAACTCTCCTCCCTTTTTTGTGTATGAGCTTACACCTGTAATTATAGAACCGTTTTTGAGATAAATCTTATAGGCTGCTTCCGAATAGGAAGGAAAAAGGAGAATGAAAATCAATAGGAATATTTGTATCATTATGACCTCCTTAATTCATTTAATAGATTCTCAGCAATTCTATAATTAAAACCCTTAAGCCTCTTTATTTCATCAATAGTAGCATTTCTAATTGCCTCTATACTACCAAAATGTCTTAAGAGAGTAAGCCTCCTTTTTCCCCCTATGCCAGAAATTTTCTCCAGAGGGGATTGCATAAGACCTTTTGCCCTCAACTTCCTATGATAGCCAATGGCAAATCTGTGGGCCTCATCCCTTATTTTTTTAAGGAGGAGGGAGGCGGACCTGCCATCATCAAGGTCAATAGGTTCCTCTGCCGTTGTGGTATAAGCCCTGTCAGGATCCTTGGCAATGGCGATGATCATGGGAAATTCAGAAAATAAAGTGGTATTCTTTTCTATAACCCTTTTGGCTATCTCGAGCTGCCCTTTACCACCATCAATAATAATTAAATCAGGCATATTGCCGTCAAGGTTTTTAATAATCCTCTCCACTATCTCCTTCATCATTGAATAATCATCTATCCCCTGAACCGTCTTTATCCTCAACCTTCTGTACATGTCTTTCTGAAACTCCCCGCCTTTCCAGTACACAAAGGCACCAACGGATTCATTCCCGGAGATCGTCGATACATCAAAAGCACCTATGTCCTCAGGGGAGTTCGCAAGTTTCAGTTTCTCTTTAATCTCTTTTAAAAGCTCATCTATTTTCGTTCCTCTTTTTTCTCTTAATATAAGTCTTGCATTCTCTGATGCCATGATGAGGAGTTCTTTTTTCTTTCCTATCCTGGGAGCAGATATCTTCACGATCTTACCTTTTCGCTGGCTAAGCCACTTTTCAAGGGATTTTGGTTCTTCAGGCAGGAGGGGCATTATTATTTCAGAGGGAGGGATAATCTCCTTTGAATAAAATTGTGAAAGGAAAACATGCAGTAACTCTTTATCTGATAGATTTTCGATATTCTTAATCAAGAGGTCTCTTGAACCAATCATAATCCCGTTTCTTATGAAGAAGACCTCGAAGGAAACCAGATCTCCGCCTTTATAAAACCCGATGACGTCTATGTCTCCGAGTTCAGGGGCTACAACCTTCTGCGATTCCCAGGCCCTCTGTAATGCCTTGATCCTGTCTCTTATCCTGGCAGCATCCTCAAACCTCATTTCCTCTGAAAACCTCAGCATCTTTTTTTTGAGCTCTTCAAGGAGGCCTTTTTTCTCACCTTTAAGGAAGAGTTTTATCTCGTCAACGAGCTTAAGATATTCTTCCCTGCTTATCTTCCCTGCACAGGGTGCAGGACATCTACCCATTTGATGCTGGATACATGGTCTCATCGGCTTATCGAGTAGGTAGCGGCATCCCCTTATCTGAAAGTTTCTTCTTATGAAGGCAATGGTTTCCCACATCGAGCCTGCTGGAACATAAGGACCAAAGTACAATGCGCCGTTCTTTTTAATCCTTCTTACGACTTCAAGCTTAGGCCATTCTTCATTGACAGTCAGTTTCAGATAAGGATAATTCTTATCATCCCTCAGGATTACATTAAATCTTGGTCGGTATTGTTTTATAAGGTTTGCCTCAAGCGCAAGGGCCTCGAGCTCGTTATCAGTGACGATGTATGAAAAATCATTTACGCTTTTGATCATTTTTGTTTTACGTGGGTCAAGGTGTGATGACTCCTGAAAGTAGCTCTTGATGCGATTCCTCAGATTTTTTGCCTTACCCACATAAAGGACTCGTTCCTTTCCGCTTTTAAAGATATAGACGCCTGGTTTTTGGGGTATGCTGGAAAGCTTCGTGGACATGATTATTGAGTTGTCTTCAGCCTTGCTATCTCTTGTCTTACTCGATAAGCATCAGGGGCGTTTGGAGAAAGTCTGAGGTATTCCTCAAATTCCTTGATAGCCTGCTTTTTATCTCTAAGATCAAAGGCAAGTACAACGCCAAGATTTCTATGTGCTTTCAGATGGTTGGGGTTTATGGCTATTGCTTTCCTGTATTCCTGGGCTGCTCTATCGGCTTCTCCTATATTCCTGTAACATGTACCCATGTCTACCCTAACATCTACATTCTTCGGGTCCAGCTCAAGCGCCTTCTGATATGCAGCTATAGCCCCTGGGAAACGGGAAGTGTCCATAAGGATATTGCCAAGTTCTATCCATACGCTGACATCCTTAGGATTCTGTTTTACCCTTTCCTGAAGAAGCGTGATTTCAGCCTCTCCATGAACAGGTCCTGCGGAGTATAGTGTCTGAACTTTTGGTTCCTCTTTTTTCTGGCAGTGGGTGAGGATTAAAAGAGAAGTTAGGCATAAAATAAATATCTGCTTCATTAGAATCTTTCCTGTTAGAATGGTATAGTATATTTTAGCAAATTTTAGCTTGTTGTTCTCTGTAGACCTGCTGCAGGTTTTTCCTTAACCCGAATAATGCAGACATTGTTCAAAAATTTATTTAACTCGATGATTTTATTGGGAATATCTTTATTTGTTATATTCATAATAATATTCCATAAACCATCAGTTAAAGGTACACTAAGGTATCGAAAAATAAATTTTTTCACAACATCTGCATTATATAAATGCATTTTACGGGGGAGGCATATCGGTGAGTCAAGAAGAGAGACCAATAGATAATCTTAAGAAAAATTCTGTGTAAAAGGGGAGTTCTTTAAACTTTTCAAGGGAGGGAATTAACAACAATGGGAAAAGTGAAGAGTGCCTTTGAGAAGGCAATGGAAAAGGTAGCCGGGATCGGAGAGCTCACGCCGGAAGAAAAAGAGAGGATAAGAGATCAGGAAAAGCTGAGGTCAATATTGGCGGAATTTTTCAAGGGACAGCTCGATCGAGATGGATTGTGGCAAAAACTTAAAGGCAGCAGGCATTCCCTCTTGAAAGAAGTCCAGCAGCATTTAATAGATTCTCTTGGGATGGGAAGTGCCCCTGAAGAATTTCAACAAAGAAAGGACGGTATCCTGGCAATCGAAAATCTCAAGGAGAAAAAGAATATATCAGTGATTGAGCAAACTTTGAATTCCGTAAAGGTTTTGCAAAAAGAATATCAGGATGGAAAGGAAAGAGCCGTCGAAGAATTAAGAGTAGCAATAGAAGGCAACCCTCAATTAAGGCTCCGACCAGTAAGAACTCCAAACGGCAGGACTGCTCTTCAGGCAGCTGTCTCAGTTGATGAGGCAGTGCAAGCGAGGCTATCAGAGTTTCTCTCAGAGCATGAAGAAAGATATAATCTGAAGTTTGCGAGATTGATTGAGAAGTTAAAAAAAGAAGTGAGTCATTAGATCAAGTTGAAAATACTCCTCATCTATCCTAACTGTCTTGAGAACAGGCTTCAAGCGGAGGATGTGCGCGTGGTGCCAATCGGGCTGTATTACATTGGGGCCCTTTTAAAGGAAAATCAATACGATGTAGAAATATTGAACTGGCACGATATCAACAAGACTCCTCACAAGATCGAGGAGACACTCAGAGAGAAAAAGCCTGATTTGATAGGGTTTTCCATCGTGCATGCCAACAGATGGGGCGGCGTAGATATCGCCAGGATCGCTAAACGGATTCTCCCAGAAGTGAAAATTGTGTTTGGTGGAGTTGGCACTACCTTCCTATGGGAGCATCTGCTGACACATTTCAAGGAAATAGATTTTGCTGTCTTTGGGGAAGGGGAATACACTTTTCTCAATCTGACCCGGTGTATCGAAAAGGGAGATGATGAAGGGATTAAGAAGATTAAAGGGATAGCATTCAGGAGCAGCGGGAAGGTTGTAAGCACAGGCACTGCTGAAGTGATTCAGGACATAGACCGATTGCCCATGCCGTCAAAGTTTTTCGAATTTCAGCACCTATCATCCTCACGTGGATGTCCTTCTAACTGCACCTTCTGCGGCTCCCCTCGATTTTGGGGGCGTAAGGTTAGATTCCATTCCCCAGAATACTTTGTAGAACAATTGAAGTGGCTTTATCGCAAAGGCATTACCTTTTTCTATGTTTCAGATGATACCTTCACCATGAGAAGAGATCGGGTAATCCAGATTTGTAAAATGATCATCGAAAAAGATTTAAAGATCATGTGGTACGCTATCTCACGGGTCAATTTTGTGGATGAAGAGATGCTTTACTGGATGAGGAAAGCAGGCTGCATACAGATCAGTTATGGTGTAGAAAGTGGTTCAGAGAAGGTTAGGACCATACTGAATAAGGATATCAAGACTAATGATATCAAAAGGGCTTTTGCCCTAACTACCAAGTACGGCATACTGGCCCGTGCGTACTTCATCTATGGAACGCCGGGAGAAAGCTTAGAAACTATACAAGAAACCATAGACCTGATACACGAAATCAAACCTCTAAGCACAATCTTTTATATCCTGGATATTTTTCCTGGTACGGCTCTGTATGAGGACTTTAAGCGAAGGGCGAAAGTGGGTGATGATATCTGGTTAAGGAGAATTGAAGACATTATGTACTTTGAGACAGACCCGCGATTATCCCAGGAGATGATTTTAACCTTCGGTCAGAAGCTTAGATCTGACTATTACCATTATCTCCCAGAGTTTGCAGATGCAGTCCAACTCGTTGATAAAGAAGACCTTTATGAGAGCCATGCTGATTTTCTCTCAAGGTTTGGCATGACCTTTAGCCATGGGGACTATGCGTCAATTGAGGCCATACCAGAAAAAGAAAAGGTTGCTCAACGGTTATATGAAAGATCCCTGTCATACCGTCCTAATCAGAGGGCATACCTGGGATTGGGAATTATCATGCAGAAACAAAGACAATACGTGGAATCTATAAAGATACTCTCAGAAGGAGTGAAACACTTCCCTGAAAGCGAGTCCATAGTTACTTGTCTGGGCATAAGCTACATGAACCTTGGCAAGCATAGAGAGGCCCTGAATTGTTTTCAAAAGTTTCCGGATTTGCCTGAAGTACTACAATACATCGCAGCTTGCTATAACAGCCTGGGAGATTCTGAAAAAGAGGCATCTGTTCTAAAAAGATTAGAGAGGTTAAATACTCAGGCATGATAGTGGTGGATATAGGCACACAGAGATAATTCATAAATAATCTGGGTTAGATGAGGGATTGTTCCTTCAGTGCCTTCACCATCTGGTCAAATTCTAGGCGATGGCGAGAGCCGAGGAAAACAATCGCATCATAAGGATGCATTGTTCCAACAGGATCAGCAATAGTCAGATACCTATCGAAAAGATTTTCAAAGATTTTTTTCTTATCCTTCTCATAAAAGACATCCTCATAGGCATGAAAGATTTTCATAGCCATGTCTTCAATCTCACCCATCTTATCCCCTTACTAAATCTTTATGTCCTGAGATGAAAGAATTATAGCAGAAATTCTTTCAAATGCAACAATGAATAATCTGGGTTAGGAAATCTTGAACTCAGCAATGACTGGGGTGTGGTCAGAGGGCTTCGAGAGAAGCCTTGGGCTTATATCAATCCATGCCTTGACGGACTTTTCCGCAATTACTCTGGTAGACCAGATGTGGTCAATACGCCATCCCATTCCTTTTTTAACAGCACCCTTTATTGTATAGTCCCAGAAGGAATATTGGCATTTCTCTAAGTTATGCAGACGGAAGACGTCAATGAATCCCCATTCTTTAAATTTTAGCAAAACTGCATGTTCATCTGGATGAAATCCGACATGACCCTTCAAGAGTTCTGGATCATAAACATCTTTAGGCTCTGGTGCAATGTTGAAGTCACCTGTCCAAATGAGAGGCATACGTGGTTTGTAATTCTCCTTAAAGTAATAATAAAGTCTCTGCAGCCAATCAAGTTTCTCTCTGAACCTTTCTGATAAAGGATGAAAACCCTGGGGGACATAAGTATTAACAATTGAGATTCCTTTTATCCGTGCCGAGATCATCCGAGTTGCTTCTGAGCCATCTTCAAACCCGTAACGGGTATCTTCAAAGGGGATTTTGCTTAATATCGCAACGCCGTTGAAAGTCTTTTCACCTCTAAAAATTACATCAAAACCAATCTTCTCAAATTCTGTTTTAGGGAAAACACTATCAAGAACTTTCGTCTCCTGAAGGCAGAGTATGTCAGGAGATTCCTTCTTTATCCATTCAAGGAGAATCTTTAATCTTGCCCTCAGGGAATTAACATTAAAGCTTGCGACTTTTATAGGACTTCTTCAAAACTCCCTATTTTTCTGAGGCGTTTGTATCTATCTTCTATAAGCTTCCCAGGAGATTTGGTCTTAAGTTCTTCGACAGCATTCAAAATATGGTTTGATATTTTTTCTGCCGTTCCTTCAGGGTCTCTGTGAGCACCTCCAAGAGGTTCAGGGATTATGTCGTCTATTATCTTGAAACTCAGGAGATTGTGGGCAGTTAGCTTTAGCGCACTCGCTGCTCTTGAAAAATCTTCTATTCCTATCTCTCCAACCTTTTTCCAGAGAATAGCAGCGCACCCCTCAGGTGAAATCACAGAATAGATTGAATGCTCAAGCATAAATAGTCGATCTGCAACACCAATTGCGAGTGCTCCTCCACTTCCCCCTTCACCTATAACGATAGAGACTATTGGCACCCTGAGCCTCGACATTTCCCTCAGATTGACTGCTATGGCTTCTGCCTGACCTCTTTCCTCTGCGCCGATACCTGGATATGCTCCTGGTGTATCTATAAAAGTTATCACAGGTTTTTTAAATCTCTCTGCAAGTTTCATCAGTCTTAGAGCCTTTCTGTATCCTTCTGGATGAGGCTGCCCAAAATTACGGTATATTCTTTCCTTTGTGCCCCTTCCCTTCTGATGGCCTATTATCATTACAGCCAGATCTTTAATCTTTGCCAGTCCCCCGACGATTGAAGGGTCATCAGAGAATCTCCTGTCTCCATGTAATTCCATGAAATCATTTGTTATTAAATTTATATAATCGAGGGTATAAGGCCTATCAGGATGTCGAGCTACGAGGGTCTTTTGCCAGGGTGTGAGAGTTGAAAAGATCTCTGAACGTAGTTCTTTTACTTTTTTCTCAAGTTTTTTTATCTCGCCTGATATATTTATTTCCTTTCCGTTAGATAAGCGTTTTAGCTCATCTATCTTGAGCTCAAGCTGCTCTATGGGCTTTTCGAATTCAAGGTAATATCTTATCATTTAAATTCAACCGTCCCCTTACCTACAATCTCTTCCACCCTGCTTATAATTTCATCATCAGGTGATATCTTCATACCTGTATAGATCAATGCCTCAGCGTCTTTAAGGAAAAATCTGAGATAAAGAGGATATTTACCCTTGCAGTTCGATAAAGCAGACCTGAGCCTTTTGAGACTCGAACTATCTGATTGAGGATACCTGAACACTATCTCAACCCTTGCCTTTTTAGTCTCAAGCTCATCCAACCGCGTTATATCTGTAGAGACAATCTTTATCCCTTTTTCTGTTTTGTCAACAGTTCCCTTCACGAGGAGGAGAGCATCTTTTTGAAGGATGGGAACACTAACTCTGTAAAGCTGCGGAAAGACAATTACCTCTATGCTGCCGTCTGCATCTTCAAGCATACAGTAGGCCATAATCTCTGCCTTCGATCGCGTTTGTATCTTCTTTATATTTCTCAATATGCCACCAACCTGAACCTCCTCACCATCTGCTAAATCCTCGAGTTCAGACGTCTTTTTCGCTCTAATCTCTACAAGTTGCCTTCTATATTTCGTTAGAGGATGACCGGTAATATAAAAGCCGAGAGCCTCTTTCTCATATTTGAGAAGTTCGAACTCATCCAATTCTCGATTAGCCTCTGGAGTCTCTTCAAAGGTCTCTTCAAAGATGCTCTGTTGGCCTATGGCGGTTGCCCTGCTGCTAACATTAAGCATTTGCCCCATTAACTCCATCGCCCCTGCCCTGGTAGTACCGAGGGAGTCAAAGGCCCCTGCCTTTATGAGGCTTTCTATGACCTTTTTATTCACCTTCCTCGAATCAACCCTCTGTAAGAAATTTACTACAGAGGTAAAAGGTCCCTCTGAATTTCTTGATTCAAGTATGGATTCTATTGCTGATGCCCCGACCCCTTTCACTGCCTCGAGGCCAAACCGTATTGAATTACCTATCACCTTAAATTCCTGTCCGGACTGGTTTATATCAGGCGGAAGTGTAGAGATGCCCATCTCTCGGCATTCATTTATGGATTTTACTATCTTGTCTGTATTATCCATATCTGCACTCAGGGTAGCAGCCATGAACTCAACAGGATAGTGGGCTTTGAGATAAGCTGTCTGGAATGAAATGTATGCATATGCTGCAGAGTGCGACTTGTTAAAGCCATATTCTGCAAAGAAGGTCATTAAGTCGAATAGCCGTATAGCCTTTTTTTCAGAGATGCCATTTTTCCGGGCACCCTGTATGAAGGCTTCTTTCAGCTTCTCCATCTCTTCTGGTTTTTTCTTACCCATGGCCTTCCTCAAGGTATCTGCCTGCCCCATTGTGAAGTTTGCAAGGCTGTTTGCAATACTCATAACCTGTTCTTGGTAAAGGATAATGCCGTGAGTCTCACTTAAGCACTCCTTTAGCTGCGGCAGCTCATATTTAACTGGTATCTGGCCTTTTTTCCTTTTTATGAAATCATCTATCATGCCGCTTCCCATTGGGCCGGGTCTGTAAAGGGCAACGATAGCTATAAGGTCTTCAAACCTGGTTGGAGACATCTTTACAAGCAGATCTCTCATACCGGCACTTTCGAGCTGGAAGATGCCTGTTGTATGTCCTGAGCTCAGGAGCTCATATGTCTTTTTGTCTTCGAAGGAAATATCCTTTAATGAAAAGTTCTTACCATTTTCTTTTATGTACTTCAGTGTTTTTTCTATCACCGTGAGTGTCTTTAATCCTAAGAAGTCAAATTTTAAAAGACCAATCTTTTCTATTGAGTTCATGTCAAACTGAGTTGTAATGGTTCCGTCCACGGGATTCTTGTAAAGGGGCATGTAGTTTGTTAAAGGTTCTGGAGAGATCACAACTCCTGCGGCATGCGTTGAGGCATGCCTGCAAAGTCCCTCAAGGCGTGTAGCAATATCGATGAGTTCCTTTATCTTTGGATTATTATCATAAAGGTCCTTTAGTTGAGGCTCGGCCTTCAATGTATCTTCAATGGTAACGTGAAGCATGTTCGGCGTCAGTTTTGCAATCCTGTCCACCTCTGCATAAGGGAAATCGAGTGCCCTACCAACATCTCGTATTGCTGCCCTCGCAGCCATTGTGCCGAAGGTGATTATCTGTGCCACATGCTCCTTTCCGTATTTTTCTGCTACATACTGAATTACCTCTGACCTTCTATCTTTGCAAAAATCCACATCTATATCAGGCATGCTTATCCTCTCGGGGTTTAGGAAGCGCTCAAAGAGAAGATTATATTTAACCGGGTCTATATCTGTGATACCTAAACTATAGGATACAAGGCTTCCTGCTGCTGAGCCCCTTCCGGGGCCAACGGGAATTCCCTTCCTTTTTGCGTAGCTTATGAAATCCCAGACGATAAGAAAGTAGGATGAATAACCCATCTTCTGTATGATATCTATTTCTTTTCTGAGCCTTTCTTTGTAGATTTCCATTAGCTCCTGGCCACATTTATTGATGAGTCCTTCAAAGGCAAGTTTCTCAAGTAACACTTCAGGTTTCTGTCTATCTTCAAGTTTATACACAGGCAGCAGGTTTAACCCCAGGCTGAATTCTACATTACACCTTTCTGCAATAGCCCTTGTATTAAGGATTGCCTCAGGAATATCCTTGAATGCATTCTTCATCTCCTCAGGTGCTTTGAAATAGAAACTATCAGAGTTAAAGCGGAGACGGTTTTTATCTTTTACCGTTGTGCCGGTTTGTATGCAGAGCAAGATATCATGAGCCTTTGAGTCTTCTCTCTTCATATAATGGCAGTCATTTGTGGCGACTATATTGATATCGAGTTTTCTTGCAAGCTCGAAGAGCCTCTTATTTGTTTCTTCCTGCTCAGGGAGACCATTATCCTGTATCTCTATATAAAAATTTTCCGGGCCAAGGATATCCCTGTAT
>CAZXCW010000052.1:0-14746 GCA_964639385.1 uncultured Nitrospiraceae bacterium
TGCCCTGCCTTCTATTTAGTTTATGAATGATGTACACTAAGGTATCGAAAAATAAATTTTTTCACAACATCTGCATTATCCCAATTGCATTATCTGGGTTAAGTGGGTATTAAATATCTTATTTTAGGAACTTGTGGATGACAAAAGATGATTTTATTTTTTTCAAAGACTGGTTTTCTCGTTATGTTAAATCTTTTTATTCGTCAGATATTGAGGATCAAAAAAATATTTCCCTCAAAGAAAAACATACCTCTCATGTATGCAAAAACATCGTAGAGATAACAAATGAACTGAATCTCAGCAACAGAGATATAATATTAGCTGAGACAATAGCACTATTCCATGATATTGGAAGATTCCCGCAATATGCGAAATACAAGACATTCAAAGATGCTCTATCTGTTAATCACGGTTTTCTCGGCGCTAAGACACTACTCGAGGAAAAAATCCTTCGAAATCTACCTGATAATGAGCAGGAATTAATTATCAAAGCAGTAAGATTCCATAATGCCTTCTCGATTCCCAAAAAAGAAAGAGAAGAGATTGTCTTCTTCATAAAATTAATAAGAGATGCTGATAAACTGGATATATGGCGAGTATTCATAGAATATTATGAGAGTCCTGAGGGAGAAAGGGCTTCAGCAGCAGGTCTTGGACTGTTAGATACTGCGGATTATTCACAAGAGATCCTCTCTTGCATTTGCAAAGGTCATCTGGCTTCTCAATCGAAATTAAAGAATTTGAATGATTTTAAACTTATGCATCTATCATGGATATATGATCTCAATTTCAAGCCCTCTTTTCGGCTGCTTTCAGAAAGGAATTATATAGACAAAATTGTTGCCCAGTTGCCGCGGGACAAGGGTATAAAGAAAGTCTCTTTAGTTTTAAAGAAATATGTCGAGGAAAGGTCAAATAATTGAAATAAGTTATTTCCTGTAGATTGTTGAGATGTCTCCAATAGAACTATATTAAAATAAAACAGGTTAAAAACTCTTTGTCACCCTGAACTCGTTTCAGGGTCTCGTAATGCATTTTTAGATGCTGAAACAAGTTCAGCATGACATACAGTGATTCAGCGGATATTAGCGAAGGCAGATATTTCAGGAGGAATTATGAGATATCAGGTAGGTAAGACAGGACGTGTCGTTGTAGCGAGATTTGAGGACAAAGAAGATATTTTAGAGAATATCATAAGTATAGCAAAAAAGGAAGACATAAGGAATGCAATGTTTTTTCTTCTTGGAGGGATCAGACAGGGCAGTATAGTCGTTGGTCCTGAAAAGGAAGAGATACCCCCAATACCTGTATGGCGTGAGATAAATGAGAGTCATGAGGTTTTGGGTTGCGGCACGATATTCTGGGATGAAGAGGCACCAAAGGTTCATTTTCATGGTGCCTTTGGAAAGAAGGATATGGTTAAGGTGGGTTGCCTTAGGGAGATATCTAAGACGTTTCTTGTTATTGAGGTTGTTATCATAGAAATAGAGGGAATTAACGCCAAGAGGAAATTTGATCCAAAATCAGGATTAATACTCCTAGAACTATAGAAAAATATCCTAATTTATTCTTTGAATAGAAAGAGAAATTAGAAGCAACCTTCGTTTTATTAGTAGTGTACGAAAGTATTTAATATTAGAGATCTTTTTGAATGAAAACGGTACTTCTCGTTAATCCAAATAATATTAAACCACCTGTAGCCCCTCTGGCGATTGAGTACATTTCTTCATTTCTTACAGAAAAGGGGCACGAAGTCTCGTTGTATGACATAAACGTCAATAAAGAGAGACTCTTTGATGTCCTTGAAAAGGTCTCACCTCAGTATGTTGGGATTTCTGTAAGAAACATTGACGACAGCTGCTATGTAACGGCTGACTTTTTCTTAGAAGAGATAAAGACAATAGTATCGGAAGTGAAGAAAAAAGGAGTTCCCGTAATCTTAGGAGGAGTAGGGTTTTCGATTATGCCTTTAGAGGTCTTGGCATATACCGGTGCTGATGCTGGAATATGGGGAGACGGAGAGGAAGTTTTTGAGAGCCTTATCTCTACAGGAATCAGACCCAAAGGCGTCATATATGCTCCACCTGTTAATTTAAAGTATTTCAGACCACAGCGTGGATTTATTGACAATCTCTTTTATTATCAGAAGGGAGGAATGGTAGGGATCGAGACTACAAGAGGATGCAATAGGAAGTGTATATATTGCGCAGACCCTGTTGCAAAAGGCACAAAAGTGAGATTCAGATCCATAGATTCCTTAACTGATGAAATAACTCAGATTTTAAAAGACGGTATAACCCATTTTCATCTATGTGATTCAGAGTTTAACCTTTCCATCGAGTATACGAAATCTCTCTGTGAGGCTATCATATATAGAGGATTGGGGGGAAAAATATCATGGTATGCCTATGGAGTACCTGATATTATGGATAGAGAGTTAGCCCGTCTCCTGAGGAAGGCTGGATGCGAGGGAATAAATTTTGGTGTAGATCATACTGATGACAGGATTCTTTCCTTTCTCAACAAAGACTTCAGATATGAGGATGTAAAGAAAACAGTAAAGGTATGTCTGGAAGAAGGCATCAAGGTTATGATAGATCTTCTTCTTGGTGCCCCGGAAGAAACCTTTAATTCAATAAAAAGGGTTATAGAAGATATGAAGACCCTCGAACCCTTTAGAGTGGGTATCTCTTACGGTATAAGGGTTTATCCAGAGACTGCTTTTTATAGATACCTCAAAAATTCAGGATACCAAATTCCTTCCTCTCTTTTACGACCCTATTTTTATCTAAACGAAGCGCTCAGAGACGGAATTGAAGAATATATAAAAGAATTGATAAAGGGGGATGAGCGTTTTTACTTTAATGCAAAAGTAGAATCTAATCAAAATTACAATTATAATGCTAATAAGATTATTGAAAACGCAATAAAAAGAGGGTTCAGAGGTGCCTTCTGGGATGTCCTTGCGATGTATCAGAGAGAGATTAAATAAAATGCTAAAAATAATCATCCCTGTGGAAAATCAAAAGGTTTTTATTATCGATTACTCTTCTACAAAGTAATCTTTTAGTTTTTCCACAAGAGAATCAGGCCAGATATCTTCATATAAAATTGCATTGGCTTCCTCTAAGGTGAGGTATTCCTTGATCTCTCGAGGCAAACTCCTTAAAAACTGAATCCTTGCAGGGTTTGCTTTTCTTTTCATAGAATCCTTTTCCATAACTCCTCCTCATGAAATATCTAAATTAGTTTAACATACACCATCTTTACCATTCCGAATCTGTTTCAAAAAGATCAAAAACTCCGTTTTTATGCGATTTTGATTGATGATGAGAAGAAAATTGTGGTAAATTGTTTATGGAATATGGTTCTTTTGGAAAAGGTTGGGATTAAGTTTCAGTGATTACAAACTTATTGAAGCACCTAATGGAAAGAAGATATGCATTGAAGGTCCTATCTTTCATCTTTTTTATAATTCTTATATTTTTCTGGAATGAATCTCAAGCGATTACTATTTCTGCGGCAAAACTCCGAATGCCTTTTATAGAAAACCAGGGACAGACGGATGTAAAAGTAAGATTCTATACCAGAACAATTGGTGGCCCAGTTTTTGTAATGAAGGATGGTGGGATAGTTTATTCTCTGCAGAAAATTGTCGATAGTAAGACTCTAAAAAAGTTGCTCCTTAAAGAGGAACTTTTGGGTGGAATGGTTAAGGATACACGAGGAGAGAAGAAGTCTCTTGCAAAGGTTAACTATTTTGTAGGAAAAGACCCATCCAAGTGGAAAAATAACGTCCCGACATATGAGCTTGTAAATCTTGGAGAGGTGTTCAGAGGTATAGAACTGAAAATTAAGGCACGTGGAGATAATGTCGAAAAATTATTTTTTCTAAAACCTGGCGCTAATCCTGATGATATCAAAGTGAGGCTGAAGGGTGCAAAGACAGCAAAGATAATTGAATCGGGAGGGCTTGAAGTAGAGACCGAGCTGGGGACAGTCAACTTCTCAAAACCAGTAGCCTATCAGGAGATTGACGGCAAAAAGGTTGAGGTAAAAGTTGAATATAGCATCGAGCAAGATAATCCCCAAGTCCCCCCTTTATCAAAAGGATGTAAGGGGGGATTTAACTCTGAACTTATCTATGGCTTTAAAGTCGGGGTTTATGACAGGGCAAAAGAACTCATAATTGACCCACTCGTTGCCTCTACATTTTTGGGTGGAAGTCTTGTGGATTATGCCAATTCCATAGCCTTAGACAGTAGTGGAAACGTGTATATAACCGGTACAACTATCTCAACAGACTTTCCAGCAACATCTGATGCTTATGACACTGTTCTTAATTCTTATGATGCCTTTGTAGCAAAGTTTAATAAGAATTTAACTGATCTCCTTGAATTAACATTTCTTGGCGGCAGTAGCGGAGAATCTGGAAATTCCATAGCTTTAGACAGCAGTGGAAATGTATATGTTGCCGGCACAACTCTGTCAACAGACTTTCCAACAACCCCAGGTGCTTATGATACCACATCCAATTTTAACGATGTTTTTGTATCGAAGTTTAACAGTGATTTAACACAACTCCTTGCCTCTACTTATCTGGGGGGTGGCAATAGTGAATCTGCTACCTCACTGATAATAGACAGTAGCGAAAATGTATACATTAGCGGAGAAACCCTCTCTACAGATTTTCCTATTACAGCTGGTGCCTTTGACACCTCTAAAAATGGTTCTTATGATATTTTTATTTCAAAGTTCAACAAAAATTTAACCTCTCTTCTTGCCTCTACTTATCTGGGGGGCAGTAATGATGACCATGCCTATTCAATGGCTTTAGATGGTGATGGAAACATCTATGTGACCGGCTGGACCCTTTCATCAAACTTTCCGATAACAACCGGTGCTTACGATACTTCTTACAATGGTTTTTATGATGCCTTCATATCAAAGTTTACTGGAAATCTAAAAACTCTCCTTGCCTCTACATATCTTGGTGGTAGCAGTAATGATTATTCCTATTCCATGGCCTTAGACGCAGATGAAAACCTTTTTGTTACTGGCGGGACATTCTCAATAGACTTTCCAGTTACCTCGGGTGCTTATGATACCTCTTATAACAGCTCTTCTGATGCCTTTGTATCAAAGTTTGACAGGAATTTAACAACTCTTCTTGCTTCTACATATCTGGGGGGGACAGGAAATGATTCTGCCCAATCCATAGCCGTAGACCTATGTGGCTATCCCTATGTAACTGGCTATACAGGCTCCCCAGATTTTCCAACAACACCTGGTACCTACAATACGACCTATAATGGTGGCTCTACCGATGCTTTTATAACTGTGCTACAGAGTGATTTAACAAGTCTTCTTGCTTCTACGTTTCTTGGCGGCATTTATACTGATGCCTACAATGCAGATAGCTGTTATGACAAGTGCTTCTTTATAAGTATCACATTAGATTCTGATAGAGATGTTTATGTTGCTAGTGTAACTAACTCATTAGATTTTCCGACAACAACTGGTGCTTATAATACTGTTTTTAATGGCGTTTATGATGTCTTTGTATCAAAGTTAGGCGTAAATCCCCCTTCTCCTAAATATACACTCACGGTAAACAAGGCAGGTACAGGTTCGGGTACGGTGACTAGCGACCCTGCTGGCATAGACTGTGGCTCTGGATGTACAGCGACATTTGAGGCATGCCCGCGTGTAACTCTTACAGCAATAGCAGATACTGATTCTACCTTTGCTAAGTGGTCAGGCTCATGTACAGGCACTTCAACATGTCCAGTAACGATGAATAGAGATAAGACAGTGAAAGCAACGTTTAATACATGCACTTACTCCATCTCACCAAAGAGTAGGACTTTCTACGCCTCTGGAGGCAAAGGGACTGTAAGTGTAACCACACAGATCGACTGCATTTGGGATGCAGTGCCGAGTGAAAGTTGGATAACGGTCACCTCAGGCAGCAGTGGCGCCGGAAACGGGACTGTAAAATATTCAGTCTCGGCCAATACAATCACTCCCCCAAGCTCAAGGACAGCGAATATCACCATAAAAGGAAAGACACATACAATAACACAGAATGGTGCAATAAACGTTCTCTCACCAGCTGCAGGAGAGGAAATACCATCAGGATCATCATCTTACACTATAAGTTGGGAAGCACCAGTTGAGGCAGTGAAATTCAAACTTATGTTATCCCTCGATAATGGACTAACGTGGGCAAAGATAGCAAATAATGTTCTGACTACAAGCTACATCTGGCCAGCGGTGCCAACTCGACGGGGTAATAAAAAGAAATGCATTATTAAAGTAATAGGATACGATGCATCCCATGTGAAAGTAGGCGCTGGTTCAGTGACATTTGAGATACAGGTACTAAAGCTTGACATACCAAATGGAGGGACATACACATCTGGTGATACTCTCACAATAAAATGGTCAACTAATACAACAAAGAAAACTGTAGAAAAAGTAAAGTTATTTTACACAAAAAACGGAGGGCGTACCTGGAATTTAATAACTACCTTTACAGGCGGTAATCCAGGAAGTTTTGGCTGGACTGTGCCAGCAGTGACAACTTCAAAGAGCAACTGCAAAGTAAAAGTAGTGCTGAAAGATGCATCTGGTAATACATTAGGCACAGATGCAAGTGACAATCCATTTACAATACAGCCTTAACTAATTCCATTTAACCCGGGCAATGCAATTGAGATAATGCAGATGTTGTGAAAAATTTATTTTTTGATACCTTAGTGTACCTTAATTGATTTTGCACTATTTTTATCTACCTTCCTGATACGCCATGATTCAAGGTACTCATGAATATCATTTATCTTAGTTTAATCTTAGCCCAGGTTATTCACAAATTTGATTGGGGATATAGTGTTCGAGCGGATTTAAATTCTTTCTTCAAAAGAATTTACCTCGGAGGATCGACAGAATGTCGAGACGAGAATGAGCGAAAATACTATATCTCCAATCTTTTGCTGGATTTGTAACAATTTTTATGAATAATCTGGGTTAGCACTGTTTATTTTATCTTGGTTGCTTATAAAATTTTTTGAGAGAGTTTAGAAGCTGATTGGTTATAATAAAAACAGAATGTTTATTGCATCAGTGCTCTATTTTTTCTGATGTATTTTTGGTTTTTCTTGATGAAGAATATGAATCGCCTGTTTGTTGTATTTTTTCTTCTTCTTATCTTGTTAGTCCCTTCTGCTGTTTTGCAAGCAGAGAGACATGCGACAATTAAACATGATTTAAAAATTGTACTTGATCCAGAAGAGCACCGTCTTGACACACAAGATACGATCACTCTTCCAGAAAAGCATCCTGCAGAATTACACTTTTTCCTGCACGGAGGATTTGAGCTCTCATCACTAACCCCCGGTGTAAATATTGTCCGTGAAAAAACAGAGTCAAGAGAAGTTCTGCTTGAGTCCTACAGGATAAAACTTTCTCCTAATTTAAAGTCCTTTGTACTCAAATATAGTGGAAATATTTATTATCCCATTGAACAATACGGTAAAGAAATAGCACGGGGTTTTAGAATGACATCCGGGATGATTTCAGCAGAGGGCGTATATCTTTCCGGTAGTACGTTCTGGTATCCGGAATTTGATGAAAAACTGTTGACTTTTGACATTGATGTTGAACTACCTCATAAGTGGGATGCAGTGAGTCAAGGGGAGCGCACGCGCCATGACATCGGAAAGGACAGAACCTTTGTACGATGGGAATCACCGGAACCTCAGAGTGAGATATTTTTAGTAGCCTCACAGTTTACAGAGTATACTCAGCCTGCCGATGGGATTTTGGCTATGGCTTTTCTTCGCACACCAGATAAAGAACTGGCTACAAAATATCTGGATGCCACAGTACGTTATATATCAATGTATGATAAACTGATCGGGCCGTATCCCTATAAAAAGTTTGCCCTTGTAGAGAACTTTTGGGAAACTGGTTTAGGGATGCCCTCTTTTACTTTGCTCGGTCCGAAGGTTATTCGCTTTCCCTTTATAATTAACTCTTCTTATCCCCATGAAATCCTCCATAACTGGTGGGGGAACAGCGTTTTTACTGACTTCGAGTCTGGAAACTGGTCAGAAGGATTGACGGCTTATCTTTCAGACCATCTCATTAAAGAACAACAGGGAAACGGAGCAGAATACCGTATGGAAACTCTTCAGAAATATACGGATTATGTTTTAACAGGCCGAGATTTTCCTCTCACTGAGTTTCGATCTCGTTTCAGCCCTCCCTCTGAGGCAATAGGGTATGGCAAATCTCTCATGTTTTTTCATATGCTCCGTCAGGAGCTTGGAGATAAGACTTTCGTAGCAGGGCTTCAGGACTTCTACCGTGAAAACAAGTTTAAGTTTGCCACCTTTAATGACCTGAAAAAAAGTTTTGAAAAAGTTTCTGGAAAGAATCTTGGTATGGAGTTCGATCAGTGGATAATGCGTCCTGGCGCACCAAAACTAAAAGTGAGTAATGTCAAATCAGAGACTGAAGGAGATAAATATGTTCTCAAAGCGCTTATTGAGCAGGTGCAACCAGGGGAGACATATCATCTGCGCATACCAGTAGCTGTGACTATGGAAAACCAGGAGCAGGCTTATCAGACCGTGGTAGTTATGGATAAGAAAAACCTTGAACTTACACTCCGTCTGCCCTCTCGACCTTTGAGGCTTGATATAGATCCTGAGTTTGACTTATTCCGCAGGCTTGACAGAGAGGAAATTCCGCCTGCACTGTCACAGGCCTTAGGTGCGAAAAAAATGCTTGTACTCCTTCCATCAAATGCGAATGAGACATTACTTGATGCATATAAGAAGTTTACTAAAGTCTTGGGCAATTCTGGTCCGGATACAGTAGAAATAAAATTTGATAAGGATGTAGAAAGACTCCCATCAGATTGTGCAGTTACTATTTTGGGGTGGGAAAACCGGTTTCTCAAAGAGGCACTGTCAGCACTTTCCAAATATGAGGTGTCTATCGGCAAGCATAAGATAAAGATTGGAAAGAACAAAATTCCTATCCAAAAACATTCATTGGTGTTCACAGCGTGGAATCCGAAGAATAAAGACAAGGCTTTCACATTGATAGTATCAGATCTGGCCGAAGCCCTCCCAGGTCTTGGTAGGAAACTTCCTCATTATAGCAAATACAGCTATCTTGTTTTTGAAGGTGATGAGCCTTCGATTGTAATCAAAGGTCGTTGGCCTGTTCTTGATTCACCAATGACAGCATTTTTGCCTTCTGAGGAAGGAAAGATTACAAGGGTAGAGATGGGGAAATTCGCTCCAAGGGAACCCCTCATAAGCCGTTCACCGGTTTTTTCAGCAGAGCGAATGATGGAAACAATCAGGTTTCTTTCGGGTGAAGATCTTAAAGGTCGTGGATTGGGCACCAAAGAGCTTGACCGGGCTGCTGATTTCATTGTAGCGAAATTTCAGGAGGCTGGTCTCAAACCTGCTGGAGAGAAGGAGGAAAGTTATTTCCAGACATGGAAAGACCCTGAACTTAACATAGAGATGAAAAACGTAATAGGAGTGATACCAGGGAAGAAATTAGAGCTATCTGGCCAGAGTGTAGTAGTCGGTGCTCATTATGATCATCTCGGTATGGGCGGGCAAAATGCGAGAGAAAAGGATAAAGGTAAGGTTCATCCTGGTGCTGATGACAATGCAAGCGGGGTTTCAGTGCTTATAGAACTTGCCAATCTGTTCGGAAAAAACCCTAATCCTGATCGCAGCATTGTCTTTGTGGCATTTACTGGAGAAGAGGCTGGTAAGAGAGGATCAAAGTATTATGTAGCCAATGAAAAGCAATATCCTGCAAAAAAATGTATAGGCATGATCAATCTTGATACAGTAGGACGTCTTGGAAAGAGAAAGCTGCTTGTTCTTGGAGCAGGTTCTGCTAAAGAATGGGCACATATTTTCAGAGGAGCAGGGTTTGTAACAGGTGTTGAAATTGAGACGGTGACTAAGAGATTGGATTCAAGTGACAATATAAGTTTTGAGGATGTAGGTATACCGGCTGTGCAGCTCTTTAGTGGCCCCCACCTTGATTATCATCGTCCGACAGACACAGCAGATAAGATAGACCCTTATGGACTTTTAAAAGTTGCTTCCGTGGCAAAGGAAGTAATTGAGTATCTCGCAAGTCGAGAAGAGCCATTGACTGCTACGGTGAAGACTGAAGAAAAAACTGATATCACTCCGAAGAAAGAGAGAAAAATCAGTCTCGGCACCATTCCTGACTTTGCCTACAGGGGCGAGGGGTACCGGATTTCTGGCATTGTGCCTGGCTCTCCTGCAGAGGCATGTGGATTAAAAGAAGGAGATGTGATTATACGAATAAACTCTAATACTGTTAACGGCCTCAAAGACCTTTCTAACATTCTCAAATCACTAACCCCCGGAAGCCATATTTCCATCACTTTTTTGAGAGGGGAAAAAGAGATGACGGTTGAGGCAGAAGTAGTGGAGAGATAATCAAACCCGCAGCTCGCTTGATAAAGTCAATGATAGGGGTGTCCCGAAAGCAATATAAGAGGGTATTTATCTTTTGCAGTTTAAACAATATCGATTATCTAAACTTTGCGGCCGAATCTGTGCACTGCCTCAACTAAGACAATTGCATTTTCAACAGGAGTTTCTGGTAAGATTCCGTGCCCAAGGTTAAAGATATGGCCATTTGCTGCCTCTCCTTTCCATAATATGTCTTTAACCCGTTCCTCAATCTCTTCCTTTGAAAGAAAAAGTGCACATGGGTCAAGATTCCCCTGAACAACCACTTTTTTGCCAAGTTTTTTTATTGCCTCAGCTATGTCAATCTTCCAGTCAATTCCGATAACATCAGCACCTGATTTTTTGATCTCTTTGAGTATTCCTGCACAATCATTAACAAAATAGATTATCGGAATACCTTCTTTCCTTAACTCGGAAGTTGCTTTCTTAACGTAAGGAAGTATCAATTTTTTATAGTCAAGAGGTGAAAGCACACCCGCCCATGTATCAAAAATCTGTATTGCCTGGACACCAGCCTTTATCTGAGAAGAAAGATAGGAGATAACAGTGATAGTTAATTTCTCCATCAGGTAATTAAATAATCTGTTGTTTTGAAACATCATCTTCTTTGTATGTATAAAGTTCTTTGAACTTCCGCCTTCAATCATATATGTAGCGAGTGTGAAGGGAGCGCCTGAAAATCCTATGAGTGGTACCTTAAGTTTCTCTCTCAGGATCTTTATTGTTTCAATGATAAAAGGCATGTCGTCTTCTGTTTCAGGTATAATTAACCTATCAACAGCAGATTTATTTCTTATAGGCTCACTGAGAACAGGTCCTTCTTTCTCCAGAAATTCAAGAGACATACCCATTGCCTCAAGAGGGATGAGGATGTCAGAAAACAATATGGCCGCATCAACTCCAAGGATTTCAACAGGTTGAAGTGTGACCTCTGCAGCAAGTTCAGGCGTTTTACAAAGCGTAAGGAAGTCAACATTGGCTCGTACTGCCTGATATTGGGGAAGATATCTTCCTGCTTGGCGCATAAGCCATACAGGTGTATATTCAACTTTTTCTCCACTACATGCCTTAAGAAAGATATCGTTCATGTAACCTCCTTTTGTAACTTCCGTGGTACATAGCCACAGAACGGCTCCTCTTCAAGGTAATCGCCATACACGGCATATGCCCTTGCACGGCATCCACCGCATACAGCTATAAATTCGCATGAACCGCATTTCCCTTTATATTTTTTAAAATTGCGGAGCTCTTGGAAGAGTTCTGAATTTTGCCATATATCTTTAAAAGATTGCTTTCTAATATTCCCTGCAGGTTTTGGAAAGTAACTGCAAGGGAGCACATTGCCATCTACATCGATAAGGCATATAAGTTGTCCAGCAATGCAACCTTTTGCACCGCCAGTCGAGAATTTCAGTGATCTTCGCTCAAATTTAATATCTTCTTGTTTTGACCTCTGTAAAACAATCCTGTAATAATGCGGCGCACAGGTAGGTCTTACAAGCATATCCTTTTCATCCTTTTCCATCTGGTAGTGCCAATCAAGGATTTCTTCATATTCCTCCTTTGAGATAAGCTCATTCATTATCTCTTCACCCCTTCCTGTGGGTACTATCATGAACATATACCATGCCGTTGCACCAAGCTTCTTTGCAAGTCTGTACACCTTTGGAATCTCTTCCTGATTTCTCTTTGTGAAGGATGAGTTTATGATGAACTCGATACCATGTTTTTTGAATAATCTTGCCGCTCTTATACATCCTTCAAAGGCTCCTTTCTGGTTCCTGAAGTTATCGTGGATAGCTTCTTCAGAACCATCAAGACTGAGCGAGACTATCTTTATACCGTATGCCTTTATCTTTTCACATATTTCATCTGTCACAAGGGTTCCATTCGTGGCGAGGCACATCCTGAACCCCTTATCTGTTCCATACCGAGCGATTTCAAAGACATCTTTTCTGAGAAGTGGTTCGCCTCCGGAAAGAACGATAACGGGCTTTGCATAACCGGCAATATCATCAATGATCCTGAAAGCCTCTTCAGTAGGAAAATCTGGATGATCTTTGACCTCCCGTTCAGAGGATGAACGACAGTGGATACAGCGCAGATTACATCTTCTCGTAATCTCCCAAGCGATCCATTTTGGAGTAAATTCCATACCTAAACGAATCCCTCTAATTGTTCTTCTACCAAATGCGAATTAAGAGCTTGTATAAAACTCATTAACCGTCACCCTGAGCTTGTTTCAGGGTCTTCTAAACTGGTGATTTGTTTAGATGCTGAAACGAGTTCAGCATGATATATTGAATTTTTCTGTAAGTTTTTAGGAAGGCTCTTAAGGGTGAACACCTCTGCTAATTTTTTATTCCATATGTGTTCTTCTATAGCATTCAAAAGAGGCTGGAATGTTGAAGAATCGAGTGCTGATATCGCTACTGCATTATAGCGCAGTGCAAGATTCTTTATCTCCCCTTTTTCTAATCTATCTACTTTATTAAAAACAAGAAGTTCATGTTTTTGAGAAAGATTGAGCTCCACGAGTATTTTCCTTACAGATTCTATATGCTGCTCAAAACGGGGGTTTGAGACATCAACAAGGTGCAGTAATAAGTCAGCATCTTCAAGCTCCTCAAGGGTTGCTTTAAATGCCGTCATAAGATCCTTTGGGAGGTTCTTTATGAAACCAACGGTATCGGTAATAATGACTTCCCTCTCACGTGGGAACCTCAATCGCCTGCTTGAAGTATCGAGGGTCGCAAACATTTTATCTTCAACAAATACAGAACTTTTTGTGAGGGTATTGAGAAGTGTTGATTTACCGGCATTGGCATATCCTATTATAGATATAATTGGAATGCCCTTCTGGAGCCTTTTATGCCTCCTTTGTAGCCTTGCCTTGCTCAGAGATTTTAGCTCTTTTTCGAGGAGATTTATCTTCTCTCGAACTCGTCTCCTGTCTACCTCGAGCTTCATTTCTCCAGGCCCTCTTCCCCCGATTCCTCCCATCAGACGGGACATAGCTGTCCCTTTTCCCATGAGTCTTGGCAGTCTGTATTTAAGCTGTGCAAGTTCAACCTGAACCTTGCCGTCCTTACTGTATGCATGCCTTGCAAAGATGTCCAGAATGAGCTGTGTGCGGTCTATTACCTTTAATTCAGTAAACTCTGCTATTGACCTTGTCTGAGACGGACTTAGATCTTGGTCAAATATAAGAAGAGTTGCGCCCTTATTCATGGCATTGATTATGAGGTCTTTGAGTTTTCCTTCTCCTACGAGATATTTCGGGTTTATCTCTTTGGGTCTCTGGATAACGGCATCGAGGACAACTACATTACTTGATCGAGCAAGCTCTTTCAACTCCTCAATGGAATCCTCTTGCTTATATCTTTGACTTGTCGAAACACTTACGAGTATCGCCCTTTCTCTATGGTCTCTTTGATCAAAAGTAATCGCCCTTTCCATCTCCTCTTCGAGAGAGTGTATAAAGTTTTTAAAATCCAGTTTAAAGGCATAGAAATTTGTTGAAGGTAAGATTTCTATTCCCTTCTCTGAATCTCTGGGCATAAGATGTGCTACATAAATATTTCCTGGCAGGCTGCCTTTTGTAGATATGGCGGCTACGAGATCAAACCTTAATAAAGCAAGGTCAGTAAGGTCATCCTGATTGAGAGGCTCTTCCTTCAGGTGAGTATGTACAAGCCTAAGTCCTCTCAGGGGGCTTCTTCCAAGAGGATAATCCTCAAGCGGAGGGATAACAATTCCTTTGGCATCACCAATGATTACATGGGTAATAGTGCCGTACCTGTCAATGAGTATACCCATCTGACGGCCTGTTTCAGAGGACAGCTCGGAAAGATATTTTGCGAGTTCAGGGGTAATTATATCGTTGTGTACCCTTCTTCGATAAACTCTCTCGATGGAGTGAAGGTAGTTGGCCTTGAGCCCTGATAAGTTTCCGTAAAGCGCTGGTATTTATATCCTCCGACTATTTATATTATATCATAACAGGGTTGTTGAGAAACTCATAAAATAGCATAGGTGTCATGCTGAACTCGTTTCAGCATCTGATAAAATTACCCACTATGAGACCCTGAACCAAGTTCAGGGTGATGAAAGTTAGTTGACCCGAATAATGCAGACACTGTTCAAAAATTTATTTAACTCGATGATTTATTGGGAATATCTTTATTGGCTATATCCAT
>CAZXCW010000053.1:0-9241 GCA_964639385.1 uncultured Nitrospiraceae bacterium
TCGTCCCCTATGGGATAACGAGGTTTTTTTATTTTTTTGATGGTGAATCAAGGTCTCCCGTAGCTCATAAACGTCTCCTGTTCGTCATGCCCGCAGGTCGTAAGCGGGCATCCAGGGGTTTTCTGGATTCCCTGGTCAAGCCAGGGAATGACAAAATGTAACATTCTCCAATTAACATTACAAGCGGCTACATTAATAGTCCATAAATGATTTTTACCAATAGTCCATAAATGATATTTCCGTAACATTTGGAGTCCTCACCCCTTGAAAAGATTTTCTTTTTAAGTTAAAATAAAAAGTTTTGTAATTTCCGGTTGGGCATTAAGCCCTCACCATACTGATTAATTACGCAAAGGATCACTATAGGGGAATTGCGTGTTTAGTAAATAGGGAAGAGGAATGTATTCAAAGACTATGAAAGATGAAAGGAGGGAACAGTATGGCTGAGAAAGGGAAGTCAAAGACCGATGTTACAGCAAGGGCTGATACCAAAAACAGGATACAACGTTGCAGCTGCTGCGGAAACAAGGTCGAGGTTGTTATGGCTATTTCCCCTACAGGGAAGAAAAAAATGAGACGCATCTGCTGCGAGGGCTAATCAACTTTGTCTCCTGCGGCATGGTTCAGATTTGTCGCAGGAGACACTTTTCCCATATCAGCAAGAAATTTCATCTGTACTCGCTATAAAGAAGATACTTCTTCCTGTGCTAACCACGCTGCATATTCGAGTGCCTGCTTGATATCTTCCCGTTCGAGGTCAGGATAATCTGAAAGCACTTCTTCAATTGTTGCACCATGCGCTATCTGCCCAACGATTACAGAGACTGGAATACGCATCCCACGAATGCAGGCATGTCCCCCCATAATCTGAGGATCAAACGTTATCCTGTCAAAGTGATTCATGTCATCATCCTTTCTACGGATAAAACTACTTACACAATTTTATCATAAAATCACTACCTTATATATGTTTTATATTAATAGATTGGAAAGTTGCGGAGAAGAGGTATTAAGAATAATATGGGAAGTGTCCCTCCGCCCCTAATCAACTTTGTCTCCTGCGGCATGTCAGCTTTGTCGCAGGAGACACTTTTCCAACTCCGACTTCCACGTTGCGAAAGCGAAACAATCAATTTTTTAAAGCCCTTGATTATTGATCTGGTTTCCCGCAAAGCCTTGATAATAAAAGGTTAGAAGGTTTTCTATCTATTTCGATCTTTTTGAGTTAATTTTAGCACAGTCAGCTTTGTATAGTAAAAGCTAACCACAGAAGCCGGAGTCAAATAAACTCGTATAATCTGAAAAGGAAAAAATAATAAAGATGTGCAAATCAGGTTTTAAAAACGTGTTTAGAAAGTAATAAAGATATGGGAAATGTCCCGGGTTTTTGGGTTTTAAAATACACTAAGCATCCATGCTATCTGTCTTTAATCGCTTTATTTCCCATAACCTGTTCAGGTATAAGTATGCCTTCTGGCGCGAGGAGTACGCTACCCGATTAACCTGTGACAACATTGGCTTTGGTCTCCGTTTCAAGATGAGGAAAGATATAAGTGCTGCTAAGGAGCCAGTCAGCTTTCCGTAATATGGCTGTCCACCTTGGGCGAGAAGCTGGTCTAACACAGCTCCAATAATAGGAAATGAGAGTGAGATGCCAGCATTCCAATAGTCTTTCAAGTATTTTTTGTCATTTGTCAGTTCCTTAGTAACTGATTTTTTAAAACCGTTATTGAATTCTATGGCAGCATCTATAACTTCTTTAACATAGGTTTCCAATAATCCTATTTTATCGACAGGGTTAATTGAAATGACTTTTTTTGTCAGGTTATCAATTAACTGACCAAAAGCAATTCTCTTATCTTCGAGTCCCGATCTGATATACGCAGCCTGCTGGAGATTAATTATCTTATGCAATGGAATGTTTCTTTGCTGTTGATCGCCTTCTGACTGCCCGTTGAACATAAGGGTAACACACATCTCTTCCAGGTTCGTCTTCAAAGAATATTGTTCCGGCAAGAGATCTTTAAAGTAACCCCTGAATACCTTGTTTCTCAGAATATTTTCACATAGAGGAAAATTTGTGGATATCGATTCTCCCCTAATTTTAGCAACATTTGTTGCAAGGAGCGTCATGTAAACGTGCCATAGTTCCCTCTCTACTTCACAACGGCTAGCGTCATCCACCCTAAGCCAGCCGATATTTTTCAAAAGAGAGAACACGTTGTGATCTATTTTGTCAGGATACAAAAAGTAAATAGTACCATGAAGTATTATCCTGTTGGTTACCTTGAATCTTTCTTGGTAGTTTTTACCAAACAGATATTCAAAATTGTGCGGATGGTTTGTTCTGGCCGCATCATTTACTAAACCTATGAATCTTTCTGATATAGCCTCCCTGCTTTCATAAAAATCAGCTTGCTCAATGAATTCATAACCGAGAGCCTGTCTAATGATTCTGTTAGGTCTATCAAATTCTTCCCAGTCTTGTTCATTGACTGAATGAATCTGGGGAATAATTCTTTTGATCTTATCTTTGTAAAGCAAGGAGTATATTAGAGTCTCTTCTGGTATTCTGATCAATGGATAATATAAGTAAGTGTTTCCTACGCTCATATTCCTACCCTCCAAGAAAAGCCCTTTTCACATCTCCTCTTTTTAAAAGATTCTCTCCCGTATCTTTCAAGAATATATTGCCTATCTTAAAGACATACCCTCTGTGAGCGATCTCAAGGGCCATGCGTGCATTTTGTTCAACAAGTAATACACTTGTACCTGATTTATTAATGTCAACCAGCTTCTCGAATATCGTATCGACATAAGTGGGCGAGAGTCCCAGAGATGGCTCATCAGCAAGAAGGAGCTTTGGTTTTTGCATCAGTGCCCGTCCAAGTGCAAGCATCTGTTGTTCACCAGTAGATAAAACACCTGCTTTCTGCTTTCTCTTATCTCTGATGGCCGGGAAAAGGTCAAGTATTTTCTCTATCTCTGTTTTCAAATCATTCCCTTTCTTCAAATAAGCCCCCATTTCAAGGTTTTCATAAACTGTCATTGAGGGAAAAAGCCTTCTGCCTTCAGGAACGAGGGATATCCCTTTAGCAACATGTTCATCGGGCCTAAGATTTTTGATGCTTACTCCGTTGAAAAGAATATCTCCTGAAAATAGATTTACCAGACCGAACACAGCCTTGAGCGCTGTGGATTTTCCTGCTCCATTGGGTCCAATCATTGCTATGATTTCTCCTAAATTAACAGAAAAAGAAATGTTCTCAATAGCTTTTACCTGTCCGTAATAGATGCTTATATTCTTAGCTTCAAGCAATTCTCCGTCCCTTTCCCATATATGCATCGAGTACTTCTTCATTTTTCTGGATATCAGAAGGCATGCCTTCCGCTATTTTCTTCCCATGGTTTAGGACGATGATGCTGTCTGAGATATCCATGACAACCTTCATGTTATGTTCAATAAAGAGAACCGTTTTGCCTCTGGTCTTAAGGCTCTCGATGATTTCAAGCAGTTTGGGGACTGTGTTGGGAAATACCCCTGCTGTTGGTTCATCAAAAAGATAGAATTCTGAATCCGTTCCGAGAGTTCGAGCAAATTCAAGAAGCCTTCTCTGACCGTGTGAAAGATTCTCGCCAAGTTCATCTCTCTTACCTTCCAGTCCAACTATTTTCAGTAGTTCCATTGCCTTCTCAGTGTATTCAGCCTCGGCTTCAACCATGGCTGTAGTCCTGAAGAGTGCATCCCAAAGAGTTTCTCCTCTGTCATATTTGATGCCGAGCAGAATATTTTCAAGAACGGTCATCTGGGGGAATAATCTGATATTCTGGAATGTCCTGCCTATGCCCAGATAGAAGATTTTGTGAGGGGAAATATTAGTAATATCTTTTCCATTGAAGAAGATTTTTCCAGCAGTAGGTCTGTAAAAGCCCATGATGAGGTTAAATGTAACTGTCTTGCCAGAACCATTCGGACCTATCAGGGCTGTAATAGAACCCTTTTCAACTCCAAACGAAAGATCATCAACAGCCCTCACCCCATCAAAAATCTTAGAAAGATTTTTGATGGACAAAAGACTTTGGACATTAGACATTAGACCAACACCTCTATTACTTTATAGTCCGTAGTCAAAGGTCTATTGTCTATCTGTCTCATATTATTTAAACCTATATTCTCCGATTATCCCTTGAGGTCTTTTAAGCATTAAGACAATCAAAAGAAGGCCGTAAATCATTTGCCGAACAGGAGCTGCAACAGAACTTGGCATACCCAGAAACCGAAGCATCTCAGGAAAGATTACAAGGATCAATGCTCCTATAAAAGATCCCGTGATGCTTCCCATACCGCCGAAAACGACCATGAGAAGTACTACTATCGATTCCATTACCGTGAAACTTGAAGGATCAATAAAGGTGATATAATGCGCATAAAGACTGCCGGCAATACCAGCAAAGAATGCCCCGATTACGAAAACTGAGAGTTTGTATTTATTAATGTTTGTTCCTATAGAGAGACTTGCAATCTCATCATCCCTAATACTTCTGAGAATCCTTCCGAAAGGTGAATGCGCAATCCGATTGATCGCGAATGCTGTTAAAGCAACAAAGACTGCAACAAGGATCAGATAAGCCCATACTGGTTGAAGCTCGAAACCAAACAAACTGAATTTTGGGATGCCGGGCAACCCCATCGGCCCTCTTGTGAGCTCAACCCAGTTTTTTGAAACAGAATAGACAATAACTCCGAAGCCAAAAGTGGCAAGGGCGAGATAGTCACCTTTTAGCCTTATGGAAGGAAATCCGATAATTAGGCCAAAGATTGAAGCTAAACAGGCACCGATTATAAGTCCAGTCCATGGTGATATTCCATAGTTTAATGCAAGGAGGCTGGATGTATATGCCCCGACACATGCAAAGGCTATATGCCCGAGAGCAGGGATGCCTGTGTAGCCTACGATCAGATTAAGACTGAGGGTTAGGATTATATAGATGCCAGAGATGATTAATATATGAAGAAAATATTCCATTACAATCTTTCCTTTTCACTCTTTCTTCCTAAAATTCCTTCCGGTCTGAAAAGTAGAAATATGATAAGTACCCCAAATGCTATCGTATCTTTCCATCCAGCCTGGATTTTCCAGATCCCGAGATTTTCGACAATGCCGAGAAAGAATCCTCCAAAGACAGCCCCGGGGATACTTCCGATGCCTCCGATAATTGAGGCGATGATTCCCTTGAGGATTGCATTGAAACCCATTGTCGGCTCTATGTTTGTCTCAAAGGAAACGAGTATCCCGGCCACTCCTGCAAGTGCAGAGCCTATTGCAAAAGCATAAAAGATAATCTTTTCAGAATATATGCCTGAAACACTTGCACCAATCGGATCATCCGCAACCGCCCTTATAGCTTTCCCCATTTTTGTTTTATTGATTATAAGAAATAGTGCAACTGACAACAGTGCACCAACAACTAATATAAGTATTTGTATATCCGTAATTATTGCATTTAACGGATAACTGAAAACTGACAACTGGTGCCCTTCCTTAACAGGACCTGTTCTCAATGTGAGTATTTGAGCACCATAGAGAAGCTGAAGAAGATTTTGGATAAAAATAAATACTCCAAAAGAGGCGATAAGGTAGACGAGATTTGGAGTATTATGTTTCCTGAGAGGGTAATAGACGATTCTGTCAATCACAATTCCCAATATCCCTGCTCCAAGAATACCTGCTATGCAGGCTATAACCCACCAGATCATCGGCAACCCTTCACTGACTGCTGATAACTGGCGGTTCACAACTGTGTAGGTGAAATAAGCACCGGCAGTATATACAACTCCATGGGCAAAATGGAAAAATTTTACCGTTCTATAAATTACAGCAAAGCCCAGGGCTATAAGTGCATATATACTACCTGCGATAATTCCATTTAGAAACAGTTGCTGAAACATGGCTTATTATAACGATAAAACTTGCCATTTAGATACTGTATTATCTATATTTCTGCCGTTTGGACAATATAGTATCTAATAGACTCAAGGTTTTGGGGATGAGAGAAGTGAGGCAAGAAAGAAATTGAAAGGCATTGTTCTGCTGTATAAACACACTATGGGCGAAATGGAAAAAATTGACTTATAGATTATTGCAAAGCCAAAGACCACGAGGGCATAGATTGAATCTGCAATTTAAGCCATTCAAAAAATGGTAAAATATTTTTGTATACTTTTTTTATAGCCAATTAAGATAAACAGCAAATTCAAAATATATTAATACTCTGGCCTGTAATTGCTTTTGCAGAGTCACTACATAAAAAAAGAAGCAAGTCCGCTACTTCTGTCGGCTTAATTAGTCTTTTTTTAGGCATTTTGGACTTTACGCTTTTTATCATATTTGTATCCACTGACCCCGGACAGACAGCATTTACTCTAATATTATATTTTTTTACTTCCTCTGCTAGTGTTTCTGTGAATCCAACGACACCAAATTTTGAAGCACTATATGCGCTCGCCCCTTGGAACCCCTTTTTCCCAAGTATAGAAGAAATATTTAAAATCACACCTTTTTTTTGTTTTACCATTATTGGTAAAACATATTTTGAACAGAGAAAAGTCCCTGTAAGGTTAGTACGAATTATGGTATTCCATACATTTAAGGACATAACAATTACATCACAATCAATTCTAATTCCAGCATTATTAATTAGATAATCTATCCTTCCGAACTCATCGGTTACTTTTGAGACCATTTTTTTTACCATTGTTTCATCACCAACATCACAAATAAACGGTAATGTTCTAACGCTATATTTTGAACTTAATGCAAAAACTTCATTAAGTTCGGATTTAGTTCTGGATAATACTGCAAGATGTGTTCCTTGCTCAGCAAATTTTAATGCTGTTGCTTTACCTATCCCTCTTCCAGCACCGGTTATTATAGCAACTTTATTTACTGACATGTACGTACTTCAAGAAATATCACGAAGTGGAACCTTTATAGAATCATCTTGTGCCGCTTTTTCTAACAGTTCTACCCATGATTTATATACATCAAGATCTTCATTATTGTCTGTATATTCGGTATCTCCCATAGAATTTCTATAATATGCGTATATACCATCGAGCATTATGATATCTGGCACATCAACATCCGATATTCTTTCAGGAAGCAAAGACTTTTGAGATTCTTGAAGGCTATTTAATGTTCGGCCATATTTATTACATAAATTCCCTCTGTCTAATAAAATTAAACTCGTATTTCCTAGCTTATGAAGTTCATCGAGAAATCTGATTTCATCATTATATTTTTTCAGAGTAGATAAAGGATAAACAAAAAATCTTTTAGACATAAATGAATCTTTTTTCCCTTTGCATAAAATTAATTGAGCTGTTAAATAAAAAAGCCACTCTGATTCAAGCCACCACTCAATAGAAAAAGTACTTGTTGCATAGAATGAATTTTCACTTCTCTTCAGTCTATCTAAGACTTGGTCTACCATTGAACGCCCTATACTACCTTGTTTTAACTTATAACTTAGACCATTAAGCCTTTTCTCAGCTCTTTCTGTTGTAATAGCGTTAGGGCCATCAGCAGTAATTTTTTGAATAATTTCTTCAAGACTTTTTGCGATTGGCCGAAAGTTACACTGTAAATCAACTTTTTTTGCAAGTCCTTTAATACCGTTATGGGTAGAGGCAAAAACAAAACTTATAGCGAATGTTAAAAGAGCTATAACAAAGTTAGCCCATCGATCACCTCCTATCGCGGGTGAAAAAAGAATGACAGTTGGTAGCACTACCCCCAAAATTGTCAACAAAAATATTTCTAACCTGCTTAAATTCACTGTTATGAAATATATGAAATAATGGTATTGAAATTTATCTGATCGAATTCATCCTCAAAAAAACTTATTAGTTTATCAACTTTGATTGTCCTGATTAGCGGGATAACAAAATATTCCATACCACTTGGAATTATTAAAAAAAAGCTATCTCCTAATTTTGAAAAAGGTTCCCATTGATTTTCTGCAACTTCTCTATTGACGAAGGTAGGAGTCTTCACTTCAGCTACATAAGTCTTCCCAGTTTTTCTATGAATAGCTATGATATCTGGATAATAGCCACCGAACTCAAAAGTTTCTTCGTCTCCAATGTTTAACTGAATTTCATATTCAGGCCCGAAAGTCTTGGCAAATATTTCAATAACCTTGTTATGTAAAATTTCTTCTTCAATGCCGCACGCATGAACACCCATTTTTTACCCCTCCTTCAATTTGTTCATGAATTATATTTTTCTTTGTATCTAATAAAATGCCTGTTTTTTACTGTCTTTAATATTACAGGCTTTATCACATCTCCATTTTCATCAAAACTTGTAGTTCCAGAAAGACCAGGGAAATCTTTGATTTGGTATAGTGCATTTTTAATCTGCTCTGGCTTAAATCCTCCTTTTTCAATTGCAAGTGCAAGAATTTTGACAGCATCATAACCAATAGGGGCATAGTATTCTGGCTCAACACCGTACTTTTCTTTGAAATTCCTTAGGAACTCCTTAATTCTTGCCTCTTCACTTTTAGGATCAAAGGTTCCATAATAACTATAAATAGCACCTTCTGCTGCATCTCCAGTTCTTTCTATTATCTCGGGGTCTCCAAAAAGAGGGGTACCCAAGATTTGCTTTTTTATTCCTAATTCTTTCATCTGTCTTAAGATTAAAATTGCCTCTTTATAGCTAACAATAAGAATAGCGTCGGGATTTGTCCTTTTGATCTTTAATAATTGGGTACGAAAATCTTTTGCATTTTGTTCAAAAGCTTCAACCGATGTAATCTTGCCACCTAGTTCTTTATAAACTTGTTCAGTAACATCTTGAACCCCTATACCATAATCATTATTGATATAAATAATCGCGATTCTTTTGAACCCAGCATTGTAATAAAGTTTTGCCGATTCTTTAGCACCATAGGCATCTGAAATTTCATTTCTAAAGATGTAATCTCCAGCATCTGTGATTTTGGGTGCAGACGCACCCGAAGAAAGTAGCACTATTTTATTTTTATCTGCTATCGGTGCGACTGCTAAGGTAGGTGAGCTCCATAAGGGACCTAAAATTGCAATTACTTTATCTCTTTGAATTAGTTTTTGCGCAGCGGAAACTGCCTTGTCTGGTTTGCCTTCATCATCTTCGTAAGTCAATACTAATTTTCTACCTTTGATACCTCCTTGCTCGTTTATTTCATTAACAGC
>CAZXCW010000053.1:9251-14569 GCA_964639385.1 uncultured Nitrospiraceae bacterium
CCAGGTCATAACCTCTTTTAATATCTTGACCGTATTTTGCAGATTCTCCAGTCAAAGGTGTTATTACACCAATCTTTATCTCTCTTTCCTTTTTCGCACAGCCAAGCATTCCGGGGGAGATTATCAGCCCCAAAATTAATATCCAACAAAGTGACCGTCTCATAACTTTTTACCTCCTCTTATTTTCCCCCATCTTATAATCTATTTCCCCTTCTAAATATCTTCAAGGTTGCAATTTTATCCAACGTTTTTGATGTAAAAGTCCCCGAAGTAGTTTACAACTAACACAGCTTCCTTATTTGCGATGCTTTTAGAATATCTTTCTGCATTCTTGCAATGAGCCTCTGAATCTTACTTCGCTCTGGTTCAGGCTCCTTACAGGTACTTGATTTTTGAATGATTTGCATTGCAACCGATACCGCTGCACAGGTTATTTTAACTGTTGCTTCATTAATGACCGCCCCAGTAAGAATAGCAAGACTTCCGATGCCAATTGAAATCCAGCGTTTTATTATTCGTCCAAATTTCGTCTTTTTAAATTTTTCTACTTCAAGGTCAAATTCATGGGTGATTTCTCTTATTCGATCTTGCAGTATCTGTTTGTCACTAATTGTTTCAAGCCGGTAAAGATTGCTTAGTTCATTAACAAAGCGGTGAAATGGTTTACGAATATCAGAATAAACATCACGGAACTCTACGTATTTCTTAGGATTTATATATTGGATTTCCTGTGGAATTTCACACTTAATGATCGAGCACACAAGCATATTTCGTGGTTCTTTTATGGATTCATGCTCAAAAGCATTCAAGGCATTTACTGAAAAATCTATTTGGAGGTCGGTAACAGTATTCCACCCATATTGTTTAGCAATTTTATCTGCTATATGGGAAACTATGAGATCTCCAGCACTCTCATTTACTATGGAGAAGTTTCTTGCATCAGTAGACAAAGACTCAACAAGGTTGCTAAATTCTGGTTCTATTAGTTTAAATTCTTCCAATAGAGAGCGCACTTTGTCAGACAGTTTTCTGTGATGTAAAAGAGTATAACCCGCTATACCAATGCTTTCATCCCTTTTATCAATTGTAATCTTGAATTCTTTCTCTTTGGTTGTCGGCTCTTTTTCTTTAATAATCTGAAAAGCCTTACGCATTCTATCAAGATTCAAATCATCTATAATTGTATCTTGTTCTTTCGGGGGTATTGTCTCGAATGTACCTGGAAGCAAACCAACTAGCTCCGCAATGTTATTGGAGAGCTTAAAATTCACATCGGTAGGAACTATTGTTCTGATTTTATCGAAGAACAACAAAAAACTACGCAGCCATATTACAGGTGGCTCAAAGGTTGGATAGTATAGGGCTTCGAATTTCGGCATAATGTTATTTCTCATCAATGATTGGACTTAATAGTCTCACTGATGCGATAGTTTTAGAAAGAAGCTCTTTGAGCGAGTTACTACGCACCCCCTTAATTGAGTTTCAATAAAGTGATTTCCTATTTTTTTCTAAATTATACTCAAAGGGAGGCTCAGAGTAAACTATTAGAGGGCAGAGGGACACATACCATCATTATTTCAATACCTCTTCTCCTTCTTAACCACCTTCTATGCTTTGGGGAAATAGGTGTTTAGTAAAGCCCTTTTTCTAAAAGCTTACCTTTCCTTCCATGCACTTATATGGAGCAAATCGAGAAGTTCATTTATTTTTTCATATGCCCGCCGCATGATAATGTCCCTGTCTTCTCTCTCTGTCACTTCAAGAAAGTCAGCCACCCATTTCGGGCCTATATGTTCCACGGATGCAAACTTGTTCTTTATTTTCTCAAGACCTTCAATAACAAGTTTATTCTTTATGAAAGACTTGAACTCTGCAGCAAGCCCTCCAATGCCACCAGGGAAATGTTCGACACAATAATAAATATCGTAAGCATCTTTCTCTTTCATCCTCTCATACATGGCCATACCTTTCATAACGAGGAATGGGACGATCCCTGCAACCTTAAAGCTTACTGTGTCCTTTCCTCCATCAGGCAGATTTCCATCAAGAGTCACAGTGACCGCAGCATCGAATGCAAGATCACAGCCCCTTGCTTTTCTCGCGCGGACATCCTGAACTTTCTGTGTCCTATGTTCTTTGCCGGTACCTCCATATTCTCCGGCCATGAGGTCAACCTCAACATTTATTGGCTCTGTTCCCTCAACCTTCACTTTTCTGAAAAATCTGAAAGGTTGTTCTTTGTTCTGTGTATACCCACGTTTAAGGAATGCCTTTAAAATCGTTTGGTAAGTATCATCTGGAATTTTTGAAAAGTCCAAGGCAACATCAATATCGAGGCTTCCAACATGGGGATCATCAGACCTCGGCAAGATAAATGTCGGAGTCCATCCTCCGATTATGACCATTTCGTCTTTGATCTCTCCGAGGATATGAATAAGTTCCAGGAGGACTGCTTTGCAGGCATTAACCTCTCTTTCTCCGTATTGGCTTTTGCTTACCATTTGGGCTTTATCCTTTGTTCAAATATTGCCTGTGCTGCTTCCTCGCCCCTTCCCTTGTAACTCTTCAAATCAAGGTAAAGCTGGATGTCAGATACAACATTAATGCCGTTAATATCCTGAAGTCCGTAAAAGACACCTTCATCGTATGGTTGTAACAGTGTAACATTTGCCCCGCTTTCCACCTTTTTGAACTGAAGGGCTTTTGCTATATCCTCAATATCACCATCAACATAGGAAAAGAATCTCATAAACCGTACAAACGGCGCTACTTTTCTCGCACCAGAAAATAATGCAAGGCCGTAGCGATACTTCTTTTTTTCACACTCCTTTTTGATTGCAACCTCAAGCTGTTCTTCTGAAAGGCTGGAATAGAAAGAAAAACCCGGCTTCTTTTCATAGAAGTAATTATTGACCCATTGATTAAGCACCTCTTCAGGCTTAACAAGATAGAAACTCTTGTTTTCTTCTTTAATCCATTCCTGAGACAGGAGTGTCTGTTTAACTCTTGAGGTAAGTCCCATACTGATTCCAGCCTCTTGCGAAAGGTCTTCTACATACCATCTCTTTGATGGGTCTGAAAGAAGCACCCTCAGGATTCTGCTTGATTTCGGAGAAAATACAGATTTTGCAAGACGGGCAACAGCAAAAGGGTTGGGTCTACCGCTGCGATCGATAAAAACGTTTTTGAATGACAGGAAGGCGTTCCCGGCAAGATCAGTACATCCAATACCTGCTTCCTTGCAGATCTGCCTGCTGACATCGCTGATATACGGGGCAACTATTATTCCGTAGGCATCTTTAAGGTTCTTAAGGTAGCTTCTAATCTGAGCAGCTGCCATTCTTATGAGCCGTGGTTCACCTTGCGATTTTACTTCCACAATAAATTTTGCTGGCTTACCTGAGACAAGAAGATTCAGTATCATATCAACTTCTTTATTACCGATCCGGACATTGGCTTTCGATTCTTTTAGTTCAACGAAAGGGACTTCCGAAAGGACGGACTCTATGCTTTTTCGTGCCGTTTTTAGAAAATCTCTTTCAGAAACCTGTTTCACTAAAGAAACCTGTTTCACCATATGGTGAAACTATATATTATAGTGAAACAAAAGTCAAGCAATTTTTAGGCAAATACGCTGACAGCAGTTTATGCCTTATGGATTTTAACTGTACAAAATTGTAGCAAAATATATCAGAAAATACAGAAAATAGAGCAACAGACAGAAAATACAGAATTGCATTTTATGGATAAAAATCAATAAGTTAACTTAAAACTCAGGCCAGAGGCAGATTTACAAAACCAAGTTAAATATCCCTCTCAAGGCTAAAACACGGGTTTCCTCAAATTGTGCACCATTTGTGCACCAATTCTTAAAACCTAAACAATTGATTAATAGAGATTTTATTGGTGGACGGTAGGGGATTCGAACCCCCAACTTCCACGTTGCGAAAGCTAAAAGTCGGGGATAGTCCAAATCAACCGTGATAACCACTTGTTGAGAGCCGATACTATTAAAGATTTACAAGAGAAGTGTGCGTAATGCAAGGCTAAAAGAAGTGGATAGCATTGGAATGTTAATCTTTTAGCCCGTGTTATCTGCCGTTGCCGGCAATTCTTCCAAACTGAACATTCGATAAGATTTAGCATGGAAGATGTCCGTTATCGAAAAAATTTAGTTATCAGACATTTCTAACTTTTCTATCTCCCTGCAAATATCTGTAACACTTTTGCCTTTGAAAAGCCCTTTCTTAATCTGGGTGTAATCACCATATCCAGATTCATACTGCAAGATAAATCTTGTGGCATTAACCAGTCCTATGCTTTTCACAAGTGCATTCCATCCTGCATCTCTCAAGGCAGTTCCAGTTAATATCTTTTGACAGGTTTTAAGCACTCTTAAACACCTCCTTTAATATAAACTCCAATGGATTGAATACCTCAATTTTCAATAAATCTGTATTTTTCTTCGCCTTTTTGATAATACCGTCATCACAAGTAAGAAAATAATCAGCATTGAACTCAGCACAAGCAAGATGCACGGCATCAATAGGATCAATCCTTAAACTCTCAAGGGCTAAAGCTCTCTTCTTAATAGTATTATTAAGTCTGATAGACTTTGAAGCTACAGATAGATAGGTTGAAACTCTTTCTCTTCGTTCAATAAATGGGTTCTGAAAATGGGTTCTGACTGTTTTCATATACCAATCCAGAAGAAATTATGATCCTTAAAGAACCAGAAATAGCTTTTTCCAATATGGAAAGAAAAGCCTCTGTTTCAAGCCTTATTCTTGTCTGCCCCTGATCATCAAATGGTCTGTTATAAACACTCGTATCAAGGTAAACTCTTATTTTTTCTTTTTTCATAGATTAAAAACCTTCACAGTAATTTTACCTGTCATTGAGATAGAAAGCAAAGTATTTGAGAGAACGAGCATAAGGGGTGTGGAAAGGTTTCTATGACTTTCTGATTGCTCTCAGAGGCTATACAGGACTCTCCTGAAGAATCATAAACCAATACTTCATCCGAAACGCATAGGAAATGGCTGTTGACGTTCTTTTCAGATTCAATAGTATTGAAAACAAAAGGGGAAATTGGTGGACGGTAGGGGATTCGAACCCCCGACTTCCACGTTGCGAACGTGGCGCTCTCCCAACTGAGCTAACCGCCCGTATAAATATTCAGGTCAAATAATTATAAAGCCTTATTGGCTATCTCCACAAGTAATTAGAGATTGCTGTAAATAGCAAACCCCACTAACCCTTCCTTAACCCAAATAATGCAGACATTGTTCAAAAATTTATTTAACTCGATGATTTAT
>CAZXCW010000054.1:0-14568 GCA_964639385.1 uncultured Nitrospiraceae bacterium
CTATCTCGCTAAAAAGCCTTGCAACAACAGACCTATTTGGTAGATATGAAAGGACAAGTCGTTTTGCATGGAGATCTCCCCTGAGGCTGAGCGTTATCATCTTCTCTGCTATCCTTCTTACCTCTTTTGCCTTTACAACTGTTGTCTCTATCCTCTGATGTTCAAAAAGTGATGCCACCAAGCCCCTCAAAAGGGCCTTCCTCTGATTTGTAGTTCTACCGAACAATCTTCCATCAACACTATGACGCATCCGGCACCACACCTCCACCCGTTGAAGCCATCTCACGGTTAAGGGCACCTAGATCTACCCTCATACCTAGGCGTAATCCCATTGAATGTAATATCTCTTTTATCTCATTAAGGGACTTGCGTCCAAAGTTTTTGGTCTTGAGCATCTCGTGCTCTGTTTTCTGCACAAGGTCTGCAATGGTCTTTATATTTGCATTTTTCAAGCAGTTATTGGCTCTTACAGAAAGCTCCAGTTCATCAACACTTTTGAGGAGATTACTGTTGAATACTGGATTCTCGCTCGATGATTGCATTTCGCTATCTTCCAGTAAGGAGCTCACTTCTCCTTCGTCTTTTTCTTCGCCCAACAGGAACAGCTCCATATGTTTAATTATGATAGATGCCGCCTGTGAAACTGCTTCTTCCGGGGCTATACTTCCATCAGTCCATATCTCCATTACTAACCTATCATAATCCGTTGCCCTTCCGACTCTCGCTTTCTCTACAGTAAAGTTAACCTTCCTCACAGGGGTGAAAACAGAATCAACGGCAATCATATTTACAGGAAGATCCTCCTCTTTGTTTAATTCAGAGGGCACATATCCTTTGCCTTTTTTAATATGCAGTTCAGCCTCAAATAGGGTGTTCTTATCTAAGGTTGCTATAATCTGTTCAGGATTAAGAACCTCAAAAGATGCGTCACCTTGTATATCAGAGCCTGTCACATCTTTTGGCCCCTTTACCTTTATAGTCGCAATTTTCTTTCCATCAGAATAAACCTTGAACCTAAGCTTCTTCATATTTAGGATTATGTCAATAACATCTTCCTTAATGCCGTCTATTTTCGAAAATTCATGAAGGGCACCCTGTATCTTTATCGCCGTAATTGCAGCGCCTTCAACGGAAGAGAGTAGAACCCTCCTAAGGGCACTCCCTACGGTAGTACCAAAACCACGCTCTAAAGGCTCCACTATAAGTTTACCGTATATACCGGTCAAGGTTTCTTCATCAAACCTGATCTTATCAGGTAACTGAAAGCCTTTTCTCTTCAAATCCATAAGGCCTCCTCTTGCCTTTTAAAAAGTTAAACTCATTAAATTCATCTATCGAATATTCAGATAATTAAACCGCATGTTTATCAATCCAATATTTTGAATTTCAATATTGAGATTTCTGTTATTGTTTAACTATCGATACCTGGAATCTGGTTACTATCATAACATTCCTAAAAGTTGTTTTCACTTAGAATAGAATTCTACTATGAGCTGTTCCAGAACAGGAAGTTGTATCTCCTCCCTTGAGGGAATATGTAAAACCTTACCTTTCATGTTCGTACTGTCAACCTCAACCCAAGGAGCTATTCCTCTATGTTCAGCTTTTGATAGGCTGTCAATTATCTCAGGTATATTTCTGCTTGGTTCTTTTACCTCAACAAAATCTCCACTCTTGACCTCATAAGATGGAATATTTACTGTTTTGCCGTTTACAAGAAAATGACCGTGGCTGACAAGTTGCCTTGCCTTGCGTCTATTAGATACAAAGCCCATACGATATACAATGTTGTCAAGACGGCTCTCCAGAAGCTGAAGAAGAACTTCTCCTGTAATGCCTTTTCTCTTGTCAGCCTCATAGAAAGACCTCCTAAACTCTCTTTCAAGCATTCCATAAATTTTCCTGACCTTCTGTTTTTCTCTAAGCTGGATCCCGTAGTCGGACAATTTTCTGTAAGCCTGCCCGTGTTGCCCAGGAGGGTATTTTCTTCTATCGATAGCACATTTTTCGGTGTAACACCTATCACCCTTTAAAAACAACTTTTCCCCTTCCCGGCGACAAATCCTGCATTGTGGTCCTGTATATCTTGCCAAGTTAAACCCTCCTCTTTTTGGGAGGTCTACATCCATTGTGAGGTACTGGTGTCACATCCTTTATAATGTTAATCTCTAGCCCTGCTGCCTGAAGTGCCCTGATAGCTGATTCCCTTCCTGCACCTGGACCCTTTACAAAAATATCAATCTGCTTCATACCCATATCTATTGCCTTTTTCGCTACTGCAGCAGCTGCCATCTGGGCAGCATAAGGGGTTCCTTTCCTTGAACCTTTAAAGCCTAAGTTGCCAGCACTTGACCACGTAATTACCTCACCATTTGGGTCAGTAATAGTTATTATTGTATTGTTAAAAGTAGCTTGGATATGAGCTGCTCCATTGTTAATACTTTTTTTCTCTTTCTTGATACCTTTCTTCCTCTGGGCCACTCTGTTATGCCTCCTTCTTTTTCCCGACGGCTGCCTTTCTCGGACCCTTACGCGTCCTGGCGTTCGTTCTCGTCCTCTGTCCTCTCAAAGGAAGCCCCAAACGGTGTCTCAATCCTCTGTAACAGCCGATATCCATAAGTCTTTTTATACCCATAGATATATCTCGCCTTAGATCACCCTCAACTCTGTAATCCCTGTCTATTACCGCTCTAATTTTTACAATTTCTTCGTCAGTGAGATCCTTGACCCTTGTATTAAGATTGACCTTTGTCTCAGACAATATCTTCAGAGAAAGGGACCTGCCTATTCCAAAGATCCTTGTCAGCCCTATCTCTATGCGTTCATTTTTTGGTAAGTCAACTCCGGCAATCCTTGCCAATTTACACTCCTTCTCTTAATTCGAGAGTCAAATTCTTCACCCCTGCCTCTGCTTATGCCTCGGGTTATCACAGATAACCCTTATAATGCCTTTCCTTTTTACTATCTTACATTTAGCACACATAGTTTTTACTGAAGAACGAACTTTCATTTCCCCCTCTTAAATAATTTAGATAGAGGTGATTATACGGTTAAAAGTTTTTCAACTTCTTATTTGGCTCTATATGTTATCCGACCTTTTGTAAGATCGTATGGTGAAAGTTCCACCGTTACCTTATCACCTGGCAAAATCTTTATAAAATGCATCCGCATCTTTCCTGACACATAGGCTAGTACAACCTGCCCACTTTCCAGTTGTACTTTGAACATTGCATTTGGTAAAGTCTCTAACACCGTGCCCTGAACCTCTATAATTTCCTCTTTAGGCATTAACTTTAAATTATAATTTTTTCAATCATTTTTAGTCAAGATTTCTGGCCCATCTGACGTAACGAGCACAGTATGCTCAAAATGGGCAGACGGTTTTCCATCAGCTGTAACTGCTGTCCATCCATCATTTAGGATAATGATCTCATATCCCCCAGCATTAACCATAGGCTCTATCGCTAAGGTCATGCCCTCCATGAGCCTCGGGCCACGTCCAGGTGGACCAAAGTTTGGAACCTGTGGGTCTTCATGTAACTCCCTACCTATGCCATGGCCTACAAACTCCCTTACTACAGAAAACCCATTCGCCTCAACAAATCTTTGAATTGAATAAGATATATCAGAAACTCTATTACCTATCCTTGCATGCTCAATGCCTATGTAAAGAGATTCCTCTGTTACCTTGAGCAATCTTTCTAAATCCGGCCCTATTTCACTAATTGGAATTGTAACAGCACCATCACCGTTAAAACCGTCTTTATAGACACCGAGGTCTACACTTAGAATATCTCCTCTCTGCAAGACCCTTTTTGAGGGGATACCATGAATAACTTCATTATTTACAGATGTACAAATGCTCGCAGGGAATCCCCTGTACCCTTTAAATGTCGGGATTCCACCTTGTGCCCTAATATAGGTATCAGCAAACCTCTCAATCTCTAATGTAGTTAAGCCCGGCTTTACCATGAGCTTTATAGCCTTAATCGTCTTGGCAACTATTCGACATGCTTGTGCTATCTTGTCTATTTCTTCTGGCGACTTTAAGATAATCATTCACCCTGATACTACACTCACTATATTTTGAGCTATCATTTCCTACCTCTTAGCCTACCCCTTTTCAAGAAGCCTTCGTACGAACGCGTAATCAAATGTGTCTCTACCTGTGAAATAGTATCGAGGGCAACTCCCACAGTAATTAAGATAGATGTTCCTCCAAAGTAAAAAGGCACATGGAATCTCCTTATCAGAATCTCTGGTATAATGCATACAACCGCAAGATAGAAACCACCTACAAATGTCAGTCTCGAGAGCACCCTGTAAATATACTCGGAGGTCTTCTGACCAGGTCTGATACCAGGTATATAACCCCCGTACTTCTTAAGATTATCTGAAATGTCAACGGGATTAAATATAATGGCAGTATAAAAATATGCAAAGAAAAAGATCATCCCTACATAAAGAATGGTATATAGTACTGTGCCTGGAGCAAGTTGCTTGGCAACAGCCTGTACCCACGGTATTGCTATAAAACCTGCTACTGTTGCAGGAAACATAATAATAGAGGAAGCAAATATTGGAGGGATAACGCCAGAGGTATTTATTTTTAGTGGCAGGTGAGTAGATTGACCACCATATACTTTTCGACCAACAACCCTCTTTGCATACTGGACAGGGATTTTCCTTTGTCCTCTCTCTATGTAAATTATCGCACCAACAACAGCCACCATCATGGCAATGAGTAGAATAACGAATAAAATAGACAGTTCCCCTGCTTGTACTAATCTGGATGTACTGATTAAAGCATTAGGGAAGCGTGCAACAATTCCGGCAAATATTATGAGGGATATACCGTTACCTATTCCCCTTTCAGTAATCTGTTCCCCGAGCCACATAATAAAGGCTGTTCCTGATGTTAGGGTAATCATTGTCATTAGTCTGAAAGACCAGCCAGGATTATGCACAAAAGCTCCACCCTGCATACTTTCTACCCCTGCTGCGATACCAAATGATTGAACTGCGCTAATAACTACTGTTGCATATCGTGTGTACCTTACAATCTTTTTCCTTCCTGCCTCTCCTTCTTTTGCAAGCTTACCTATGGCTGGAATTACGACAGTAAGAAGCTGGAAGATAATAGATGCACTTATATAAGGCATTATGCCGAGGGCAAAGATAGTAACCCTCGATAATGCCCCTCCTGAAAACATATCAAAAAAACCCATAAGGGCACCTGCACCACTCCGAGCGAGAAACTCACTTAATGCCTCTCCGTTAATTCCAGGCGTAGGAATATGAGCACCAATCCTGTATACTGCAAGTAGGGCTAAAGTAAAAAGAATCCTACGTTTGAGCTCTGGTATTTTGAATATATTCTGGAAGCTCGAGAGAATTCCCATGTAAATTTCAGATTATTTCGGCCTTACCGCCAGAAGCAGCTATCTTTGTTAACGCAGAAGCACTAAAGGCATCTGCCTTTATCGTAAATGGCCTGTGTATTTCACCTTCACCAAGGACCTTGAGCCCGTCCTTTAAATCCTTTATAATACCTTGTTCAATCAGGATTTCAGGCGTTATGATATCTATCCCCTCTAATTTGCTAAGATCCTCAAGGTTCACTATTGCATACTTTATTTTAAAGCGGTTCTTAAACCCTCTTTTAGGAAGCCTCCTCTGCAGGGGCATTTGTCCACCTTCAAATCCCGGCCCCCTTGTGCCTCCAGAACGAGCTTTCTGCCCTTTATGCCCCTTACAAGAAGTCTTCCCATGCCCTGAGCCAACACCCCGCCCAACTCGCTTAATTCTTCTTCTCTTCCCTAAAGCAGGCTTCAATTCCTCGATCTTCATGAGGCCTCTTTAGACTCTTCTTCGACTTTTCCTCTAAGCTTCACCACGGTATCTGGGTCTTTCAAGATTGAAAGCCCATTCAGTGTCGCTTTCACTGTATTGAAAGGATTATGGCTGCGGAGGGATTTTGCTACTATATTATGAGCCCCTGCTACCTCCAAGACCGCCCTAACAGCACCACCTGCTATAATACCAGTACCTTTCTGTGCCGGGTTCAAGATAACTGTTCCTGAGCCGAATCTTCCTATTACTTTATGTGGGATTGAATTGTCCTTTAAGGGGAAATTAATAAGAGATTTCTTAGCTTGCTCAATCGCCTTCCTTATTGCCTCAGGAACCTCTGAGGCCTTTCCTTTCCCTGCACCCACTGTGCCTTCTCCATCTCCTACGACAACAAGAGCAGTAAAAGAGAATCTTCTTCCACCTTTAACAACTTTTGCTACCCTATTTATGTATACGACCTTATCTTTAAGATTCAACCCTTCTGGATCAATCCTTGTCATTACACCCCCTTTTAAAATTCAAGTCCTGCTTCCCGAGCTGCATCTGCTAACGCTTTAATTCTACCGTGGTAAAGATATCCGCTTCTATCAAAAACAACCTTCTTTATGCCTTTCTCCAGAGCCCTTTTTGCCATGATCTCCCCAACCTGCTTTGCCGTCTCGATATTCCCCTTGTGAGATTTCTTGTCTTTGAATTCCTTGTCGAGACTCGATGCAGAAACAAGAGTATGTCTTTTAAGATCATCTATAATCTGTGCATATATATGATTTAGACTGCGATAAACAGAAAGTCTCAACCTTTTGGGGGTTCCGAAAACTTTCTTCCTTATCCTTTTATGGCGTCTTTCTCTACTCTCCTTTTTGCTTTTTGCCAAAAAAGTCTTTCTCCTTTTAGGTTATCTATCAGTTGTTAGCAGTTAGTACTTATTGACAGATTTTAAACTCCGAGGTCTATCCATTTCGAACTATTTTTTACCAGCCTTACCAGCCTTCAACTTAAAACGTTCCCCTGAATACCTTATACCTTTACCTTTGTAAGAATCAGGTAGCCTGAGCCCCTTGAGATTTTCAGCAACCTGCCCAAGTTGATGTTTATCAATTCCCGTCAGCGTAATCACGGTCTGCTTCGCATCAACAGATGCTTTAATGCCTTCTGGCAATTGAAACTCAATGGGATGGGAGTAACCAAGAGATAGTACAAGCTTGCTACCCCTCACTTGAGCCTTATACCCTATACCAACTATCTCGAGAACTTTCTGGTAACCTTGTGAAACTCCCGTTACCATATTAGAAATAATGCTCCTCGTGAGACCATGGAGCGATCTATCAAGTCTCGAATCACCTATCCTCTCAACTACTACAATACCGCTATTTACTGAAACATTAATCCTATCTGGATAAACCCAGCTGAGTTCGCCTTTAGGTCCCCTGACCTTCACTGTTTTATTATCAACTGATAAATCAACTCCATTGGGTATCTCTATGGGCTTTTTACCTATTCTCGACACCTTTATACTATCTCCTTAATTTTTGATTGCTTAATGGACAACTTTTAATGAATTACCCCGCAGCAAGCTGCGAGGTATCAAATATTAAAACCATAGTACTAAATCCGTCATTCCGCACTTGATGCGGAATCCAGATTGTCTTTTTTCCGGATTCCTGCTTCCGCAGGAATGACAAACAAAAATTATGGTAACTATACCCCGAAGCTAAGCTTCGAGGAATTCTTTGATTAAAATTGCTAGGCATTACAAAGAAAGTTACAACCGCTGTTACCAAACATAGCAAATAACTTCTCCACCAATCCCCTCATGTCGAGAGCCTTTGTCACTCAATATACCCTTGGATGTCGTAAGTATTGCAATTCCTACTCCACCCATTACTCTCGGTATTTCTCTCTTGCCAACAAAAACCCTTCTGCCCGGTGTGCTAATTCTCTTCAAACCTGATATAACGCTTTCGTCCTCCACATACCTGGGTACTACTCTCAGGATACCCTGTCTTTTATCCCTCAAAATCTTATAGGTTTTTATAAACCCTTCTTCTTTCAATACTCTTGCGATCTCAACTTTCATTCTGGAAGCAGGTATATCAACCTTTTCCGCCTTTATATGCAGTGCGTTTCTTATTCTCGTAAGCATATCAGCAACAGGATCAGTTACCATTGCTCACCTCCTATCCCATATAAGGAGCAGCCTACCAGCTCGATTTCGTTACTCCTGGTATCTGCCCTGAAAGGGCAAGGGTTCTAAAACATACCCTACATATCCCAAATTTTCTTAAATAACTCCTCGGTCTCCCACATATTTTACATCTATTGTGGCCTCTTACTCGGAATTTTGGTTGCCTTTTGGACTTCTCCATCATGCAAACTTTAGCCATAACTCACTCCGTAAAAATTCAAAATTTAAAATCAAAACAAGGGATCCCATAATTTTTAATCCGCCTGAGGCGGATGTATTCTGCATTTTTAACCTCTAAAGGGCATGCCAAAATAACTTAAAAGGGCTTTCCCTTCCCTATCTGTTTTAGCATTAGTACAGATAGTGACATCTAACCCATGGGCTATTTCAACCTTGTCATAATCTATTTCAGGAAATATAAATTGCTCTTTGAGACCCAGAGAATAATTACCTCTCCCGTCAAAGGACCTACCTGATATTCCCCTAAAATCCCTGATCCTAGGAAAAGCAAGACCTATCAGTCTGTCAAGGAATTCATACATTCTATCCCCCCTAAGGGTCACTTTACAGCCTATTGGCACTCCCTTTTTAAGTTTAAAACTGGCAATTGATTTTTTTGCCTTTGTAACCACTGCCTTCTGGCCAGTTATAAACGAAAGCTCCTTCTGTACTGCATCGAGGAGTTTTATGTTCTGTATAGCTTCCCCGAGACCGACGTTAAGAATAACCTTCTGCACTTTTGGTACCTGCATTACGTTTTTGTATGAAAATTCTTTCATCATGGTTGGGACAACCTCTTTCATGTACCTCTCCTTTAACCTTGGCAACATCCCTAATCTATGACCTCCTTACATTTCTTGCATGTTCTCGTTTTCCCACCATCTGAAAGAACCGTATTGCCAATCCTTGTTGGTTTCCCGCACTTTGGACATAAAAGCATCACATTCGATATATGGAGGGGTGCTTCTTTATCGATTATGCCCCCTTGACTATACTTCTTACTAGGTTTCATGTGTCTCTTGATGATATTAACCCTCTCTATCAGAAGTTCGTCCTCTGAGGGAAGAACAGAAAGAACCCTACCCCTCTTGCCCTTTTCTTTCCCAACAATTACTAAAACCGTATCATTTTTCTTTATGCTCAAACCCATATCTATTAGAGAACCTCCGGAGCCAAAGAGATTATTTTTGTAAACTCCTTCCATCTTAGCTCCCTTGCTACGGGTCCAAATATCCTCGTACCAACAGGATCGCCTTCAGCATTGATGAGTACTGCGGCATTCTGGTCAAACCGTATATATGACCCATCAAGCCTCCTTTGTTCTTTTTTAGTCCTTACAATAACTGCTTTAGTTACTGTTCCCTTCTTGATATTACTTTCTGGCAGCGCTTCCTTGACGCTCACGACAACGATGTCACCGAGTCTCGCATACTTCTTATGAGAGCCCCCGAGAACCTTTATACACTGGACCCTTTTAGCACCTGAATTATCCGCCACCTCAAGTATGCTCCTCAACTGAACCATCTTCAATCACCTTTCGCTGCCTTATCTAAGACTCCAAGCACCGTCCATTTTTTTTCTTTACTAAGAGGCCTCGTTTCTATAATCTTAACAATATCTCCGATACGACATTTTCTATCCTCATCATGCGCCTTAAACTTTGTTAACCTCTTTACTGTCTTCTTGTAGGTACGGTGTTGAAAAAGTCTCTTGACAGCCACGACTACAGTTTTATCCATCTTGCCGCTAACAACTTCACCTATATAAATTTTTTTAGACATATTTCAAGCTCTTAGTTTTTATTTGATTTTTCCATCATTATTGTCAGAACCCTTGCTATATCTTTCTTAACGATCTTTATACGCACCGGATTTTCGAGCTCACCAGTAGCCTGTCGAAATCTCAAGTTAAAAAGTTCCCTTCTGAGGTCCTGCTCTTTTTGCTTCAATTCATCTACCGTCATTCCCCTAAGTTCAGATGGTTTCACAGAACTTCTTCATCCCTTTTCACAAATTTTGTTGCCATAGGTAATTTATGAGAGGCAAGGTGAAATGCCTCTTTTGCAACCTCTTCACTAACTCCAGACATCTCATAGAGAATTCTTCCTGGCTTAACAACGGCGACCCAGAATTCAGGTGCACCTTTACCTTTCCCCATTCTTGTCTCAGCTGGTTTTCTCGTTATTGGTTTATCAGGGAAAACTCTTATCCATACCTTACATCCCCTCTTGGCATGGCGTGTAATAGCGATCCTTGCTGCCTCGATTTGCCTACTGGAAATCCAACAAGGTTCAAGCGCCTTCAGTCCGAATTCACCAAAGGAGACGGTAGAACCTCTGTAGGCCTTCCCAGCCATCCTGCCTTTCTGCATCTTTCTGTATTTAATCTTTTTAGGCATTAACATAGATATTCCCCAGTGCTATATATAATGGTCATATCTTTCAGCTCCCCAGCTTTACGCATCTCTGATTACAAATTACAAACCTCATTGCTGAGTTCTGGAGGAAAGCCCGAAGCTTTCTGGCAATATATCACCTTGATAGATCCACACCTTAACTCCTATAGCTCCATAGGTTGTCCTTGCTTCTGTAAAACCAAAGTCTATATCAGCCCTTAATGTATGAAGCGGAACCCTGCCTTCCCTATACCACTCTGACCGTGCTATCTCAGATCCCGCAAGCCTTCCTGAGCATGATACCTTTACACCGAGGGCACCAAATCTACGGGCAGAAGTCACAGCCTTCTTCATTGCCCTTCTAAAGGCTATCCTTTTTTCGAGTTGAAGAGCCACATTTTCCGCAACGAGTTGAGCATCTATTTCTGGTTTCCTAATTTCTTTTATATCTATCGCAATATCTCTCCCCGTTATCTGTTGAAGGTCTTTCCTGAGCTTCTCTACCTCAGCACCCTTCTTGCCAATAATAATTCCTGGTCTTGCAGTATGTATTGCCACTCTCATATTCTGACCTGCCCGTTCTATCTCTATCTTCGAGACACCAGCATGGAAGAGTCTATTTTTTAACATCTTTCTTATCTTTATATCTTCTAAAAATTGTTCGGCATAACCTTTTTTAAGATACCATCTTGAGTCCCAAGTCTTTATTATGCCGAGCCTGTTTCCTATCGGATGTGTCTTCTGACCCAGATTTACCTCCTATTCCTTCTCTGATAAAATTAAAGTTATATGGCAGGTCCTTTTCCTTATGACATTCGCCCTCCCCATTGCTCTCGGCTCAATCCTTTTCATTGTGGGGCCTTGATCAACAACAGCCTTCACGATTCCCATGGACTCAGGATTAACAGCCTTTTTCTGTTCTGCATTCGCCATAGCTGATTTAAGAAGTTTCTCAACGAATCTTGCTCCTCTGTATGGCATAAAATGTAAAAATAGAAGGGCATCACCTGCGCTCTTACCCCTTATCAAATCAATCACTCTCCTTGCCTTTCGAGGCGTTATCCGTGCATATCGTAATACTGCCCTCGACTCCATAACAAACTCCTTTTATACCTTTGCAACCTTTTGTGAGCCTGCATGTGCCCTGAAGGTCCTTGTTGGGGCAAACTCACCAAGCTTATGACCAACCATATTCTCTGTAACATATACAGGTATGAATTTTTTACCATTGTGAACAGCAAAGGTGTATCCTATGAACTCTGGAAGTATTGTAGACCGTCTTGACCATGTCTTGATAATCTTTTTCTCACCACTTTCCATCATTAGGTTAACCTTCTTCATAAGCTTTTCATCTACAAAGGGACCTTTTTTTAATGACCTTGCCAACTTTATTTTCTCCTCTTCACAATAAATTTATCAGTTCGTTTATTCCACCTTGTTTTAACCCCTTCCGGTTTCCCCCATGGTGTGCATGCTGGTCTACCACCCGAGCTCTTGCCCTCACCTCCACCGAGAGGATGGTCTACAGGATTCATTGCAACACCTCTCACATGGGGCCTTCTGCCCAATAACCTTATTCTACCAGCCTTACCAGAAGAGATGTTTTCATGGTCAGGATTACCAATCTGCCCGATTGTAGCCATAGATCCTGATGGTATACGCCTCACCTCACCTGATGAGAGTTTAACCTGGGCATAATCATGCTCTTTTGCTATTAACTGCGCTGAAGAGCCGGCACTTCTAACAAATTTGGCGCCTTCTCCGGGTCTGAGCTCAATATTGTGTATAAAGGTTCCTAATGGGAGAGAGCTTAAAGGTAAGGCGTTGCCAATTCTTATCTCGGCATCCTTTCCTGATACCACATTATCTCCAACTTGAAGCCCTAAGGGGGCAATTATGTATCTCCTCTCCCCATCCCTATATTTAAGGAGAGCAATTCTTGCAGATCTGTTTGGGTCGTGTTCTATTGACTCAACCTTTGCGGGTATGTCTCTCTTATCTCTTTTGAAATCAATAATTCTATAGGACCTCCTGTAACCCCCTCCTCTATGCCATGCAGTAACACAACCACTGTTGTTTCTGCCCCCGGTCTTCTTCTTTGGCCTTAGAAGAGGTTTGTATGGGATATCTGTTGTGAGGTCGGTAAAATCAGAGACAGTTCGAAATCTCCTGCCAGGTGATGTTGGATTATACTTCTTTATACCCATTTAAACACCTTCAATAAAATCGAGTTTTTCACCTTTTTTTAAGGTAATTATCGCCTTTTTCCTATCAGGCCTTTTCCCAATAGACTTCCCATATCTTTTCCATTTCCCCTTTGTATTCATTGTTGAAACCTTTTCCACTTTAACCCTGAAAATCTCTTCTATAGCATTTTTAACTTCAAGCTTATTAGCATCAGAACTTACCTCAACTAATATCTTATTCTCTGACTCTTTTAGATGACTACCTTTTTCGGTAAAGAGGGGTTTTTTTAGTATCTTATAGAGGTCTTTCATGCCACTACCTCAGCATCATTAAATCTTGAGACGGCATCTTTTGTAATAAGGAGTCTACTTGAGACCATTACATCATAGGAATTGAGATCAGATGATCTGACCACCTTAATTCCAGGAATATTCCTCGCGGAAAGTGTTACAGCTTCATCCTTTTCAGGAGTTATAATAAGTACCCTTTCTTTTTCTAACCCGAGGTTCCTCAACATAGCTATCATATCTTTTGTTTTAGGACGATCCAATGAGAATCCATCTATGACTGTTATTACCCCCTCAGTCATCTTTATAGAAAGGGCTGTCTTTACAGCAAGACTTTTTACTTTTTTGGGAAGTTTATAAGAGTAGTCTCTTGGCCGCGGGCCAAAGGTCGTTCCCCCACCTTTCCATAAGGGAGAACGAATGCTTCCTGCCCTTGCCCTTCCTGTATGTTTCTGTCTCCATGGTTTCCTCCCGCCTCCCCGAACAAGTCCCCTCGTCTTTGTTGCGTGGGTACCCTGCCTCTGGTTAGTAAGAAAATTGATAATTCCTTCGTATAAGACATCAGGTTTGGCATGAAGACCAAAGACCTTATCGTTAAGGTTAACTTTTCCAACAATATTGTTGTTCCTGTCCTTTATTTCAACCTCTGGCATTTCAGTTTTCCTTTTTAATCTCTAGATATGCACCCTTAGCTCCTGGTACAGCGCCCTTTATAATGAGCAGGTTCTGGTCAATTCTAACGTCAACGATCTCGAGGTTCTTCACTGTTGCTCTTACAGATCCCATGTGCCCGGGTAGCGCTTTATTTTTCCATACCCTCGATGGGTAGGAGCTCGAACCGATAGAGCCTGGAGCTCTGTTGAACATTGAGCCATGGGACCCTGGTCCCCCTGCATAATGATGCCTCTTCATAACACCCTGAAACCCTTTACCTTTGGATATACCTGTAACAGAAACTTTATCCCCCTTTGTAAACCTTTCTACTGTCAAGAGTTCACCAACTCTTAAACCACTCATAGCTAATTCCTTTAATATCTTGTAGGGCTTTACTCCTGCTTTTTTGAAAATACCTCCTAAGGGTTTCTTTAACTTCTTTTCCTTCATCTCTAAAAAGCCGATTTTAATAGCCTCATAGCCGTCATTATCCAGGGTCTTTACCTGAATAACACAGCAAGGACCAGCTTCAACAACAGTGACAGGGCATGCTTGCCCATCACCTGTAAATATCTGTGTCATACCAAGTTTCCTTCCTAAAATGCCCGTCATAATTTTATCTCCACGTCGACCCCGGCTGCCAGCTCCAGTTTCATGAGGGCATCAATGGTCTGTGGAGTTGGGTCAAAGATATCTATTAATCTCTTATGAGTCCTGATCTCAAACTGCTCTCTCGATTTCTTATCCACATGTGGAGACCTAAGAACAGTAATTTTGCTTATCCTTGTAGGTAAAGGTACCGGACCAGCCACCCTTGCTCCGGTTCTCTGGGCAGTATCTACTATCTCCTTTACAGATCTATCGAGTATCCTGTGGTCATAAGCCCTCAGTTTTATCCTTATCTTCTGGTTCACACCTTCCTCACTCTTTGAACTTTAAATATAACAACCTATTCCAGCACTTCCGTAACAACACCTGCACCTACAGTCCTTCCGCCTTCCCTTATGG
>CAZXCW010000055.1:0-14510 GCA_964639385.1 uncultured Nitrospiraceae bacterium
GGTTGCCCTGCCTGTAATGGGTCCGGATATAAGGGTAGGATAGCACTCTATGAGATTATGCCTGTAGGGTCAGAGATCAGAGAGCTAGTGCTTGAAGGGGCGTCAGCCGACGAGGTAAAAAAGGCGGCTGTTAAGCTTGGCATGAAGACCCTGAGGATGAGTGGGATTACTAAGATAAAGGAAGGCGTCACTTCTATTGAAGAAGTGTTGAGAATTACCTTTGGAGACTAAAAATAGTTATTACTTTTTAGTTATGGGTTATCATACTAAAAAAACTGGTAACTGAAGGCCAATAACTATATAATTAGAAGGAGGAATTATGGCCACTCTTTATGACTTACTCAGAATGATGATAGAAAGGGGAGCTTCGGACCTTCATATTACAACAGGAAGCCCGCCACGGTTAAGAGTAGATGGAAAACTTATACCTATTGATCACCCTCCCCTAACCCCTGCAGATACAAAGGCACTGTGTTATAGCATATTAACAGATGCTCAGAAACATAAATATGAGGAAAATAATGAGCTCGATCTATCTTTTGCTATCCGAGGTGTTAGCAGGTTCAGGGCAAATATCTTCATGCAAAGGGGTGCTGTAGCTGGAGCATTTAGAACCATACCGTATGAAATCAGAGGTTTTAAGGAGCTCGGTTTACCAGAGATCCTCAATGAGGTTGTAAAGAAGACTCAGGGGCTTATCCTTGTTACGGGGCCGACGGGATGTGGTAAATCTACAACGCTCGCAGCTATGATTGATAAGATAAACTCAGAAAGATATGCCCATATAATAACCGTAGAGGACCCTATAGAATATCTTCATCAGCACAACAAATGTCTGATCAACCAGAGAGAGGTTACCTCTGACACAGTATCATTTAAAGCTGCACTAAAATATGTCCTCAGACAGGACCCTAATATAGTTCTGATTGGCGAGATGCGCGACCTTGAAACGATAGAAGCAGCCCTTACCGTCTCAGAAACAGGGCATTTAACTCTTGCCACACTGCATACAAATTCCACTATACAGACAATAAACCGTATCGTTGATGTGTTTCCAACCCATCAACAGGAACAGATAAGGGTCCAACTTTCTTTTGTCCTTGAGGCAATACTTGCTCAGCACCTTATTCCTAAGAAATCTGGACAGGGAAGGGTTCTTTCCTTTGAGTTAATGATTCCAAATCCGGCAATAAGAAACCTGATAAGAGAGGATAAGATACACCAGATCTATTCTATGATGCAAACAGGTCAGGCAAAATTCGGCATGCAGACGATGAATCAGTCGTTATTCGACCTTTTTGCTAAAGGAATTATATCGTACGAAGATGCCATTGGAAGGTCATACCTGCCTGAGGAATTAAATGGCATGATCCAACGGAAAGGTGTGACTGCTGTCTCTGGCAGAGGGAGGGAATAAGAAATGGCTGTATATCAATGGTCAGGCAAGACCCCAAGAGGTATTGTAGAGTCAGGTGAGATAACGGCAGCAACAAAGGAAGAAGTTATTGCAATTCTAGGAAAAAGAAAGATTATCCCCACGATTATAGCGGAGAAACCTAAGAAGGCGGTGATATCCAGATTCAGAGGAAAGATAAAGGATAAAGACATTGTGGTATTTACAAGACAGTTTGCCACAATGATAAACGCTGGACTTCCACTTGTCCAGGCACTTGAGATACTTTCTACACAGGTTGAAAACAAAACCCTTGGTAAAACAATTGCACAGATCAAAACCGATGTTGAGTCAGGCCTAACATATGCAGATGCACTTAAAAAGCATCCACGGGTTTTCAGCGAGTTGTATGTAAATATGGTTTCAGCAGGTGAGGCTGGCGGCGTCCTCGATACAATACTGAATAGATTGGCAGCTTACATAGAAAAGGCAATGAAACTGAAGAAGAAAGTGAAAGGAGCAATGGTTTACCCTGCTGTAGTCACTACAGTTGCTGTCCTGGTGATTGTTATTATAATGCTTTTTGTTGTCCCCACATTTTCAAAGATGTTTATCCAGCTTGGGGGAACGCTTCCTTTGCCTACAAGGATAATTATTGGTATCAGCAACTTTATAGCCGGTTTTGGTGGACTGGTTGTTCTTGTTTCAATAATTGCTGCTGTTGTCTTTATCATCCAGTTTCGAAGAACAGAAAAGGGTAAAAAGATAATTGATACAATATTGCTTAAGCTTCCAATCTTTGGAACGCTCCTTAATAAGGTCGCAGTGGCAAAATTTACAAGGACACTCGGGACCCTTGTTAGCAGTGGTGTCCCGATATTAGATTGTCTTGAGATAACAGCAAAAACATCAGGTAATAAGGTTGTAGAATATTCTATCCTGGATATTAGGAAGGAAGTGGTAGGGGGTAAGACTCTTGCGGATCCTATTAAAAAGACTAAAGTTTTTCCTCCGATGGTTACACATATGGTAGCAGTTGGTGAGTCGACGGGTGCTCTTGATACAATGCTCAGCAAGATAGCTGATTTCTACGATGACGAGGTAGATGCAGCTGTAACAAACCTCACTGCCATGATGGAACCTATGCTTATGGTTTTTCTCGGAACAACCGTTGGCTTTATAGTTGTCGCTATGTATCTCCCAATATTTAAACTTATTACACTTATAAAATGAGGATAATCTCCAAAATAATAAATGAATTTGAAAGGCTTATATTATTCAAGAATTCAGGTGTTCAGGAGGCAAAGTGAAAATTTCAAAATATCAAAAAATAGATTTTTAGACCCTTGAACCATCAAACACCCCTAGGTGACTCTTTAAGGGAAAAACACCACATAAAGGAGATGTCAGAAAATGTCAAGACCTTAAAAATACGGATAAAGGCCCTGATAGCCCTCAGGGCTACCTTTGTTACCCTTCTTCTTGGTTCATCTTTTATTTTTAAAGCTGGATACGAAAAATTCCCCCATCCCCAAGGCTTATCTTATCTGATTATCTCTCTTTATCTACTCACCATTATTTATTCTCTTTTGCTCGAGAAGATTGAGAAGCTTTTTGCCTTTGCTTACACCCAACTTATACTCGATGTAATTTTTGGGATAATCCTTATCTATTTTTCAGGGGGGATTGAGAGCTGGTTTTCCTTTATCCTTGTGCTTACTGTAATCTCCTCAAGTATAGTATTAAATAAAAAGGCTGGTTATGTAATCGCAACACTCAGTAGTATCCTTTACGGACTACTGATAAACGTTCAGTTTCACAAACTGCTCTCTTTAAGCAACGACCAGACAATGGAGGTAAAGGACTACCTCTACAACATATTTATTCATATTATTTCCTTTTATCTTACAGCTTTCCTCAGTGGTTATCTCTCGTCAAGACTTGAGAAAACTGCAAAAAAACTTGACGAAAGGGATGTAGACTTACGGGATCTAGAGTTTTTTAATAGGGAAGTCATAGAAAGTCTTCCAAGTGGCCTATTCACAGCAGATACATCAGGTAAGGTATTAATCTTCAATCGAGCTGCTGAAAAGATAACGGGCTTTAACAAAGATTCTGTTATCGGTCATAGTACTAATGAGGTTCTTCCATTCTTCAAGTTTTCTTTTGTTAGGAAACGGAGTGAGGAAGTAATAAGAGTAGGCGGTGTACAGAAAGTAATCGGGCTACAGATTACACCTCTTAAAGATATTGACGGGTATGAAACTGGTTTTATAGGTATATTCCAGGATATAACAGAACTGAAGAGGATTGAGGCAGAGATGAAGCAGAAAGAAAAATGGGCAGCCTTGGGAGAGCTTTCATCAAATATTGCCCATGAGATTAGGAATCCCCTTGCTTCTTTGAAGGGTTCTATAGAGATGCTTAAAGAGGATACGATACCCTCAAATCATAGGGCGAGACTTATGGAGATTGCCCTGAAAGAGATGGGGCGCCTCAACCATATCATAACAGATTTCCTTACATATTCACGACCGACACCACCAGAGTTTACAAAATGCGAATTGCACAGTATTCTTGATGAGACTATGGAACTTCTTAATCATGTGGAACAGAATAGAGGCAATATCTCTATAAATAAAAAGTATACAGGGATGCTTGAAGTAGAAGCAGACCCTCAGAAGATACGGCAGGTTTTCTGGAACCTTGGGATAAACGCAATAGAGGCTATGCCAGAAGGAGGGGAACTTATAATCTCAACAAAAAGTATAGGCCCGGATGTTGAAATAATTTTCGAGGATTCGGGAGCCGGCATAGATAACCACGATATGGAAAAAATCTTTTATCCATTTTTTAGTACAAAGGAGAATGGAACCGGCCTTGGACTTTCCATAGCCTATAGAATAATCGAAGAACATGCCGGAAGTATCAACGTGAGAAGTAGTCCTGGATTTGGCACATCCTTTAAGGTTATATTACCAAAGACAGATGGAAAAGTATAAGGGAAGAATACTCATCGTAGAAGACGAGAAAAGCATGCGAGAAGTTCTCAAGATCCTCCTCGAGGGAGAAAAATACGAAGTAGTTTCCGCATCTGATGGGTTTGAAGGGCTCTCATATATTAAAAATGACATCTTTGACCTTATCATAACAGATGTAAAGATGCCTAAGGTTGATGGCTTCGAGCTGCTGAAGAGGGTAAAAGAGGTTTCCCCCGATACCATCGTGATTATGATAACAGCCTTTGGCACAACAGAGGCAGCAATCGAGGCCATGAAACTGGGTGCCTATGATTATATTCATAAACCTTTCAAAATAGATGAAATCAGATTGATCGTAGAAAAGGCCCTCGAAAAGAAGAGGTTGAGTGAGGAGGTTACGCTCTTACGGGGAAAGGTAAAAACAGCATACAGACTCGAAAATATTATTGGTCAAAGTGCTAAGATGCAAGAACTCTTCAGACTGATTCCTAAAGTAGCACAGAGCAACTCGAATGTCCTTATCATAGGTGACAGTGGAAGTGGTAAGGAATTAGTTGCAACAGCCCTGCATAACCTCAGCTATAGAAAGGATAAAAATTTTGTTGCAATAAACTGTGCTGCCTTTCCTGAAGGGCTGTTAGAATCAGAACTTTTTGGACATATGAAAGGCTCATTTACCGGTGCAATGCATAACAAACAAGGTTTATTTGAGATTGCTGATAGTGGTAGCCTCTTCCTCGATGAGATTGGTGAGATGCCGATTAATCTTCAGGCTAAGCTTCTAAGAGTTCTTGAAAATGGGACATTCAGACGAGTAGGTGGGACGACAGACATAACGGTAGATGTTAGGATTATATCTGCTACAAATAAAGACATAAAAGGAGAAATTACATTAGGCAGATTCAGAGAAGACTTATATTACAGACTTAACGTCGTACCTATATATATAGCCCCCCTTAGAGAGAGAAAGGAGGATATACCTTTACTCATAGAATACTTTCTTAAGAAGACATCAAACCAGCCGAGGAAGTTTTCACCTGAGGCGATGAGAATATTGATAGGATATCCATGGAAAGGGAATGTAAGGGAACTCGAAAACGTTATTGAACGCATAGTCCTTTTAACAGAAAAGGAAGAGATAACTCCAATAGAACTTCCAAACGAAATAATTGGGTATGCTGAAGAAATAAAAGAGATACCAGAACTTACTGAACTAGGTGTCGATGTTGATAAAATTATTGGGCATATTGAGAAACGATATCTCCTTAAAGCACTCGAAAAGTCAGGTGGTGTAAAGAAAGAGGCAGCAAGGCTTCTTAACCTATCTTTCAGGTCTTTTCGTCATAGACTGTATAAATACAATATAAAATAGGGCAATCAAAATTCTAAAATCTTAAAACAATATCGGATGAGCAAAATCCAAAATTCAAAACACCTTTGATCCAGATTTCTTGTTATCAGGACGTTGAAATTTTGAATTTATTTATTGCTTACTTGAAACAATGGAATTGATTTCTTTGCTGTTAAAACCCATCCCCTTGAGATACTTCTCAATCTCATTATTCTTATGCAATCCCTTTTTATTAATAACGGAAGCTATCTCTCCTAAGGTTTCAGCATCATTGTGTGCAAGCCTGAGCGCAATAAGATAATTCTTGATAGCCTCATCAAATGAACCCTTTTTTGTCAGTATCCTTCCAAGCTCGTAATAATTGTACCTATCACCTGGAGATAATTTAATTGCGGACCTGTAAGACTTTATTGCTTCATCATAAGATCCCAGTTCATAATATGCATCGCCTAATGACACTATTGCCGGAGAATAATTAGGGTCAATCTCGATTGCCTTTTTGTAATAGCTAATGGCTTTTTCATGTTCTCCCCTGGCAAGCCAGACATCACCTAATTTATAGAAGATATCTTTCTGACGTTGTTTTGAAAAAGGTATTGGCTTTAGGAAATCTAAAGCCTTATTGTAACTATGTAAGGCTTTATCGTAATCGCCCTTATCATAAAAGGAATACCCATTGTCTATATAGTCACTGATCTTCTTATTTAAGAACAGTGATGAAGCTATCATTAATGTAAGCAGAAGTCCAAAGGTTAAAAGGGATATTAAAGGATGCCGCTTAACCCATTTATACGTTCTATTCATAATGCCGACAGGTCTTGCCTTTATCGGTTTTGATTCCAGGAAATTATTGAGGTCTTCTCTCAGCATTGTCATACTTGAATAACGTCCCTTAGGATTCTTCTCCAAACATTTGAATATTATGGCCTCTGTCTCTTTAGGTATCTTTTTATCTTGCTTTCTTAAAGAAGGTGGTTCTGAATTTAATATCTTATCTATGGTTTCTGAGATTGTCTTTCCTCCGAAGGGATGATTAAAGTTGATTAACTCATACAGGGCAACACCGAGTGACCATATATCAGATTTTTCATCTATCGTATTGTCTCTAATCTGTTCAGGAGAGGCATAGCCAATTGTCCCTGCAAATTCACTTGACCGTGTGGTTGCTATGGCCTTCATGTCTTTGGCTAAACCAAAATCCACAATCATGGGGATTCCTTCAGGAGTAAGAATTATATTGGAGGGTTTTAAGTCTCCATGATATATATTATTCCTGTGGGCATAATTGAGGGCATCGGCAACTTCATGAAAGATTGTAAGTATGAATTTCAAATAAGAATTATCCCAGAACGAAAGATCACGTTGGCTCATAATAGACTCATCTAATCCGCTATTTTTCAAATCAAGGTTAAACTGCATAAAGTCAGGATGCATTAAAATAGTATTTCTTATGGCAGATGCCCTAATTTCATGCAAAGAAAAACGTTTAAGGCTTTCGATAACTTTATTTAAAGAAAGACCTGGTATAAAAGCCATAGCAATATAGTAAACACCTTCTTCTTCTCCACTTGAGAAAATGGGGACGATATGAGGGTGATTGAATTTTGCAATAATTTTTGCCTCATTCTGAAAATGCCTTACAGTCTTATCATCAAGTGAGAATCCAAAAGGTAGAATCTTCAGAGCTACAAATCTGTTTAAAGAGGTCTGTATTGCCAGAAGGACTATCCCCATTCCTCCACGGCCTATCTCCTCAACTATAATGTATTCACCGATTCTTCGACCTGACCAGACCTCATCCTTTAAACCTTCCTCAATAAGCTTTTCAATTCTGATTCTCTGCTGAAGTTTATTTTCCGGTGAGGGGTAAAATCCTTCTATATCTTCGTTACTTTGAATCAACTTATTTCTATTTATATTCCTTTATATTCCTTAAACCCTGGGGCTTCTTCTGCAAGTGAAATAAGCTTCTCAAAAGCACGGTGATATTGCTTGCGTACTGCATCTTCAGTTTTATTGTATAACTGTGCTATCTCTTTAAAAGTTAATTCTTCAAGTCTATGCTGAATTATAACTTCTCTGTCAGCATCCTCAAGCCTTAATAGAAGACTATCTAATGCACTTTTTATTTCCTTCCTTGATGCATACTGGCTGGGAGAGGTATCCTTTGAGGGTATTATTTCATTAACCTTCACTTCACTTCCTGAATCTGTTTTCAACGATTCATCCAAGGAAAGCTCTTTTAATGGTGAGTATTTCTTTTGGGCTGAGAAATAATCAATTTGGTCTCGTATGTAATTTTCTACAATCTTACTTAACCAATGCAGAAAAGCACCTTTGCTTGTGGGTTGGAATTCGTTTAGTTTTTGGAGTGCAGCTATAAAGACCTCTTGAACGATGTCCATAGACTGCATGTTTAGTCTTTCTCTTAGCCCCGGGTCTAATCGGAGTCTAACTATCCGCAAAACCCTATTTTGATACCTTGCAAAGAGTCTATTTAGTGCATCTTTATCACCAATTTTTGCTTCATTTATGAGAACTTGCGTCTCTCTGTCCATGTCTTCTCTTATTAGCCCTGTTTTCTTGTCCGTTTTTCCTTTGGAAATCCGTTATACAAGTAAAGGGCTGAATAATCAGCCTCATTATAACAGAAAGTGGGAGGCAAAGAAGAAATGAGAAAGAGAGCAGGAAATGCGGTCCTAAAAAAGGCCCTGTCTATCCTGAGTCTTCTTCTTTTTGTATCTTCGATAGCGGAAGCCAAAGTTTCAGATATGATTCTAAAACACAAAAAAGCAGTCGTGACCATTTATGTTTACGAAGGAGATGACCACATTGCCTCAGGGAGTGGTTTTATCATTGATTCAAATGGAATTGTTGCAACCAATTACCATGTAATTTCGGAATTACTTGAAGGGAAAGACCCTGGTCTACTTGTCAAAATGGAAAATGGTGCTTATTTCCCTTTGGAAGGGCTTATTTCATTTGATAAGGATAACGATATTGCATTGTTTAAAGTAGAAGGTAAAGGACTTCCAAAGGTTAAACTCGCTTCCACTTATAAAGCAAAACAGGGAGAAAATATTGTTGTCATAGGCAGTCCAGAAGAATTAGAGACCAGTGTTTCAGATGGAATTATAAGCAGTATTCGTGAGAAAGGTAGACTTCAGATTACGGCTCCCATTTCACCAGGAAGTAGCGGAAGTCCCGTATTTAACTCAAAAGGTGAGGTTATTGGAATTGCAAAAAGCTCAATTACCGACGGTCAAAACCTTAATTTCGCAATCCCTGTGAATTATGCTACAAGTCTCTTCAATGAGTACGAGAAGTCTAACAAGAAAATAATGCTTGCAAAGAAAGATGAAATTCCTTATCACGTATTATCTGTTTGCATTGTATTTCTAATATTCCTTTTTGTGTTTTGTTCGGTTTCAATGGCTGTCTAAGTATCATTGTGTATCTAACAGTTAGAAAGAATTCGTGAGAATTATTAAAAGAAAGAAGGAACGGAATGAACCCGAATGAACTGATAAGAACTTGTTGGCACTGTTCACATTTCAGAGATTGGAACAAAAATTGTCACAGATAAACAGATTACAAGTTACGTCATGCCTAAAAAAACAATGAATTTTCAATGACTTGAGGAATTAAATGTATGGCACAAAGTTTGTTCAATGCTAAATGGAGGTGTAGATGAAAAAGATTAGTGTTTTTCTTATCATTATTACTTTGTTTTGGGTTTCTCAAAGTTTAGCTTGTGAATTTGATACAGATTGTGACCCAGGAAGCAGATGCATAAAAGCATCTGGCAGCATTTATGGTGTTTGTGTGGGTGGCATTTCTCCAGGAAACGACCATGATAACCAACCAGTATATTCCCCTACTGACCTCAATGGAACTTATGGAGATACATGCTCATTTGATACAGACTGTGGGCCAGGAAGTGTTTGTGCCAAAGGTTCAAGTATTTACGGCACCTGTATGAAACGCAGATAGTGAAATGAGTGTCAATGTATTCTAATATGCTGAAATCGGAATATGCTTGTTCTATGAAACATCACAAGATATATTTTCTTCAGGGGAATTAATTCGGAGGGAATTTATGGCTTTGAATTATTGGCTCTGTCCAAAATGCGGTATATCGGTTTATCAAGATCATCTCAGATGTAATTGCGGTTATATTACAACCAGAGAAGAAGTTGAAAAAATCAAATGTAGCATTTACGACTTAGAAGAAAAGCGAAAAATAAGGAGGAAAGAAGAAGAACAAAAAGCTCTTGAAAAGAAAAAGGAAGAGGAACGCTTAGCCATTGAAAAGCAGAAAGAAGAAAATAAAAAGGTTCTTCAAGAGAGATTAAATGAATTAAAAGAACTTTTAGACACTGGCATTATCACAGAAAATGAATACAGCAAGATACGTCGACCAATTCTTGATAAGTTTTTAGAAATTAATGAAAGAATATCCCATGAAAAGAAATTTGTTGAAAGCTGTGCTGATTCAAGATTTAAAAATCGTGAAGAATATGAAAAATTGAAAGCTCAGAAGATTCAAAAACTCACAGAAAAAAAACCAAATCCTGAGAATGAAGAAAAAAAACAAAGCTTAAAGAGTGAAGAGGGTAGCATCATTAATCATTATTATCAAATTCTTGAACTAAAACCTAATGCTTCAAAAGAAGAAATAAAGCAAGCTTATAAGGATTTGCTTACTGTATGGAATCCTGAAAAGTTTACTAACGAACCCAGTCTACAACAAAAAGCACGGGAGAAGGCTAAGGAAATTGATGAAGCGTATAAGAAGTTGATACTTTATCTTTTGAAATCTTCTGAACAGACCTCTCAACCTGAGTTTAAGGAAAATGATAATCCTAAAGAAAGCCAGTTTTACAATCAGTCATCAGATACTTACAAGGCTCAAGAAATGTCTCAATCCGAAAAAAATACCACACAAACTGCAGAAGAAAAATCAAAACTGGCTCCCCATGCAACTTGTTGGCAATGTGGCACTAAATTTTACGGCACGCCTAAGAGAACGTTCTTGGGGTTTCAGAAACTGACGTGCCCAGGATGTTTAGAGACAATGACTTATCCATTGACATCAGGATACCGTGTTACCTATTGGATTATTCTCGGATACATGGTTCTTCTCTTCTTAACTGGTTATTTCTACGCTCCTGGTTTACTGGGTATTGCAGTCATTGTTGCTGTCATAAGAGATATGAGACTACGTAAACAACTATCGATATCGACTAACAAATCTCTCAACACGGAGACCAAAGCTTGAAGACCACCCAGAATGCAATAGAAGCGGACTATGATAGAAAACGATATTAAACCACAACAATATTTTTAAACATGTGATGGTACCAGGATGAAGGATATGAATGAATATTATGAAATACTTGGTCTCAAGCCAGGTGCAACTAAAGAAGAGATAGAGCAGACTTATAGAGATTTATTGAGAGTATGGAATCCAGACAGCTTTGCAAATGACTCCCTTCTGCAAAAGAAAGCAGAAGAAAAGATTAAAGGATTCGATGAAGCCTATGAGAAGCTGATACTCTATTTGGCAAAGGCTTACGAACAATCCTCTCAAAATAAGTCTGAAAGAAACATCAAGCCAGAGGAAAGAGATTCCTGTAACGTTTATGGCGAAAAAACTAAACAGAATAACGCTCATTCAAAAGAAGATATTTCTTCCGAAGCCTTAACTCTTGCATTCCTTACCTTTGCACTATATTTGGGTTTCAAATTTTTGCCTACTTCTTCGTGGATTGCTCATATTATTATAGCTGCAATTTCAGGTGGTTTAGGAGGAACAATCGGATATGTAGTCGTGCAAGGTATAAATAGACTTAATGTGTCAAAGAAACAGAAGGTTATGATAGCTTGGGCTATTGGTATTATTGGACTCCTTGTTATTAGTTCGGTACCTGTTTTATTACGAAATCCAAAACCAAAATTAGTACCTTTAACTCAGGAAGATATGAAAAGTCTATTGGCTGATCAAGAACAAGCACACAAGTCTCAAGCTCAAACTGAAGTTCAAAAAGGCGAAGCATTCATGGAAAAAGGAAGTTATCAGGAAGCAATAGATGCCTTTAGTAAGGCAATAAGACTTAATCCTCAGGATTTAGCTGCTTATTATGATCGTGGGGTAACTTATTTAAAGTTGGATAATTATCAGCAGGCTATAAGAGATTTTGAAAGAGTGATAGAACTCAATCCTTGGGAGTCAGCAGCTTATTATTATCGTGGGGTGAGTTATGACTCGTTACATAACACATGGCTAGCTATAAGAGATTATGACAGGGCGATAGAATTTAATCCCCAGTATTCTGCTGCCTACTATATACGTGGGTTGGATTATGGCATGTTAGGTAATTACGAACAAGAAATAAATGATATAAAAATTGCTGCAAGATTGGGGAATAAAGATGCCCAGTATTTTTTGAGTTCAAAAGGCATTGTGTGGCAAAGAGACTGAAGGAATGAAAAAGAAAAGTCTACAAAAAGCCTTATTTATCCTGAGTCTTCTTCTTTTTATCTCTTCGACAGCTGAAGCCAAAATTCGCAATATTGTTCTTAAAATGTCGGTGGCTGACAAACCGTGAAAAAGCTAAAAACAGGTTGCTATGACTGATCAACCTGCTACAATTCCAACAAAACCATAAAGAAAGGAGAGAAATTTATGAGTAAAGGAACAATAGTAGTTGTTGAAGTCATGGTTGGGCAAAATTCCGCCGAGGTCAAAGTTAAATTTTCTGTTAGCGAAGATTGCGGAATCCCTATTGCTAATTTCTCGAGGACATTCTCCATACCAATCGATTCAACAACTTCTGAAAAAGAAATTAACCTCGCCGCATTAGAGAAAGCTAAAGATGTACTCAATAAAGAGTACCCATCAGAATAAGTGAAAAAGTTATTACAGTAAAGAGGAAAAAGGACGGTTATATTTAAAGAATGCCCGAAACTTCATTTAACAATACATTGGAGTTCCTGCTCTTCGGGAAACAGCTATGCTTTATACCAGAGCATCTCGACCGTGGCTCGGATGTTTCGCCAATGAAAACCGTTAGGTGCCCTAATAATATATGGGAAAGACTTTATATGTAGAAGATGTTATTGTTCCTTTAATCGCTATTCCAAGAACCGATAGCAATAAATTTCGTTTTCTGGGTACTGGTTTTTATATAGATAAGAAGGGGCATTTACTCACTTGCCGACATATAGTTGATGCAATGAATAATAGTGAAAGGCTTTTGACTTACCAATTGGGACAGAAAAAGAAATTAGAACTGAAAATCGTAGTGAAATCGGACAAATACGATTTGGCATTATGTAAAAGTTCTTCACCAGGTATTTTGAAGCCATGGCCATTTTTTGAAAAACCATTTGTTGATGTTGGTAGTGATATTGAATTGTACGGCTACGTACATGAGCCATTAGGCCCTAACGAATTATCGTTCAGACAACGCTACTTGAAAGGCCATGTTTCGGGAATCTCCAGAGAGTCCATCTATCGCGATTCATTTGAACTTAATTTTCCAGTTCTTTTTGGGATGAGTGGCTCTCCGCTTGTTTGTCATCTTCCAATTGAGGGGACGAATAGGAGGCAAACAGGCATTGCAGGGTGCGCTTATGGCTCTCGGGAATCTGAAGTTGTTCACCACAAAGTTGTTTCAACAGAAAATTATGAAGAGAGAGTCTCAAGAATAGTTGAACTTGGTTTATCGTACATGCCTAATGCTATATTTTCAGTCTTTGAAGGTTCTGACATTGAAATAAATATTTTTACTGAGGAAACTCATGGTAGCTAACGTGCATTGAGAGCGTCCAAGAATGTATAAAAGGGACGGGTACACTTTACTTTTGATTTCATAATTTAGTATTGGAAGACAATATGCGGGTTTATCAACAACTTGATCAGCTAAGGAAGCTAACTGAAGGTGAGATTCTTTTGCGACACATCGCCACCTATGATCTCTATGCTCCTGACCCTCAGGAAAATGCTGAGATAGTTCGGCAGAAGATGGATGATCTCAAGATTGATATAGCACCACTTAAAGAGCATCCATATTACTATCAGTACATAGTTGCAAAGGAACTTGCTGATGGTCACTGTGGTAAGTATGCCCATTCGATTGATGTAACCATGATTGTTGCTGAAACACTGCCAGCGGCAAATCTTTTTGAAATGCTCCAGAAACAACCGTTTTTATTCGTTCTTCAAGGTTCTGGTATCGCTGGTATTGTCACTAAGGCTGACCTCCAAAGAGTCCCGGTACGTATCCTGATGTTTGGGCTGATTACACTCTTAGAGATGAACCTCAGAGAAAGCATACGTGATTATTATGAAGACGACGGTTGGACCCAAATGTTAAATGAAAAAAGGTTTAAAAACGCACAAGATATTCAGGCTGAACGCATATCAAAAGATGCCAGCATTGGTCTTCTTGAGTGCACTCAGCTATGCGATTTAAAGGAAATTATTGCCCGGGGCCCACTACTTCAAGAAATTTTTACTGGCCTGTCAAAGAACCAATTCCGAAACCGTTTGGAACGCATAGAGTACTATAGGAACGACCTTGCTCACGCTCAAGCCCTGGATCTTGACTTATTAACTCTCTATTTTTCGGAAATAAAACAATGCCTTGAAGCAAGTGACGCATGGTTGCGGGCGAGGGTTAAAGAAGATGCCCTGCTTGACAGCGTTGAATGCAGAAAGAACTTGAGCAATTCGTCCGTCGGCAGGAAGAGCGTAAGAAAAAACTCCCCAAAGAGTTGA